>JBBSMD010000212.1:0-3047 GCA_038233355.1 Propionibacteriales bacterium
CACTGCGAAGACCACTGGGACCGGCGGCACGGGCGGCAACACTGGCGGCGGGGGTGGTGCGGAGCTGATCGATCAGATTCGGGCGTTGGAGGAGTTGAAGTCGGCGGCCTCGGCGGCTCAGGCGCGAGTGACGGCCCGCTTCGCCGCCGCCCAGCGGGCCACCCAACGCGCCGCGGGCATGGCGGCAGCCGAGGTAGGCAAGGGGGTGGGCGCACAAGTCGCGCTGGCCCGCCGCGACAGCCCGGCCAAAGGTGCCCGACACCTGGGGTTGGCCGAGGCCTTGGCCTACGAGATGCCGCACACCTTGACCGCGTTGCAAAACGGCCACATCAGCGAGTGGCAAGCCACCCTGGTGGTCCGAGAGACCGCCTGCCTGACCCGGGAGCATCGCAGCGTCGTCGACGCCGAACTGGCCGCGCGACCCGGCGGTCTGGAAGCGATGGGAGACCGGACCACCGGCACCGAGGCCCGCCGCATCGCCTACCGGCTCGAACCTCGCGCGGTCACGGCACGCGCCAGCAAAGCCCGCACCGAGCGGCGGGTGTCCCTGCGACCGGCACCGGACACGATGGCCTGGCTGAGCGGGCTGTTACCGGTCGAACAAGGCGTCGCCGCCTACACCGCCTTGGGCCGACACGCCGACTCTCGCCGCGCCGTGGGCGACCCTCGCAGCCGCGGGCAGATCATGGCCGACACCCTCGTCGAACGCCTCACCGGCCAAACCAGCGCCGACGCGGTTCCGGTCGAGGTCAATCTCGTCGTCACCGAACACACCCTGTTCGGCGACGACCCCGAACCCGCTGACCTGGAAGGCTACGGCCCCATCCCCGCCCCCCTGGCCCGCGACTGGCTACGCGGAGACCTCCACCAGATCCCACACACCGACCGCACCGACCGCACCGGCAGCTCCACCAGCGGCAGCTGGGGCACCGGCAGCTCCACCACCTGGGACGCCGGCCCCAGCAGCGCCGACACCTGCTGGGGCACCGGTCTCAGCGCGGAGGACACCGCTGACGACACCGCGGGTGAGACGGCGGGGGAGACGGCGGGTGGGGCCGGAGATGGTGTGGTGGACCATGTCGGTCGAGCCGTCGCCGAAGCGCAGGTGTGGCTGCGTCGGCTCTACACTGCCCCCGGGTCCGGCCAGTTGGTGGCGATGGAGTCCACCCACCGCTACTTCACGGGCAAGTCGCGCCGGTTCCTGATCGTCAAGGACCGCTGGTGTCGTACCCCCTGGTGTGAGGCCCCCATCCGCCACGCCGACCATCCGGTCCCGGTGGCGGCCGGCGGGCAGACCAACGCGCGCACCGGGCAAGGCTTGTGTGAAGCGTGCAACTACACCAAAGAGGTCCACGGCTGGAGTACCACCCTGAGCGGCGACGGTGCGGTGGAAACCACCACCCCCACCGGCCACCGCTACCGCAGCCGACCACCCCCACCGGTCGGGCGCGCACCTCGAGCCGCACCCCGAGCCGCACCTGGCGCCGCACCTCGAGCCGCACCTGGCGCCGCGCCCGCCAGCCCAGACCCACCACCCCCGGGCAGGTCATGGCGGCTGGACCTCTACTTCAACCCCCACGCCGCCTGAGGACTGCCCGACGTTTCCACCCCCGGCGCACAACGAGAAGCGACGAAGCGACATTGCGTCCGCTGGGTGGTTTGCGCCTGACTTCGCGATAGAGATCCGCTTGCTGATCTGGAAGTCGGGTGCCGCGGCTGCAGCACCCGGAAGTCGGGTGCCACCGTTGCAGGGCTATGCCACGCTGCCAGCGGCCGCCTCGACCCAGGGGTGGTCCGACGCGGTGGTCGGCTCCGCGAGGATTGACGCTTCACACGCCGGCCGGCCAGCACCCCTCTGTGGTCGCTCGCCGGAACGCATTCAGGTAGGGCACCAGGTCAAGCCCTTGCGCCTGCACCCAGGCGTCGTCGAAGTAGGAGTCGTCGTAGCGGCTGCCCTCGTCGCAGACGAGCGTGACGATGCTGCCCTCGACAGCGCGTTCTCTGAGCTCGCAGGTGAGCTTGAGCGCGCCGTGCAGGTTCGTGCCGGTCGAGCCGTCGGCTCGCTGTCCGGTGAACTCCTGGAGGAACCGCGCACCGGCGACCGACGCCGCGTCGGGCACCCTCATCAACCGGTCGACGACCGTGGGCACGAATGGCTGGGCGCCAACACGGCGCAGGCGCCTACGGTGCACGCCTTCCGCTCCGGGTGGGGCATCATCGCCTACGTCGAGCTGTGGGAGGTCCGGCACTGTGCGGCTGCTGCTGGTCGACAACTACGACTCGTTCACCTACAACCTGTTCCAGCTCCTGGCGCAGACGAGCCGGTCTTCGCCGACCGTGCTGGTCAACGACGACCGCCGACTTGGCAGCCTCGACCCCGGGGAGTACGACGCCGTCGTCATTTCACCGGGCCCTGGTCGACCGCAACGGGCCACCGACGTGGCGCTGGTGAACGAGCTACTCGCCCGGCACCCCCAGCTGCCCGTGCTAGGGGTCTGCCTGGGTCATCAGGCGATCGCTCACGTGTCGGGTGCACAGGTGCGCGAGGGCCGCCCGCGGCACGGCTACGTCACTCGCGTGACCCACGACGGCCTGGGACCGTTCGCCGGTCTCCCGCAGCACTTTCGTGCGGTGCGCTACCACTCGTTGCACGTCACCGAGCTGCCGGAGACGCTGGTCCCAACCGCCTGGGCCGAGGACGACTCGGCGACCGTGATGGGGCTGCAGCACCGCCAGCTGCCGCGGTGGGGAGTGCAGTTCCACCCCGAGTCGGTGGCCACCGAGTACGGGGCCGACCTGGTGCGTAACTTCCTGCGGCTGGTCTGCGACCGGACGGGCTGCTCCCTCGGTGCGCCAGCCGCCCGTACGCCCGCCGTCGCCGTACCGTCGCCACCCGGGACGGGGCCGGCTTCGGTCGCGGCACCGGCCCGACCGATGCGCCTCGTGGTCGAGCTGCTGTCGTACGAGGTGGACACCGCTCGCGTTTTCGCCAAGCTCTACGCCGACCGGCCGCGCGCCTTCTGGCTGGACAGCAGCCGGACCCACGC
>JBBSMD010000213.1:0-3030 GCA_038233355.1 Propionibacteriales bacterium
AGCGTCGCACCGGTAACCAGCCGGCGCTGCCGGCCCGGGCTGGCCGAGCTGGCGGCCAGGTCGGCCGCGGAGAGCCCGGAGACGTAGGACAGGTAGCCCGGCAGCAGCGGGACCACGCACGGGGAGAAGAACGACACGAGGCCGGCGAGTGCCGCCACCGGTACGGCCAGCAGCATCGACCCGGCGAAGGCGGTGTCGCCGAACCAGCTACCCATCGAGGACCGTCTCGGTGCTCACGTCACCGGCCCGCACGTCGGCGACCAGATCGACGAGTGTGTCGGCGTCGACCTGGTCGACGATCCGAGCCGCGATCCGGCCCTCGTCGTCGAGCACCCACGTGGTGGGGATCGCGGCCGACGGCACCGCCCGCATGGCCAGCACGAACTGCCCGTCGGGGTCGTCGAGGCTGGGCCAGGTGATGCCGAAGCGGCGCTGGAAGGCCCGCGCCTGAGCGGGGGTGTCCTTGACGTCGATGCCCAGGAAGCTCACCCCGTCGTCGGCCAGGCGCTCGGAGGCGCGTACCAGGTCAGGAGCCTCGGCCCGGCACGGCGGGCACCACGAGCCCCAGACGTTGACGACTGTCTCACCGCTGGCCTGGTCGGCCAGGTCGTAGTCGCCGCCGTCCACGGTCGGGCCGGCCAGGCCGGTCACCGGTTCGCCGCGCTCGTCCTCGGGTATCACCAGAACCGACCGCTGCGCGGTGACGAAGCCGCTGGTCTCCCCGGCAGCGCTGGTGTCGACCCGGCTGCACCCCGTGGCGACCAGTACAGCGAACACGATCCACAGCCCCCGGCACCGGCGCATCCCGTCGCGCCGCGGGTAGCGCGAGTGGCCCCGGGTGGTGGCTGGCGCCCGTCGCAACCAACCACCTGGGGCCACTCGGCGGCGGGCGACCTCGGAGTGGGAGGACGGGAACTCGCTCATGCCCCGGCCACGAACTTCTTCTCGGTACGACCCGGCACGAGATCGGCGGCGGGCTCGGCGTACGTGAGACCCACGATCGCGTCACCGGCGTAGGTGATCGAGGTGACGCTGGCCAGGTTGCACTCCCGCCTGCGCGGGTCGTGCGCGAAGCGGCGCCGCTCGACGTGGGACCGGACGATCCACACCGGCAGCTGGTGCGACACGATCACCGCGTCGCGGCCCCGAGCGGCGTCGCGGGCGTCGGCCATCGCCGCCAGCATGCGTTGCGCAATCTCCCGGTACGGCTCGCCCCACGACGGCCGGAACGGGTTGCGCAGCAGCCACCAGACCCGCGGGTGCCGGAAGGCGCCGTCACCGACGCCGAAGCGCTTGCCCTCGAACTTGTTGCCCGCCTCGACCACCCGCTCGTCCACCTGCCAGGTCAGCCCGTGCGCTCGCGCCAGCGGCATCGCCGTGTCATGCGTGCGCTCGAGCGGGGACACGACGAGGTGGACCAGGTCGGCGTCGGCGAAGTGCTCGGCCAGACGCCGCGCCATCTCGTGACCCCTCTCGGACAGCCGGAACCCGGGCAGCCGGCCGTAGAGGATGCCCTCGGGGTTGTAGACCTCGCCGTGGCGGACCAGGTGCACCACGGTGCGCTCGGCGGACAGGTCCGGTGCGACGTCCGTCTGCTCGGTGTCGATGGCACCGCCGAGCAGCGGCTTGGCCCGCTCGACCAGCTCGTCCTGCGCCTCGAGCTCGGCCTCCTGGTCCGGGGGCGGCTCCGGCAGCCGGTCGGTGGCCGCCGGTGGCGTGGCGTCGGCCGGGCGGTCCGGGTCGGTCACGTCGGGCATGGCGCGGCGGCTCCTGTCGGGGGACGGGTCAGTCGGGGACTCGGGCGGCGGCCCGGGCGGCGTGCGGCAGTGCCTCGTGGATGCGCTCGAGAGCGGCGTCGTCGTGCACCGAGGAGACGAACCACGCCTCGAAGGCGCTCGGTGGCAGCGACACACCGTGCGCGAGCATGGCGTGGAAGAACGCGGCGAAGCGATCCAGCCGTTGCGCGCGGGCGCCGGTGAAGTCGCGTACGGCCGCGGTGTCGGCCGCGGTCCCGGTGTCGGCCCCGGTCGCGGTGTCGTCGACGAAGAACACGCTGAACAGGTTGCCCGCCGACTGGGCGCGGTGCGGAACGCCGGCCTCCTCGAGGGCGGCCGATGCCATGGCCTGGACCCGCGCGGCGGTGCTGTCGAGATGGGCGTACGTCGCGTCGTCGGCGAGTCGCAGGCTGGTGAGACCGGCGGTGGTCGCGACCGGGTTACCCGACAGGGTGCCGGCCTGGTAGACCGGGCCCTCGGGCGCCAGCTGGGACAACACGTCGGAGCGGCCCCCGAAGGCGGCGGCCGGGAAGCCGCCACCCATGACCTTGCCGAAGGTGACGAGGTCGGGCACCCAGCCCTCGCGGGCGCCGTCGAGACCCCAGTGACCCGACCGGGAGACCCGGAAGCCGGTCATCACCTCGTCGCTGACGAACAGGGCTCCGTGCTGGGCGCAGGTGCGGGCGAGGAACGCGTTGAACCCCGGCTGCGGGGGCACCACGCCCATGTTCGCCGGCGCCGCCTCGGTGACCAGGCACGCGATCCGGTCACCGTGCTCGGCGAATGCCGCGGTCACGGCCGATTCGTCGTTGTAGGGCAGTACGAGCGTGGCCGCGGTCGAGGCGGCGGGCACGCCCGGCGTGCCCGGCAACCCGAACGTCACGACCCCCGACCCGGCCGCGGCGAGCAGCGAGTCGACGTGCCCGTGGTAGCAGCCGGCGAACTTCACCACCAGGTCGCGACCGGTGACGCCACGAGCCAGCCGCACCGCCGACATGGTGGCCTCGGTGCCGGAGGAGACCAACCGGACCTGGTCGACACAGGTGCGGGCGACGATCTCCTCGGCGAGCGCCACTTCGGGCTCGGTCGGCGCCCCGAACGACGTGCCACGTGACACCGCGGCCTGTACGGCCTCGACCACCGCGGGGTGGGCGTGCCCGTGCAGCAGCGGGCCCCACGACCCGACGAGGTCGACGTACTCGTGCCCGTCGGCGTCGACGACGTACGGACCGTGCCCGCTGACCATGAAGCGGGG
>JBBSMD010000214.1:0-3011 GCA_038233355.1 Propionibacteriales bacterium
CAACCACCACACCTGCCGCGGCTGGCACGGTGATGTGCCGTGGTCATGAGGCCACCATCGTCGGGACGCCTGGCGACGACGACCTCGTCGGGACAGCGGGCCGCGACGTCATCGCGGGCCTGGGTGGGGACGACAGGCTTGCTGGCAAGGGCAACCGAGACATCATCTGCGGTGACGCCGGCGACGACCGCATCACGGGCAACCGTGGTATCGACCTCATCAACGGCGACCAGGGTGACGACAACATCAATGGCGGGCGGAAGCGAGACGTCGTGCGTGGCGGTGGCGGCAACGACACCGTGGGCGGTGGCAATGGCGCCGACCGGGTCTCCGGCGAGGCCGGGCGCGACAACGTGCGTGGGGGCAAGACCGCCGACCGGATCGCCGGCGGGGTGGGCAGCGACAACCTCGCAGGCGGCGGCGGAAGCGACGTCATCTTCGGTGCGGCCGACGACGACATCATCGTCGGTGGCGCAGGACCCGACCGCATGTTCGGTGGCGCGGGCGACGACAACCTCAACGGCGTCGACGGGGCCGGCAACGACACCCTGCACGGCTCGGACGGCGACGACCTCTGCAGCTTCGACCCCGGGGACAGCGTCGACGGGTGCGAGTGAGCACGCTCGGCAGCTGACGGGACACCAGCCCGCGCCGGCGCCGGATTCAGTCACGTCCGGTGCCGACCCGCCGCGCGCATGCCGACGCGTCGGTGCCCGGTCGCTACGTCGTCCGGCCGGGCTTTTGAATGTCCGACATACGCGTGACGTGGGGACCCGCCCCATTGGTGGCCTAGCGCCCATTCCCGCACGCATTCGGGCGGTTGAAGACTCGTAACCTCGGTGGCGCGGATCGGCCGATCCGGCACACCGGATCGACGAACGGATGAATGCACTGCTCCTCGCCACAACTCTCAGTTACGTTCATTACTCACCGTAACTGGGAGGTTCTCGATTCCATGACCCACGACCAAACAGTCGGCTCCGTGGCCGCCGACCACGCTCTCGCACGGCGCGCTCGGGGGGCACTCACCCGCCGCCGGTTCCTGACCGCGAGCGGACTGGCCGCCGCCGGCGTGGCTGGTCGCGGTGTCTCGGGAGTATCGAGCGCAGCCGCTGCCGGGCTGCCACTCGTGTCGGCGCTGCAGTCCGACGTTCTCGCCGACTCCTGGGGCATGTGCACCCACTACAACTTCCAGCACTCGACGTACGGGGACGAGGTCGCGCTTACCGACCTCCTGCTCGACCTGGGCGTACGGCACATCAGGGGCAGGCTCTCACCGGGACTCGCCGCCCAGCGCTACGGCTTTCAGCGGCTGGCTGCGGCCGGGACCAAGGTGGAGGCGGTGATGGGTGAGCGCAGCGACGGAATGACGCTGGCCGGAGCACGCAACATCGTGAACCGCAAGCTGGACGAGATCGCCGGCTTCTACGGCGGTGCCGCCTCCGGGGTTTTCAGTGGACTCGAGGGCTGCAACGAACCAAATAACGACGGCGTCCCCCCGTTGACATGGGTGGCGCAGACACGAAACCTCTCACGCGCCCTGTGGGAGGAGTCCCGCAAGCGCCCAGCCACCGCCGGCATCCCGGTGGTCGGTCCGGCGCTGGCCCGACCGGTGGGCCGCGGATCGTCGACCGTCGAGGCCGATTACCGTGCGCTCGGCAACATGTCCCCCTGGACCCACTACGGCAACATCCACGTCTATCCCCACGGCAGCTCCCCCAGCGACGACCTCGACCGGTTCATGGCGGCCGCGAGGCCGGCCTACCCCGACGGCGAGCGGTTCCACACGACCGAGGGTGGGTACTTCAACGCGCTGGCGTACTCCGGCGGCGCGAACCCCGTTCCGGAGGACGTCAACGCCGCGTATGCGCCTCGACACGTGATGGAGCAGGTGTTGCGCGGCAACCGGCGCTTCTTCGCCTACGAGTTCCTGGACGACCCGGATCCCACCAACGCCGACCGAGAGTCGAACTTCGGCTTCGTCCGGACCCCGGGCGTGGACCCGTCCACCTGGAGCGTGAAGCCGCAGTACACCGCCATGCAGAACTTCTTACGCCTGTTCTCGGACCCGGGCCCGTCCTTCTCGCCACGGGGCTTGCCTGTGATGGTCTCGGGAGAGGGGGCGGACTATCGCAGCCTGCTCGTGCAGAAGCGATCGGGCAAGCACTACCTGTGCATGTGGCGTGACGTCGACCTCTACGAGTGGGACGTACCCACCTCCACCGGCAGGTACCTCCCGGTCACCGCACAGACCGTCACGGTCGAGCTGAGTGACCGAGCGCCGGTGCGCATGTACCGGCCGAGCACCAAGCCGGAGCCGGTCCGCTCACTGCGACCGAGGACCACGTTCTCGGCCAAGCTGGGCGGAGAGCTCGTCGTCGCCGAGATCGGTTAGGCGCACGCGTACGTAACGACAACGGAAACCCGCACTCGAAAGGAACCGAACGGTGCCGACTCCGGCTCTCGACCAACGCCACCCGAGCCCCACCAGGCGACTAAGCCTCGTGCTAGGGACCACGCTCATGATCACCGCGGCCGCCGCCAGCGTCTCCGCCAGCGCCACCCACCTCACCACCGTCGCGCCCGAGCCGCTGGATGCACCGACTGCCGTCGTGGCCGTGCCGGGCAACAACACTGCGCGGATCGTCTGGACGCCACCGGTCGGTATCGACCCGCTCGAGACCTCGTTTCAGGTGACGGCCCGTCCGGGCGGCCAGACCCTGCTCGTCCCTGGTACGGCGACCGGCGCCACCGTCCGCTTCCTGACCAACGGCACGGCCTACTCGTTCACGGTCGCGGCGCTGACGTTCGACGACATCGGAGTGCCGTCGGTGCCGTCCTCGCCAGTGACGCCCCAGAACGTGTGCACGGTCCTCGGGACCCCGGGCGACGACGTGCTGACCGGGACCCCAGGTGACGACGCCATCTGTGGCCTGGGTGGTGACGACACCTTGCGCGGTGGTGGCGGCAGCGACACCTTCGTCGGAGGGCCGGGAGTCGACACCGTCGAC
>JBBSMD010000215.1:0-2992 GCA_038233355.1 Propionibacteriales bacterium
ACGCAGAAGTCGGCCGGCGCGCCCTCCTCGAGCACCGGGTGACCGAGCCACTCCCGCGCCCGCCAGGATGCCGCCCCGAGCGCGTCGAGGGGGGTGAGCCCGTACGTCGCGAGCTTCTGCACCTCTGCGGCGACCAGTCCGTGCGGCAACACGCCACCCGCGTCGGTGCCTGCGTAGATCGGCACGCCGGCCTCGTACGCGGCCCCGATCGTGTCACGGCGGCGGTCGAACAGGTCACGGATGTGCGCGGCGTACGCGGGGAACTTCGCAGCGGCCTGCTCGGCGTAGGTCGGGAAGTTCTCCAGCTGCTTGACAGTCGGCACCAGCGCGGTGCCGTGCTCGACCATCGCGTCGACGAGATCGGCGGACAACCCGGTGCCGTGCTCGAGGCAGTCGATGCCGGCCGCGATCAGGTCTGGCAGTGCCGCCTCGCCGAAGACGTGGGCGGTCATCCGCACCCCGTGCTGGTGCGCCGTCGCCACGGCGTCGCGCACCGCATCCCCTGGCCACGACGGCGTGAGGTCACCCGCGTCACGGTCGATCCAGTCACCGACGATCTTCACCCAGCCGTCACCACGCGCGGCCTCCCGTGCCACGTACGCCGACAGCTCGGCGGGCTCCACCTCGTGCGCGTAGTTGCGGATGTAGCGCCTCGTACGAGCGATGTGCCGGCCGGCCCGCACGATCCGGGGCAGGTCGTCGCGCTCGTCCAGCCAGCGGGTGTCCGCGGCCGACCCGCAGTCGCGCAACAGCAGCGCCCCCGCGTCACGGTCGGCACTCGCCTGCTCGACCTGCTCGTCGGGACCCACGGCCCCGTGCGCATCCAGCCCGACGTGGCAGTGCGCGTCGACGAGGCCGGGCACGACCCAGCCGGTCGCGACGTCCGTCGGGTCCGCACACGGCTCGTACGTCACGTGACCGCCGACCACGTAGAGGTCCCGGTGCTCGCCGTGCGGCAGCACCGGGCCGCGTACGCGGAGCACCGGGTCGTTTTCGGTGCTCGACCGGTCGTTCACCGGGCGACCGTAGCGCTCAGCCGTCGTCACACGACGCCCTCAGTGTCCGACGTGGCGGGAGCGGGCTTTGCAGCCTGCGTAACCCACCTGCCGCTACGCCAGACCGCGTGGCGGAGCGACCGGAGCGTGCGGAGCGACGCGAGCGTGTGGAGCGTGCGGGGCGACGCGAGCGTCCGGCGTGACCGAGCGGCGACACGACCCGGGCGGCAGGGGCGTCACAGGAGGTCGCGCAGCTCCTTCGGCAGCTCGAAGTCGGTGCTCTCGCCGCCCGCCGGCGGCGCACCGCCGAACGGGTTGGCCTGCGGTCGAGCCGCACCGGCCGCGGCCCGCTCCTTGGCCTCCGCCGCCCGCTTCGCCGGATTGCCGGAGCCTCGTTTGCTGCGGCTCTTCACCGCCTGCTGGCGTCCCTTGCTGCGCTTGCCGCCCCCGCCGAGCCCGGGCATCCCGGGCATGCCCGCGCCGCTGGCAAGCTGGCTCATCATCTTGCGCGCCTCGAAGAAGCGGTCGACCAGGTTGTTGACGTCGCTGACCTGCGTGCCGGAGCCCCTCGCGATGCGGGTGCGGCGAGAGCCGTCAATGATCTTGGGGTTGTCGCGCTCGGCCGGGGTCATCGAGAGGATGACCGCCTGGATGCGGTCGATCTCCCGCTCGTCGATGCCGGCGATCTGGTCCTTGTACTGGGCCATCCCGGGAAGCATCCCGAAGATCTTCGACAGCGAGCCCATCTTGCGTACGGCCTGCATCTGCTGCAGGAAGTCGTCGAGGGTGAAGTCTGTGCCCTTGCCCTGCAGCTTGGCGGCCGCGGCGGCCGCCTGGTCGGCGTCGAAGGCCTTCTCCGCCTGCTCGATCAGAGTCAGCATGTCGCCCATGCCGAGGATGCGCGAGGCCATTCGATCGGGGTGGAAGGCATCGAAGTCGGTCAGCTTCTCGCCGTTGGAGGCAAACATCACCTGCTGTCCGGTGACCTGTGCCACCGACAGCGCGGCACCACCGCGGGCGTCACCGTCGAGCTTGGTCAGCACGACACCAGTGAAGCCGACCCCTTGGGCGAAGGCCTCGGCCGTACGTACGGCGTCCTGGCCGACCATGGCGTCGACGACGTAGAGCACCTCGTCGGCCTGGACGGCGGCCCGGATGTCGGCGGCCTGCTGCATCAGCTCGGCGTCGATGCCGAGCCGGCCGGCGGTGTCGATCACGACGACGTCGTGCAGGGTGCGCCGAGCGTGCTCGAGGGAGTCACGCGCCACCGCCACTGGGTCACCGACCCCGCTGCCAGGCTCGGGCGCGAACACGGTGACACCGGCCCGCTCGCCGACGACCTGCAACTGGGTCACCGCGTTGGGACGCTGCAGGTCAGCCGCCACCAGCATCGGGGTGGTGCCCTGCTCCTTCAGCCACCGGCCGAGCTTCGCCGCCAGCGTGGTCTTGCCGGAGCCCTGGAGGCCGGCGAGCATGATCACCGTCGGCGCCTGTTTCGCGAAACGCAGCCGGCGGGTCTCGCCTCCGAGGATCGCGACGAGCTCCTCGTCGACGATCTTGACGATCTGCTGGGCGGGGTTGAGCGCTGCGCTGACCTCGGCGCCGGCGGCGCGCTCCTTGATCCTCGCGATGAAGTGCCGCACGACCGGCAGCGCGACGTCGGCCTCCAGCAGCGCCACCCGGATCTCGCGAGCGGTCGCGTCGATGTCGGCCGGCGACAGTCGACCCTTGCCGCGCAGATTCTTGAACGTCGCCGCGAGCCGGTCTTGCAGCGTGTCGAACACGGACGTGCACCTCTGTGGACTCGAGCAACGGCCGGCGCGGGACTGCCCGGCCGCGGACCGGGTCCACCCTAACCGCCGAGCATGGGGCCGCCCCGGCGGTGACGGCCGTTGGCACCACCAGGACGGCGCCGGGTGACCCGCGTGACGCGCACCGGCTACCCCGATGGTCAGTGGCGCGGGACTCCGATTGGCGCCCGCTCACCGGGGAGCTCA
>JBBSMD010000216.1:0-2956 GCA_038233355.1 Propionibacteriales bacterium
CGCGTCTGCCCACGCGCCCTGGTGTCGCCGCAACGACCCGCCTGAGTCAGCATGCTGTCCTCTGCGGTGATGCGATGATGCTGGTGTGCGTACGACGGTGACCCTCGACCCCGATGTCGAGGTCGTGAAGCGGGCCATGCGCGAGCGCGGGTTGACGTTCAAGCAGGCGCTCAACGACGCCGTCCGAGCCGGCACGCGAGTGGCTGGACCACCACCGGCCATGCCCACGTACGACCTCGGTGAACCTCTCGTCGACGTGACGAAGGCGCTGCGCCTGGCCAGCGAGCTGGAGGACCAGCACCTCTCCGGGCGCCTCGCCCAGGGCGCCTGAGCGTGCTGCTGGTCGACGCCAACGTGTTGGTGCACGCGGTCAACGAAAGCTCCCGTGAACACGCGGCGGCGCGTGACTGGCTGGGCTAAGCGCTCGGCGGCACCGAGACCGTGGCGTTCGCCTGGACCGTCGTGCTGGCGTTCCTGCGGCTGACCACCCACCCGGCAGTCTTCCCCCGGCCGCTGACGCCCGCGGAGCCTCCGCGCAGGCCGTCTGCTGACCCGAGTCCTGCCATAGTGGCGGCATGGCCACCTCAGCCGAGCAGTACGAGGCAGCGCTCGACCGGGCCAGGGTCCGAGCCACGGAGTGGTTGGCGTCGCTGGCGACGCGTCCGATCCCACCCCGGCGAGATGCCGACAGCGTGCTGGCCGACCTGGACGGGCCGCTGCCCGACAAGCCGAGCGACCCGGCCGCCGTCGTCGACGCACTCGCGGACGCGGTCGAGCCGGGCCTGATGGCGATCGGTTCCGGTCGGTTCTTCGGCTGGGTGATGGGCGGCGCGCTGCCGGCCGCGCTCGGCGCCGACTGGTTGACCAGTGCCTGGGACCAGAACACCGGCATGCGGTACGCCACGCCGGGTACGGCCGTGGCGGAGGAGGTGGCCGGCCGCTGGCTCCTCGACCTGCTCGGCCTGCCGGCAGGGGCCGACGTCGGGTTCGTAACCGGCGGGACGATGGCCAACTTCACCGGGCTGGCCGCCGGCCGCCAGCAGGTGCTGACCGATGCCGGCTGGGACGTCGACCGTCACGGCCTCACCGGCGGTCCGCGCGTACGGGTGCTGGTGGGCGCCGAACGGCACGTCACCATCGACCTGGCCCTGCGCTACCTCGGACTCGGCGAGCCGGAGGTGGTGGCCGCCGACGGGGAGGGCCGGCTGCGCGCCGATGCCCTGGAGGAAGCGCTGCGCGGCGCGACCGGCCCGACCATCGTGTGCCTGCAGGCCGGCAACCTGCACTCCGGGGCGTTCGACCCGTTCGAGCGGGCGATCGAGCTCGCGCACGCCCACGGGGCATGGGTGCACGTCGACGGCGCGTTCGGCCTGTGGGCGGCTGCCACACCACAGCTGCGGCACCTGACCGCCGGGGTGGCGGCCGCCGACTCGTGGGCCACCGACGCCCACAAGACCCTCAACGTGCCGTACGACTGCGGAATCGCGGTCGTGGCCCACCCCGAGCCGCTACGCCGCGCGATGGGCGCCCACGCCAGCTATTTCGTCCAGGCCGAGGACACCGGTGACCCACTCGACCGGGTGCCGGAGCTGTCCCGCCGCGCCCGCGGGGTGCCGGTGTGGGCGGCGCTGCGCTCGCTCGGCCGCTTCGGCGTCGCCGACCTGGTCGAGGGGCTCGCGGCGAACGCCCGGGCGCTGGCGGCCGGCATCGGCGAGGTCGACGGCGCGGAGGTCCTCAACGACGTGGTGTTCACCCAGGTGTGCTGCGCCTTCGGCGACGACGCCCGTACCCAGGAGGTGACCGCGCGGGTGCTGGCCGACGGTACGGCGTGGATGTCGGGCTCACGGTGGCGCGACCGGGCCGTGCTACGGGCCTCGGTCAGCAACTGGTCCACCGACGACGCCGATGTCGCGGCATCCGTCGACGCGGTACGGCGGGCGGCCGCGGTGCCCTAGCCCGCCACGGGGCCGCCGCCCCCTGTGGACGAGCGCCGACGCCCGGTGCCGTTCCTCGGCATGCTCGCCGCCATGAACGACAACACCGGCGACGACATCCCTCCACTGCTCCGCCCCGAGGACATGCCGCCGGTGCGCACGCAGGCGGACCTGTGGCGACACTGGCGCGCGCTGATGGGGCCACTCGGCTTCACCGAGCGGCTGCTGTGGATCTTGTTCATCGACGCCGACGGGTACGTCGCCCCGACGGTGCAGCAGGTCGCGGAGCTGCCGCGGGTGCCCGAGCCGGACATGGTCGACTCGCTGATGTGGATCTTGCGGGAGGTCTGTGCGGATCTCGGGCCAGGGTCGGCGGCGCTGCTGCTGTCCAGGCCCGGTCGAGCCGGCATCACCTCGGACGAACGGGTCTGGGCGCAGCGGCTGGCCGACGTCGCGGCGGTGGCAGGCGTACGGCTGTGGCCGGTGCACCTGGCCAACGACCAGCGGCTGGTGCCCGTGACACCGGACGACCTGGCGACCCCACGAGCGGCGGTCGGGTGATCGGGACCGACCGGCTGGCCGGCACGATCCGAGGGAGGCACCATGGTGGGCATGACCATCCTGCGGCAGCGAGCCACCGCGTTCACCCGGGCCGACCGTGACGCGCTGCCCGACGACGGGCGCCGGCACGAGCTCATCGACGGAGTGCTGATCGTGACCCCGGCGCCGGGTACTTCGCACCAGTCCGTGGTCGGTGAGCTCTATCTGCTCCTGCGGCGGGGCTGCCCCGACGGCCTGTCGGTGATGCTTGCCCCACTCGACGTGGCGCTGGGCGACGACACGCTCCTGCAGCCCGACTTGCTGGTGGCCCCGACGACCGACTTCACCCGCCGGGACCTGCCGACGGCTCCCCTGCTGGCGATCGAGGTGCTCTCCCCGAGCACGCGCCGCATCGACGCGACCCTCAAGCGGGCCCGCTTCGAGGCCGCCGACTGCCCGTCGTACTGGCTGGTTGACCCCGA
>JBBSMD010000217.1:0-2945 GCA_038233355.1 Propionibacteriales bacterium
TAGACCGGGATGTACGTCACACCTGGGAGGTCGGCAAAGTGAGCGACGCGGTCCGTGGTGACGACCGTGCGTGCCGTGGCCACGGCGGTGGCCGCGATGATCAGGTCGTGCGCTCCCCGGGGCCTTCCGGTGCGATGCAGGTGAGCCAGCAGCCGAGCATGGACCCGAGCGGTGGCGGTGTCGTAGGGCTCGACCGGCAGGACCTGCAGGGCGGCGTCCATGAAGCGGACCCGCGCGTCGCGATGGTGCTTCGTCGCGAGCTCGACGCCGGCACGCAGTTCGGACACGGTGATCGCGGCGATGACGATGTCGTCGTCCTCGGCCAGCCCAGCAACGGGTAAGGCGTTCCGGTCGGAGACGATCAGGACGCCGGTGTCCAAAATCAGTCGGCGGGCCACGACCGGTCCTCCGCCACGACGGCGTCCCGGGCGGCGCGCACGTCCGCGGCGAAGTTCGCGTCGACAGCGGCAGAGGTGAGCAGGGCTATCACGCCGGCACCGTTGTGAGCGGTGGCCGGACCCCCCCGCCACGGAGATTCCGGCTGCCGGCCGGTGGGCCGGCGGCCTGGTCGCCGGCGCGGTGCCCGCAGACGTACGGCACGCCGGGTGCGAGCCACCGAACCGGCCCCAGGCCCACGGGCAGACTGGTCCCCATGAGCGCAACGCGCGACTGCGAGGTCCTGGTCGTCGGCGCCGGTCCGACCGGGTTGACCCTCGCCGCGTCGTTGCGGGCGTACGGCATCGAGGTGCGGATCGTCGACCAGTGCCCGGACCGGGTGCACGAGTCGCGTGCGCTGGGTGTCCAGCCGCGCAGCCTGGAGGTTCTTCGCGGCCTCGGCGTCGCCGACGAGCTCGTGCGGCGAGGCAACTCGGCGGCTCGGCTACAGGCGCACGCCGGCACACGCGTGACGAGCGTCCCGATGTTCGACTTGGGCCTCGACGACACCGCGTACTCGTTCCTGCTGTTCCTCTCCCAGGCCGAGATCGAGTCGGTGCTCGGTGAGCACCTCGCCGCGCAGGACGTGCGTGTCGAGCGGGGGGTACGGCTGGTGAGCCATGCGTCGGACGGGTCGACCTGCACGCTCGCCCGACCCGACGGGTCACCGGAGGTGGTTCGAGCCCGCTACGTCGCCGGGTGCGACGGGGTGCACAGCACGGTGCGCGAGCAAGCCGGCATTCGGTTCACCGGTGCTCGCTACCCGCAGACGTTCCTGCTCGCCGACCTCGAGGTCGACGGCCTGGATCCCGGTTCGGTGCACACCTTCGTCACCGACCGCGGCCCGCTACTGTTCTTCCCGCTGCGGCACCCAGCCTCGTGGCGGCTGATCGGGATGCGCCCGGCTCATCCCACCGCAACCACGGAGTCCACCGGATCTGGGCAGGTCACCCTGGCCGAGCTGCAGTCGCTGACCGACGAGGCCGCCGGTCCCCGGTTGCGGCTGCACGACCCGGTCTGGATGACCGCCTTCCACCTAGCGCACAGGCAGGCCGAGACCTACCGGTCCGGTCGGGCGTTCCTCGCCGGCGACGCCGCGCACGTGCACAGCCCGGTGGGAGCGCAGGGCATGAACACCGGCATCCAGGACGCCTGGAACCTCGCCTGGAAGCTCGCCCTGGTCTGTCGCGGTGTCGCCCCCGAGTCGCTGCTCGCCTCCTACGACGAGGAGCGCCGCCCGGTCGGGCAGTTCGTGGTGCGCTTCACCGACCGGGCCTTCACCGTGGTGGCCTCGACCCACCCGGCGCTCCGGCTGCTCCGAGCCCATGTCGTCCCACGGGTGATGCCGGCGGCCGTGCGCCTGCGACCGGCTCGGGCTGCCGCATTTCGGACCGTGTCACAGCTCGACGTCCGGTATCGGCAAAGCTCCGCGCTGCCTGCGAGGCGCCGCGGCCGCCGCCCCGGCACCGGTGACCGCCTACCGGACGTGCCGGTCGTACGCGACGGGGAACGGGTGTGGTTGCACGAGGCGCTGAGTGCGCTCGGATTCCACCTGTTGCTGGTCGGTGCGGTGCCCGACCCGCCGCGGCGATTCCTGCAGCACCGGTACGGTGACCTGCTGACCGTCACGCGGCTGGACCGGAGACCTGCTGCCGGGACGCTAGTCGATCCGGGCGGTGTCGCCGCTGCTCGGCTGCGAGTGCGCCGCGGAGCCGTGCTGCTGATCCGGCCTGACGGTCACATCGCCACCCGCAGCGACCGCGGTGACCACGCCGCCGCGCAGCGCTACCTGGCGGGCTGGCTGACCGGCGCCCCGCGAGCGACAGCGGACTGACAACGACCCGGCAGGCGGCCCGCCTAGCACTCCGACTTTCACCTCGGGCACCGGCCGACGACCGCAGCGCCCACGCTCGCGCCGCGAGTGGCCCGATGTGGTGGCCTGGCGGGCGGGGCAACCACCAGACGGGGCCACTCGACGGTGTGAGACCACCACCTGAGGCCACTCGGCGGGGTCGCCGGTCACCACATGAGGCCACTCGGCGGGGTCGCCGGCCACCACATGGTGCCCCTCGGCGGAGGGGAGCTCCCGCCAGGACCCACTCGGCGGTCGGCTCCGGCGTAGGGTCGGCGGCCGTGAGCAAATCGAGCACCGAGGTCCCGCTGTTCGCGTTCGGGACGCCCGGGCACGACCGCGACGGCGACGGGCGTACGGACGTCGACATGCTCGCCGCCGCCTGGTCCGACCCAGACTCGCGGGTGCTGGTGGTCGGCCCCGACCAGGTGGCGACCGACGAGTACGGGCTGCGGTGGATCCGGCCGGCTGACGCCCCGGCGGGCGAGCGGGTGTACCTCGGGCGCACGGGGTCCACCACTCGCCTGGCGGTGCTCGTCGACCAGGTGCCCGACACGCTCACCCCGCGCGGGGTACGAGCCGCCGCGACCGAGCTGGCCGGACTCGACCCGGAGGCGGGTGGCCTGCTGGTGCATGCGATGGGCCTGGCCAACTGGCA
>JBBSMD010000218.1:0-2925 GCA_038233355.1 Propionibacteriales bacterium
GCGGCGTACGCGCGCCGGTGACGCGTGGGCGGCGCGGTCGGGTGCGACTGACGTCGGTGCGGCCGGCCGGGTTGCCACGTCGCTCGGGATGCCGACGCTCGGCCCGCCGACGCTCGGGATGCCGACGCTCGGCCCACCCGCGGCAAGTTGACCTCGGGCGAGCTGGTGCAGGTGCACACGCCGACAGTCGATGCTGTACGAGCCCTACGGCCCGCCGCCCGTGCTTGCGGGCGCGGCCCACCGCCCCCGTACTTGCGGCTGAGGCCCGCCGCCGCTCGTGCTTGCGGCTGAGGCCCGACCGACCCGCGGCGAGTGTCGGGATGTTGTCCTCGGGCGAGCTGGTGCAGGTGCACACGTCGACAGTCGATGCCGTACGGGCCCATGCGACATGGCGAGCGAATCGGTGCCTGTGGACAGCCGGGCACGCGCATCGCCCCGGACCGGCCAGGCTTCGGCGCATGTCCCGTCCCTGCGGTGCCGACCCCTTCGGAGACCGGCCCTTCACCACGGCGGCCGCCTTGTCCAGCGGGCTGAGCGACCGGGTGCTGCACGGCCCGCGCTACCGTCCGCTGCTGCACGGGGTGCACGTGCGGGCCGGGGTTCCCGACAGTCCCCAGTTGCGGTACGACGCGGCCCGCCTGGTGCTGCCCCTCGGCGCCGTGGCGAGCCACCATCTCGCCGCCCAGCTCTTGGGCGCCACGGTGCCCGACAGCGAGGTCATTCACATGACCGTTCCCGGCAGCGCCGGCCATGAGCGCGCCGGGTTGCGAGTACACCGCTTCGCCACCAGGCGTCCCGTCGTCCGGACCGGTGGTCGGCTCGTCACCGCACCGGTTGTCACGTTTCTCTCGCTGGCCGCCGAGCTGTCGCTGCTAGATCTCGTCGTGCTGGGAGACTCTCTCGTGGCAGTGACCCGTGTCACCCCGCGGGACCTGGTCGATGCTGCCCGGCAGACGCGCGGCCGTGGCGTCCGTCTCGCCCGTGTCGCGGCCAGCCTGGTCCGGGAGGGGGTCGAGTCACCGATGGAGACCAGGTTGCGGCTCGTCCTGGTGCTTGCCGGACTGCCGGAGCCAGCCGTCAACGCATCGGCACGCACCGAGGACGGTCGGTGGCTCGCCCGGCCAGACCTCGGTTACGCCCGCGAGCGCATCGCCGTCGAGTACGACGGGCGCCACCACATCCGTCGCGAACAGCAGTGGGAGGCCGACCTGCCCCGGCGCGAGCGCCTCGAGAGCCACGGGTGGTGGGTCCTCGTCGTGACGGCTCGACAGCTGTACACAGATCCACGCGGGGTCGTGCTGCGCGTGGCGGCTGCGCTTCGACAGCGCGGCACCGACGTCCGGCCGGTGTTCTCCGGGCTGTGGGCCGACATCGTGACGCGGCTGCGTACGGCGCCGGGGCGGGTCTCGGCCTGACGTCCCACCCGGTGCCGCGGAGCGTCGACGGACCGCCTCGTCGAGTGTCGGCCTACCACGTGCCGTGGAGTGTCGGCGTGTTGACCTCGACCGAGTGGGTGCAGGTGCACACGCCGACACTCGGTGCCGTTGGGTGCTCAGCCGCCGGGTCTCTCCAGGCCCGCTGACGGTCCGGGAGCGGCGGCGCGTTGCGACACTGGCGGCATGACGGAGCCGGTGGTGTCGGGCGGGCCGGTCGTTGCGGTCGTCGGGCCCACCGCGACCGGCAAGTCCGACCTGGCCGTCGACCTCGCGCTCGAGCTGGGCGGGGAGGCGGTCAACGCCGACTCGATGCAGCTCTACCGCGGCATGGACGTCGGCACCGCCAAGCTGACCCGCGAGCAGCGACGCGGGGTGCCGCACCACCTTATCGACGTCCTCGACGTCACCGAGCCGGCCAGCGTCGCGGCGTACCAGCGCGCGGCCCGACGCATGGTCGCCGACTGTCACACCCGCGGCGTGGTGCCGGTGCTGGTCGGCGGGTCGGCGCTGTACGTGCGCGCGGTGGTCGACCGGTTCGCGTTCCCCGGCACCGATCCAGCGGTACGTGGGCGGCTCGAGGCCGAGCTCGCCCGCGACGGGGCTGACGCTCTGCACGCTCGCCTGGCGCAGACCGACCCGGCCGCCGCGGTCGCGATCCTGCCCGGCAACGGTCGTCGCGTCGTACGCGCGCTCGAGGTGGTCGAGCTCACCGGGTCGTTCACCGCCACGCTCCCTGCCCGCGAGCACGCGTACGACCAGGTGACGATGGTCGGCGTGGACGTCTCCCGCCCGGAGCTCGACCGGCGCATCGACGCGAGAGTGGAGCGGATGTGGGCGCAGGGGCTCGTCGATGAGGTGCGCGGCCTCGAGGCGTGCGGGCTGCGCCAGGGCCGCACCGCCTCCCGCGCGTTGGGGTACGCCCAAGTGCTGTCGTACCTGGCGGGGGAGTGCAGCGAGGAACACGCCCGCGCGGAGACGGCGCGGCGCACCCGCCGGTTCGCGCGCCGGCAGGACTCGTGGTTCCGCCGCGACGAGCGGGTGCGCTGGGTGCCGGCCGGTGACGTGGCCGCCGCCCTGGCCCTGATGGCCACCCCGCTGTCGTCGCCGCAGCCGACGGCCGAGACGGCGCGACCGTGACTTGCCGCGCCGGCCGGGGCATGGAGGCGACGGTGTGTCGACCGACGGCTCGTGGAAGGGTCGGGCCATGACGAGACCGGACCTGCTGCTGCTCGATGTCAACGAGACGCTCTCCGACCTGAGCCCGCTGGGGTCACGGCTCACCGAGGTCGGACTCGGCGAGGATGCGCTCGGCGGCTGGTTCGCCGGGGTCCTGCGCGACGGCTTCGCACTGCAGGTGACCGGCGTGTGCGCCGACTTCGCGGAGGTCGCCGGTGCGCACCTGCGCACGCTGCTCACCGCGGCCGGCCGCCCCGCCGACGACGACGCGGTCGAGCACGTGCTCAGCGGCTTCTCCCGGCTGCCGCTGCAC
>JBBSMD010000219.1:0-2918 GCA_038233355.1 Propionibacteriales bacterium
GACACCGGCTCGGACCTGAGGGCCGTCGGTGAGCGGATCGAGGCACTGCTCGATGCGAGTTCTGCGCACGGAGCGATGGCGCGCGAGCGCAGCGAGGAGTTGGTGCGGCTGCTGGCCGACCTGTACGGCGGGGGTCTCGAGCGGATGCTCGATGTGCTGTACGACGCCGGGCGCCTCGATGACGAGGCACTCGACGCGCTGGCGGGTGACGACCTCGTCGCGAGCCTGCTGCTGGTGCACGGGCTGCACCCGTACGACGTCACGACGCGGGTCGGGCGGGCACTGGAGGAGGTGCGGCCGTATCTGGGTTCGCACGGTGGCGACGTCGAGCTGCTCGAGGTCACCGAGGAGGGCATGGTCCGGCTGCGTCTGCTCGGCAGTTGCGACGGCTGCCCGTCGTCCTCGGTCACGCTGAAGCTCGCCGTCGAGAGCGCGGTGGAGGCGGCGGCGCCCGAGATCATCGGGATCGAGGTCGACGACACCTCGACCGACGAGGCGTCGAGCGGCTCGGTCATCCCGGTCAGCGCGCTGCGCGTACGGCTCGACGCTCGAGACGAGGATGCCTCCGCTGCAGAGACGGCATCCGTTCCAGAGTTGGGAGGGGGATGGGAGCCGGTGCCCGACCTGTCCACCCTCGCCGCCGGTGAGGTCCGCGGTTGCCTGGTGGGCGGGGCGTCCGTCGTCGTGGCGCGCGTCGGGTCCGGCCTGTACGCCTACCGCGACGGATGTGCCCGGTGTCAGGGCAGCCTCACCGACACGACGCTGGAGCGCCGGCTCGGCGGCGCGGTCGGTGACGCGGTGCTGCGGTGCCCCACCTGTCGGGCTCACTACGACGTACGCCACGCCGGCGCCTGTCTCGACGGCGACGGGCACGAGCGCGATCACCTGGAGCCGCTGCCACTGCTGGTCCGCGACGGCGTCATCTCGATCGCGGTGCCCTCGACGGCCAGTGGGGCGGTGAGCGCATGAACGCAGGCTCGAACGGCGTCAGCACCGACGGCTCCCCGCTGGCGGTCCTCGCACGGATCACCGCCAACCGGCCGCAGCCGGTGGTGGGTGAGCGGTGCGAGATGTGTGCCGAGCCGATCGGGGAGGCGCACTCGCACGTGGTCAACCTGTCCAGCCGCAGCCTGCTCTGCTCGTGCCGCGCCTGCTATCTGCTCTTCACCGACGAACACGCCGAGCTTCGGTACCGCGCCGTGCCCGAGCGGTTCTTGTCGTTCCCGCAGTTCAGTCTGCAACAGGCCCAGTGGGACGCGCTCGAGATCCCGGTCGGGCTGGCGTTCTTCTTCCGCAACTCCGAACTCGACCGCACCGTGGCGTTCTACCCCGGTCCGGCCGGCGCCGCCGAGTCCGAGCTACCGATGGGGGCATGGGACGACGTGGTGGCCGCCAACCCGCAGCTGGGTCTGGCGGTGCCCGATGTCGAAGCGCTGATCGTGCGGGCGCCCCATCACGAGCGCACCGACTTCGCGTGCTACCTGGTGCCGATCGACTCCTGCTACGAGCTGGTGGGTGAGCTGCGTCGGGTCTGGAGCGGTTTCGACGGCGGGCAGGACGCCCGCGACGGCATCGAGCACTTCTTCGACAAGGCCGAGAAGCGCAGCCGCCCCGCACCGGCCGCGGAACGGGGCCGACCATGACGCAGCTGGAGTTCCTGGTCGAGGACATCCTTCCCGAGCCGTACTCGGCGGCACCCAACCTGATCGCCAAGCTGCGGATCGAGGAGACCACCGGCGAGCCGGTGCACGCGCTCGCGCTGCGGGCGCAGGTGCGCATCGACGCGCATCGACGCCCATACACGCCGGAGGAGGAGCGTGGCCTGCTCGACCTGTTCGGCCCGCGGTCGCGCTGGGCCGACACCCTGAAGCCGTTCTTGTGGATGCACGCGAGCGCGATGGTGCAGGGCTTCACTGGCTCCACCGAGGTCGATCTCGTGCTGCCCTGCACGTACGACTTCGAGGTCACCGGCGCGAAGTACCTGCACGCGCTGCGCGACGGCAACATCCCGATCGAGTTGTTGTTCAGCGGAACGGTGTTCGCCCGTGGCGACACCGGCTTTGCGGTGACGCAGATTCCGTGGGACCGCGAGGCACGTTACGAGCTGCCGGTGCGGCACTGGCGGGCGCTGATGGACATGTACTTCCCCAACAGCGGCTGGGTGCGGCTCGACCGCGACACGCTGGACGCCCTCGCCCACTACAAGGCCGTTCGTGGCCTGACGTCGTGGGAAGAGGCGTTGTCGATGCTGCTCGCCGACGCCGAGCAGGTGGTCCCGTGAACTCTCCCACGAACCTCGAACGAGCCCGCACGGTGGCCGATGCGGTGCTGTACGAGGGCTACCTGCTCTACCCCTACCGGTCCACCTCGAGCAAGAACCAGGCGCGCTGGCAGTTCGGTGTCCTCGCGCCACGGGGTCCGGCAGCCAGCGGGCTCGGCGAGGAGTCGAGCTTGTCCACCCAGTGCCTCCTGCGGCCCGGTACCGACGCGGCCGTGCACGTGTACGTGCGGTGCCTGCAGCTGCAGGTGCGCTCGGTCGAGCGCGCCGAAGCCGACGGACGCTTCACCGCGGTCGGCGAGCTCGACGTCGACGGCACGACCTGGCTCACCTGGGACGAGGCGGTCGACCGTGAGGTGGCGTACGGCCCGTTGCGCACCGCGGAGCTGAGCCAGGGAGTCACGCTGGACGTCGAGGTCGAGGGTGGGGAAGACGTCGAGACGCTGCGGGATGCCTCGGGAGCGGTCGCGGGCAGGGTGGTCCGGCGTCGCCAGACGCTCACGGGGACGCTTCGGCTGGCGGCGCACCGTGACGGCGGGCTGGTCCGGCTGTCGGCCGATGTCGACAACACCACGGCCTCCGCGGACGACAAGGACGCGGCGATTCGCCACTCCTTCATCGGTGCGCACCTGATGCTCAC
>JBBSMD010000220.1:0-2916 GCA_038233355.1 Propionibacteriales bacterium
CCGGCAAGAAGTGCGCGGTCATGCCCAGCTGCCAGTCAGCCGTCGCGACGAACCTCATCAGCACCCCCGATCTCGGTGTCGACCGCACGTTCGCACGCACCTCCGACACAACCAGGCGAGCGGCCGTCTGCGGCTGTGGACACGCGGTCAGGGGCGGTCGGATTCGGGCCGTGGCACCAGGCGACGGTGCAGCCACGCCGGCCCGACGATGCTGACGCCGGACGGCAGGCGCGCGCGCAGGCCGCGATCGGCTGTCACCACCCGTACGCACTGCCGGGCGGCGTGTTCGGCGAGCACCCGGGCGGCCACCGCGTCATCACCCGAGCCTGTCGCCTCGACCACCTCGAGGCCAGTCGGCGCGGCAGCGCCCCGAGCCGCCCCCTCGAGCACGACGACGACCCGGCCGGCGGCGAGGTCGGCGCTCGCGAGCCGGTGGAGCAGGCGCGATGTCGCCCCCTGACGGTCCCGCCACCACCCGTCCGGGCGGGAGCCGACCACGTTGGCCACGTCGACGACCAGCACGTCTACCCGCTCCGCGGCTGTGACCACGCCAGCATCCTGCCCCGGTGCGGTGGACCGGGGTGCGAGACACTGAGGCGTGAGCGCACGCCAGGTCGGGGTCGAGGAGGAGCTGCTACTCGTCGACCCGGCGACCGGCCGCCTGGCGGCGGTGTCGTCGACCGCCCTGAGCGAGTACGAGCGCGACGAGGCCGCCGGCGACGTCATGGTGGAGAAGGAGCTGTTCGCCCAGCAGATCGAGACGGCGACCCCGCCGAGCACCGACTTGCGCCAGCTCGGCGAGTCCTTGCGTACCTCTCGCCGCGTCGTGAGCCGAGCCGCCGAGCGGGCCGGGGCGTGGGCGGTGGCGGCGTCCCTGCCACCGCTGGGCCAGGAGACGGCCCAGGCCACCCGGGACGAGCGGTACGGGCGCATCCTCGGCGAATTCCGCGGCATCGCGCGGCAGGCGCTCGTCTGCGGCACCCACGTGCACGTCGAGGTGGCCAGCGACGAGGAGGCCGTCACCGCGGTCGACCGGCTGCGGCCGTGGCTGCCGCTGCTGCTGGCGGTGAGCGCCAACTCGCCGCTGTGGCAAGGCACCGACACCGGGTACGCCAGCTGGCGCACGCAGGTGTGGTCGCGATGGCCGAGCGCGGGGCAGACCGAGCCGTTCGGGGACCCGGCCGGCTACCACAGCGCCCTGGAGGCGCTCGTCTCCTGCGGTGCGGCGATCGACCGGGCGGGGATCTACTGGGACGTCCGCCTGGCGGCCGAGCAGCCGACCGTCGAGATCCGCGTAGCCGATGTGTGCACCGACCTGGCCGACGTGATCCTCATCGCGGCGTTGTCCCGGGCGCTGGTCGAAACGGTCATCCGCACCGAACCGGCCGAGCCGCCGTGGCGGACCGACCTGCTGCGCGCGGCGCACTGGCGGGCGTCTCGAGACGGCGTCTCCGGACACCTGCTCCACCCGCACACGGGGGCGCTGGTGCCGGCCAGCGAGGCGTTCGAGACGTTGGTGGCGTTCGTACGGCCGGTGCTGGCCGAGACCGGCGACCTCGACCTGGTCGCCGAGGGCCTGGCGCGGGTGCAGCGATCGGGCGGCGGCGCTGAGGCGCAGCGTCGCGCCTTGGTCGAGCACGGCTCCTACGAAGGCGTCGTGGCCGACCTGGCCCGGCGGACCGCCGACGTCTGACCCTCCTGGTGGGCCTTCGCGCTCAGTTGCGCGGCACCAAGCGACCGAGCACACCCTTGTGCGCCTGGAGCGCACGCTGCTGCTCACCGGCGAAGGCGCTGACGACGACGTTGGCGCCGGTCAGCGCTGGGATGGCCCACTGCAGGACAGCGAGCTGCTTCTGCGCCTTCGCGACATCGGGCGGGGTGCTCGACGACGGAGCGGTGCCGTGCTCGACGGGCACGTCTCCCTGCCGGGAGATCTTCTTGCCGAGGGTGCGGCTGTAGGCGGTGACGCCCAGTGCTGCCGCCGTGAGCGCGGTCTTCGTGATTGCCATGGTGGCGACGCCACGCTGGCTGGCCAGCCGGGACTTGTTGCCGCTGAGCTGGCCGATGCTGCCGATCAGATGCGTGCCGATGGCGGCCGCGTTGACCGGGGTCCAGCGGTCCCAGCCAGCGTTGACGGCGCGGCCGCGGTCGGACTCACCGCCTGCCTCCCCGGCTGCGGCATTGAGGGCTACCGCGTTGGCGAGGGTGCCGCCGAACCACGCGGAGAGGCCGAGGTCGTGCATCGAGCGCGAAAGGGTGTTGCGAGCCACGAATGTCTCCTAGAGCAGAGGGGTGGGTCCTGGAGGCCGTACCCCGGTGGTGGCGGAGCAAACGACGTGCCCGCGGGGTGCGGGCTGCACCCAGCCTGCCTTGAAAGCCCGAGGTCTGCAGGTCGAGTCAGTCGGTGCCGGCCAGCAGCGCCGTCGCCTCGCGGATGCGCAGGCCGGTCGGCGGGCCCGGGGCGGTGAGGGTGGTGTCGAGCTGTTGGAAGCCGCCACCGTCCACCGTGTAGCGGATCTGGTACGTCACGTCGACACTCGGCTGCACGGTGACGTGGGCGTCGTCGTAGCGGTGCACGACATCCTTCGCGGGGTACGGCGCACCGGGCAGGCTCGTGGTCACGGTGGCACCGTCGCCGAAGCGCCAGCCGTACGCCACCGGCTCGGCCAGCACGCGCACGTCGTACCCGACCAGGCGCACCGTGTGGTCGAACGGCTGCGGCTCGGTGAAGAAGATCGTGTCGAAGTTGACCAACGTGGCATCGGCCGGCTGCACCTGCAACGGCAACGACGGCAGACCGAGCCGACGAACCGCCTCGAGCACCATGGCCGGTGTCACCGTCGGCCGAGGCGGCTGGGTTGGAATCGCGGGCTTGGTCTGGTAGCACCCCAGCGAAACAGCCGTCCAAGCCACGTC
>JBBSMD010000221.1:0-2850 GCA_038233355.1 Propionibacteriales bacterium
CTCGTCACCACCCCGGCGGCCCGCGACCACGACGCAGTTGGCCGACGCGTCCAGGGGCACGTCGTACGCCTCGACCAGCGCGGCGGTGTCGGCCAGCTCGGGGTCGATCTCGGCCACCTCGGCGTCCGGCACGGCGGCGAGCGCGGCCGCCACCGGCTCGGCCAGCAGGTCGGGTCGGTCGGCGGCGGGTACGGTCTGCAGGCGTCCGATCACGGGGCCGATCCTGCCGCGTCTTACGCTGCCCGGGTGCCGCAGGTGTCCGCCACTCGCTTCGGCGAGCTCGATGCGGCCACGCTGTACGGACTGCTGCGACTGCGGGTCGACGTGTTCGTCGTCGAGCAGGCCTGTCCCTACCCCGAGCTGGACGGGCGCGACACCGAGCCGGGCACCGTGCACCTGTGGGTCGAACGCGACGGCCGGGTCGTGGCCTGTCTGCGGCTGCTCGACGACCCGGCGGGTCAGCGCATCGGCCGGGTGTGCGTGGCGGCCGACTCGCGCGGTGCCGGCCTCGCGGAAGTCCTGGTGCGCGCCGCGCTGCAGCGTTGCGCCGGGCCGGTCATGCTCGACGCCCAGACCTACCTCGCCCGCTGGTACGAGCGGCTCGGGTTCGCCGTCGCGGGACCCGAGTTCGTCGAGGACGGCATCTCCCACGTCCCGATGCGGCTGGCCGATCCGCTCGGAAGAGCCTCAGCCGGGCGCCGTCGCTGACAGCCAGCGCAGCGTCACGCCGTACGCCCGCTCGCGCACCGGGCGCGGCGACAGGTACACGTCGTGCATCGCTCCAGGCAGGCGGGCAAGCGTCACGCAGTGGCCGAGGTGCGGCGCCCAGCGGGCGATCTGTTCGACGTCGAGCACGATGTCGGTGCGGGTGGCCACGTCGTCCCACGTCTGCGGCGACGCCGACGCGTCCGAGGTCAGCACCAGCACCGGGACGCCCACGTCGATCCCGCGGTGCACCGCGGCGTGACCCAGCCGGACCGCCCGCAGCCAGCCGGCTCGCGCCGGGAAGCTGTCCGGCGGCTTCCAGGCCCGGTCGTAGTCCCACTCACCGCGCAGCTCTCGGTGCAGGCTCTCCGCGTAGACGCCCGAGACCGGGCGCGGTACCACGACATCGGGTCGGCGCGCGCTGAATGCGTACAACAACCGGGTGCCGATGGTGCGTTGCCAGCGCGGCCCGTTGTGGTCGAGCCAGGGGCTGTTGAGCACGAGGGCGTCGGGCAGCGGTCGGAGCGCTCGCCGGCGCGCGTCGGCCCACAGCGAGACGATCAGCCCGCCGGTGGAGTGGCCCACCACGACGAGCCGACGAGCCCCTTCGGCGACGAGCACATCGTAGGCCGCGTCGAGGTCGGCGAAGTGCTCGCTCAGGTCGGTGACGTGGTTGGGTCGTTGGTGGGCCCGCAGCGAACGCCCGTACCGGCGCAGGTCCAGCCCGTGCACCGCCCAGCCTGCGGACGCCACGTGGTCGGCCAGCTCGGTGTGGAAGAAGTAGTCGCAGAAGCCGTGCACGTACAGCAGCGCGCGGTCGGCACGGTCGCGGCCGACAAGGGTGGCCACGACCGGCCCGTCGGGCGCCGTCCCGAGGTCGAGGGTGCGAGCGGTCCAGCCGCCCCCCAGCAGGTCGGGGCGCGCCTCGCCGACTCGGTACGTCACCGGCGCATCCTCCCAGTGACCGGCCCGGGGACGCGGCACTCTGCCGCGTCCCCGGCGGCGGCACCCTTCCGCGTCCCCCGGCGTCGCGGCGTCGCAACTCTGCCGCGTCCCCCGGCGGCGTCCGCGCTGCGATGTCTCAGCCACCCCGGGCGTACAGGTCGACGATGACATCCTCGATCGCCGGCTCCTGCACCGACAGGTCGGCCACCTCGTACGACGCGGCGAGCGCGGCCACCACCGGCGCGGTCGACGCCCGCGGTGGCAGCGCCAGCCACTGCCGGGGGCCCTCCACGCGGGTGACCGTTGCGCCGGGCACCTCGACGGGCCCGGCCGGCACGGCCAGGTCGACCACGACGGTGCGACCGCCGCCGAGTGCCCGCAACGCATCCATGGAGCCGTCGAAGACGCTGCGCCCGCGGTCGATGACCAGCGCACGCGAGCACACGTGCTCGATGTCGACCAGGTCGTGGGTGGTGAGCAGCAGCGTCGTCCCGCGCTCGGCGACGAGCGTGCGCAGGAATCCCCGCAACCGGGCCTTGCTCACCACGTCGAGACCGATAGTCGGCTCGTCGAGGTAGAGGATCTGCGGGTCGTGCAGCAGGGCGGCCGTGATGTCGCCGCGCACCCGCTGGCCGAGCGAGAGCGAGCGCACCGGCTGGTCCAGCAGCGGCGTCAGGTCGAGCAGCTCGGTGAACGTGGCCAGGTTGAGGCGGTACCGCTGTGTCGGTACGCCGTACATGCGCCGCAGCAGGTCGAAGGAGTCACGCAGGGGCAGGTCCCACCACAGGCCACTGCGCTGCCCGAAGACCACACCGATGCGCCGGGCCAGCTCGGTGCGGCGGGCCGCCGGTGCCAGGCCGGCCACGCTGACTCGTCCCGAGGTGGGAGTGAGAATGCCGGTCAGCATCTTCACCGTCGTCGACTTGCCGGCGCCGTTGGGCCCGATAAAGCCGACCGCCTCCCCGGCGTCGATGGTTGCGCTGAGGCCGTCGACCGCCACCACCTCCCGGCGGACCCGGCGTACCCGGCCCGCCTTGACGCGCACACTGAACGTGCGGCGTACGTCGTCGATCTCGATCAGCGGCACGGCTCAGCTCCCCGTACTGCGGTAGCGGCGCAGCCCCCAACGCCACGCCCCAGCGGCGAGGACGGCCGTGACCAGGGCCACCAGCGGCGCGGCCAGCCGCAGCCACCCCGGCA
>JBBSMD010000222.1:0-2829 GCA_038233355.1 Propionibacteriales bacterium
CGCAAGGCGGCGACCTGGGGGTCGTCGGCGGCACGCGCCCCGGCCCGCCGAGTGGCGCCGAACGCGGCAAGGGTGGCGTGTCTCAGGTCGAGCTCGTGCGCTCGGGCGAAGAACGCGGTGTCCTTGGGGTTGGCGCCCGGCCAGCCGCCCTCGATGTAGCCGACCCCCCAGGTGTCGAGGTGGCGCGCGATGGTCAGCTTGTCGGCCACCGACAGCGTGAGCCCCTCCTGCTGCGCGCCGTCACGCAACGTCGTGTCGTACACGTGGAAGTCGGTGGTCATGGATCCTCGTGGGCGGTGGGGCGCGGCAACGAAAAAGACCTCCCGTGGGTACGAGAGGTCTGCGCGCCGGGCCGGTGGGTCAGGGCCTGGCGCGCCAGCGAATGCCGATGCTGGGCAGCACGTCCACAGTGTGCCAGCCGGTGTCCCACCGCGCGGACAGCTGGTCCACCATCTGGTCAGGCGGTGGCCGGCGGGCACCCGGCGGGTCGGGTCAACGCAGCGGCGGGTCAACGCAACGGCGCCAGCCAGTCGGCGTCGAGCGGGTACCAGATCGGTCCGGAGACCTGTAGCACGGCCAGGGCGCCCGTGATCCCGATGAGCAGGAGCCACAGCAGCGCCCACCGGGCGTGCGGTGGTGGCGCAGTGCGGTACACGAGCCGCTGCGTGGCCCGGTGGTAGCGAAGGGCACGCGGCCCGCGCCACCAGGTCAGGACGGCGAGGGCCGCCGCGGCGACCACCACGTCGCCGGCCCGACCGTCGAACGCCAGCACCACCGCGAGCAGGAGTCCGCCCACCAGGAGTCCCGAGAGCACGGTGAGCGCAGCCGATGGCACCGAGACGATCAGGTACCAGGGCCAGCCGGCCACCGTGCGGGCATCGTCGGTGCGGCGGGCGCCGTGGCGGTCCTGGCGCCGCCACCGGGCAGCCAGCGTGCGGTCGTGCACCTGGACCAGCACCAGCACGAGCAGCACCACCGACGCGGTCACGACGGGCGCGGTCGCGAGGGTCGTTGTCAGCAGTCCGGCCCACAGCGCAGCGGTCAGCCAGCGGGCCGCCCGTCTCCAGCGGCTCGCGCCGGCGGCCTGGTGCCATCCGGCCTGCGGTTGTGCCGACGTCGCGGGTTGCGCTGAGGTCTCCGGTGGCGCTGACGTCACCGGATGCACCGACGTCACCGGCGGCGGCGAGGGAGCCCAGCCGCTGCGCTCGGGCGCCGGCGGCGTCCACGCGGTGGCACCGGACGCGACCGCCGTCGAGGTGTCCTGCGTCCACTCGCTGGCCACGGGTGCCGAAGGAGCCTGCCGGGCAAGCGTCTCGGTGCGATCGCCGGAGGTGTCTTGCAGGCGACGGACCACGTCCGCGGCGGCGGGGCGGGCGTCCGGGTCAGCGGTCAGGCAGTCCCGCAGCAGCGGCAGCAGGTGCTCTGGTACGCCGGCCAGCTGTAGGTCACCGCGACGGACCCGATCGAGCACCGCCACCGTCGGGCCGCCGCCCACCGGCCCGTGACCGGTGCAGGCGAACACGACTGTCGCGGCCCATCCGTACACGTCGGTGGCCGCCGTGGGTTCGGCTCCGAGGACGGTTTCGGGCGCCAGGTAGGCCGGCGTGCCGAGGAGCCAACCGGCCTGGGTCAGCCGCGACTCGTCCCCGGCCAGCGCGAGTCCGAAGTCGATGAGCACCGGCTCGCCGCGCTCGATGAGCACGTTGGACGGCTTCACGTCGCGGTGCAGCACACCAACGCGGTGCACCGCCTCCAGCGCGTGCGCCAGCCCGAGCGCTAGCCCGTGAAGGTCGCCCCCCTCGAGCCGGCCGAAGTCGTGCACGTGTTCGGACAGCGGGGCTCCCGGCACGAAGCGGGTCACGACGTAGGGCACCGGTCCCCACGGGTCTCCGTCGAGGCAGGGTGCGACCCGGGGGTGCTGCACCCGATGCATGGTGGCGATCTCGCGCTCCAGCCGGCGCCGCCCCTCGGCGTCACCGACCAGGTGCGGACGCAGCACCTTGACCGCGACCCGGCTGTCGTCGGGTGCGACACCGAGGTGGACCACCCCCATGCCGCCCTCGCCGATCGGGCGCAGCAACCGGTAGCGACCCACCGTGGTCTCGGCACCATCGCGCGGGCCCGGGTCGAGCAGGCGCGCCAGTGACGGGTCCGCCATCACACCTCCCTCCGGTCGGCCGCTGATCCGCTCATGGGCAAGTGTGGCAGCCGGCTTCGACGCGGCTCCGGCAATCGGTGCCGCCGTCACGTCGGACCAGGCCTGCGGGTCACCTCGAGACGGTCCGCGCGCCCGGGTAGGCCAGGGCCAGGCGGTGGTCCGTGGTCAGCAAGGGCAGGCCGAGGCGTTCGGTCAGCGCCACGTACAAGGCGTCGACGAGACGTAGACCGGCCCGAAGCCGCCAGGCCTGCGGCAGCAGGTCCGGCAGGAGGTGCCGCGCAAGCGGGACCCGCGTCAACCGCCACATGGCCTCGTCGACGTTGACAGCAGACATGTGGCTGGCGTGCTGCAACCGTCCCAGCGCCGACAGCACCTCGGCGTCCAGGTGCGCGGGTGCATGCAGCGCCGTGGCTCGCACCAAGGACGCCGCCGCCGTCGACTGCTCTGCGCCGGCCAACAGATCGACGAGCACCGACGCGTCGACGACCGCCGACCCGCCGTGCTCACCCACGCTCGCCCGCCCGCTCCTCGCGCGCCTCGTCGAGCGCGGTCATCGCCAGGTCGTGCGAGACCCCACCCGGGCCGGGCGGCAGGTCGGCCAGCCAGCTGTCGATGGCATGCCGGTCGAGCTCGGCCGAGATGGCGGCCTGGGTCAACGCCGAGACGTTGAG
>JBBSMD010000223.1:0-2819 GCA_038233355.1 Propionibacteriales bacterium
GCACCATCACCGCATCATCCACCGCGGCCAGTGGACCGTCACCGTCGAAGCAGACGGGCACCCCTGGTTCACCCCACCCCACTGGATCGACCCCCGACAACAACCCCGCCGCAACACCAGCCACCTGCGCATGTAGAGCGCGGTCGAAGACGCTGGCGCTTGCTGGTGCAGCCGACGGTGAGAGTCGCAGCGCCAACGGAAGACTGGGCAGGGCCGGGCCTACGTCCTCAGCGGGCCGCCATCCGGATCGCCCCATCGAGGCGGATGGTGTCACCGTTGAGCATCGGGTTGGTGAGGATGTGCTCGACCAGGGCGGCGTACTCCTCGGGCCGACCGAGGCGGCTCGGGTGCGGCACCTGTGCCCCCAACGAGTCGCGGGTTTCCTGCGGCATGCCACCGAGCAGCGGTGTCTCGAACAGGCCCGGCGCGATCGTGACCACGCGCACCTGCCGCTCGGCGAGCTCGCGGGCGATCGGCAGGGTCATGCCGACGATGCCGCCCTTCGACGCCGAGTACGCCGCCTGGCCGATCTGCCCTTCGTACGCCGCGACGGACGCGGTGCTGACGACGACGCCACGCTCCTCGCCGTCGAGCTCGGCGGCGACGAGACGTTCGGCCGCCAGGCGCAGGACGTTGAACATCCCGATCAGGTTGACCTCGACGACCTGACGGAACAGGTCCAGCGGGAACGGGCCCTTGCGCCCGACCACCTTCGCGGCCGGCCCGATACCGGCGCAGCCCACGCTGATCCGCAGCGGCGCTGGCATGTCGGCGGCCCGGTCGAGCGCCGCGCTGACCGAGTCGGGATCGGTGACGTCGCCGGGGCTGAACGCCACCCGCTCTCCCAGCCGTGCGGCGACCGCCGCGCCGTCGGAGGAGGGGAGGTCGAGCACGACGACGTGCGCCCCCCGGGCAGCCAGCAGCTCGGCGGTGGCCAGCCCGAGTCCTGAGGCACCTCCGGTGACGAGAGCGGTGGCGTGATCGATCTGCACGGGCGCTCCTTGATGGTCGTGCGGGAGAACAGGTTGTGCGGGGCACCAACCGCCTGGAGAGCATCGATGCGTCTGGTGCAACCGGTGACGGTCACCGGCACCATGCCACGAGGAGCAGCGACACCCGGCACAGCCTAGGACAGCGAGGGACCGCCGCCGGTGCGAAGTGCCCGCGTCGTCGGCGTTGTAGCGTTCGGCTCCATGTCCGACCTGGCCGGCTCTCGCGCACCCGTACGGGTGGCCGTTGCCGCCCCCAACGACCTGGCGTGCAGGGCAGCCATCGATGTTGCGGCGGCCGGTGGCAACGCGGTGGACGCGGCGCTGGCGGCGATGCTGGTGACGACCGTGACCGAGCCGGGCCTGGTGTCGATGGCCGGGGCCGCGTACATCACCGTGCAGCCAAACGACGGGTCACCGCCGGTCACCGTCGACGGCGGGGTCGAGATGCCGGGACGGGGGCTGGCGCCCGAGGAGCTCGGCGGCGGTCTGCGAGAGGTGCACACCGCGTACGCCGGCGGTGTGACGATGACGGTCGGGCACGGGTCGGTCGCCACGCCGGGGTGCCTGCGGGCGCTCGACCTGGCGCACCGTCAAGAAGGCAGGATCCCGTGGCGGGAGGTCGTCGCCCCCTCGGTCGCGGCGGCCCGCGGTGGCTTCGCGCACGGCCGGGCATCGCACACCTATCTCGAGTTCGTGCACCGAGACATCTTCGGCTGGCACCCCGAGAGCTACGCGGCGCTGCACACCCCTGACGGTGCGCTGATCCCGTTCGGCCAGAAGGTCAACGTGCCGCACCTCGCCGACACCATGCAGACGCTCGCCGACGATGGCGCCGAGGCCTTCTACATCGGCGATATCGCCGACCTGGTCGTACGCGAGGTCCGTGGCGGGGGCGGCATCCTGACCGCTGCCGATCTCGCGGCGTACGAGGCGGTGGTGCGTCCGGCCCTGCCGGCCCGGCTCAGGGACTGGTCACTCGCCACCAACCCGGCGCCCGCGGTCGGCGGCGTGGTCGTGGCCGCCATGCTGACGCTGCTGGCCGGCCGGCCCAAGCAGGGTCCGTGGAGCGAGGACGACCTGCGCCACCTCGTCGCCATCGAGCGGGCGGTGCTGCGCCACCGCGCCGACGTGCTCGACGTCGCAGCTGACCGGCAGGTGGCTGCTGAGGCGCTGATGGACACTGTGCACCGCGACACCCTGTCGCTGGCCACGTCGCCCAGCACCGCGCACGTGTCGGTGGTGGCCGACGACGGGACGGCGTGCGCGATCACTGCGTCGGCGGGATACGGCTCGGGGGTGCTCGTGCCCGGTACCGGCATCTGGCTCAACAACTGTCTCGGCGAACAGGAGCTCACCCCACACGGCGCCCACGGCGAGCCGCCGGGGGCGAGGCTGCTGACCGCGATGGCACCGACGGTCGGCCGACGCGACGACGGGGCCGTGCTCGCGATCGGGTCGCCTGGTTCGGACCGCATCCCCACCTCGGTCGCGCAGGTCCTCGCCCTGCACGTAGAAGGTGGGCTGGGCCTGCAGCAGGCGGTGGCGCACCCGCGTGTGCACGTGCGGCTCGGCACCGAGGTGGGCGACCAGGCCGTCCACGAGGAAGACCTCGCCCTGCCGGACGACCTCGGCCTGCCGTCCCGGGCGATGCCCCCGCACGCGATGTACTTCGGCGGCGTCGGGTTTGCGCTGGCCACCGCTGACGGCGCGCTCGACGCGGCCGGTGACCCGCGGCGTACCGGGGCGGTCGCGCTCTCGGTGTGACCGAGCCGGCCCTTCGGTCCTGGCCGGACGTCGACGGCATGCACCCCGGACATCCGGAACGCC
>JBBSMD010000224.1:0-2790 GCA_038233355.1 Propionibacteriales bacterium
CCGGTGCCTCGACCGGAGGGTAGCCGAATCGACGCTGATCCTCGGCGAAGAGCTCGTTGAGCGCTCGGCGGCTGTCGTCGTCGAGAACGGCGGGACTGAACCTCAGCGGCGTACTGTTCGAGCGCCGAATCGGCGGCAGCGGCTGCCCGAGATGCTGAGACAGCTGGTCAAGCGTGTCGGACAGGCTCTCGATGCGGCCGATGTGGGTGTACGGCAGCGAGCCGACGCGGTCCGTCTGCGGAGCCCAGTGCGCGTTGTAGAAGCCAACCGGGTCGCTGCGCACACGGGCAACGAAGGACAGGAACTCCCCGCGCAGCCGGTCAGATGTCCGCGGTAGGGCAGTGGTAAGGCCGAGCCTGTCGGCAATTTCGACAAAGGCCGGGTGACGTAGCAGCAGCTTGTTGACCCAGGCCGACCACACCCGCCCCAATGGTTCTCGCACGACGGTGAAGCGAAACCAGTCGGTGCCGGTCCACATCTGTTCCTGCTCCGCCAACGGAGGACATGAGACGGTGCTCAGGCCGCCACAGGCGGACGTCCTGGATCTGTGATTCGGGCTCGACGGTGGCCTTCCGCGAGGCGACGAAGTCTTCGGGCCGACGCCCGGCGAGCTCGGCGACCAGCCACAGCATCGAAGTGCAACCGGCCTTCGGTATCGGCGTGTAGAGCACTCGCAGGTCGGGCAGGACGACTGTCCGCTCGACGACCTTCTTCGGATGACGGGTGTGCGCTGCCATCGCCGCGGCGTACACGACACCTCCTTGGGGTGAGTGACGGGACTTGAACCCGCGGCCCCCTGGACCACAACCAGGTGCTCTACCGGCTGAGCTACACCCACCATGCGTACGCAGGAGTGACCCGGTACGGCGCCCAGAAGTGTAACGGTGCGGCCGCACCTCCCCGGCACCCGAGGCCGCTCAGGTGTCGCTGCGGCCGATCGTGCCGGCGTGGCGGGCGGCGATCGCCTGCGCGGTGGCCGTGTCCGGTCCGGGCGGGGGGACGAACACGGCCTCGCGGTAGTAGCGCAGCTCCTCGATGCTCTCGCGAATATCGGCCAGGGCACGGTGCCCACCGGCCTTGGTGGGGGCGGCGTAGTGCGCGCGCGGGAACCAGCGCCGCGCGAGCTCCTTGACGCTGGACACGTCGACCACGCGATAGTGCAGGAACGACTCAAGGGCGGGCATGTCCCGGGCGAGGAACCCTCGATCGGTGCCCACCGAGTTGCCGGCGAGCGGTGCCTTGCGCGGCTGCGGGACGTGCTCACGCACGTACGCGAGCACCTGCTCCTCCGCGTCGGCCAGGCTCACCCCGTCGGCGAGCTGGTCCAGCAGCCCGGAGCTGGTGTGCATGGTGCGTACCAGGTCCACCATCTGCTCCAGTGCCGGCGCGGGTGGCTCGATCACGATGTCGACGCCGGCACCGAGCACGTTGAGGTCGTAGTCGGTGACGAGCGCCGCCACCTCCACCAGGGCGTCGGCGCGCAGGTCGAGTCCGGTCATCTCGCAGTCGATCCACACCAGCCGGTCGCTCACCCCGGGCACCCTAGCCGGGCGTCACCAGTGTCCGGCACCAGCGAGGCAATGCCACCGTGCCTGTTCGACGACGCCGGCTAGGTCGAAGCGGGGTGCAGTCGCGCCGCTCATGCGCCCGTCGTACCAGGAGACAGCCAGCCGCCGACCTCCTCGTTGTGCTGACCCAATCGGGGCGGCGGGGTCGCCTCGCGCAGCGTGCTGCGCGAGTAGGTGACCGGGTGGCGGATCTGCGGCGGGTTGGCCGGGCCGACGTCGACGAGCGGCCGCAGGCCCAGCTCCTCGGCTCGGGCGACGGCCGCACCGACGTCGGCGACCTCGCCGACCGGCACGTCGGCGGCAGCCAGCACCCGCTGCCACTGGCGCGCGTCGCGGGTACGTAGCACCGTCTCGAGCGCGGCGACGAGCTCGCCTCGGTGCCGGACCCGGTCGGCGTGGGACCCGAACCTGGGGTCGCGGGCGAGCTCGTCCCGTCCGAGCACAGCGGCCAGCCGGGCGAACTGCCGGTCGTTGCCGCACGCCACCGCGATCTGTCCGTCTGCGCAGTTCAGCGTCTCGTACGGGGCGATGGAAGGGTGCTGGTTGCCCATCCGGGTCGGTGACTCGCCGGTGGCCAGATAGCTGGCCGCCTGGTTGGCCAGGGCCGCGAGCAGCGTGGAGAGCAGGTTGACCTGGACGTGCTGACCGAGCCCGGTGCGCTCCCGGTCGGCCAGCGCGGCCAGGACGCCGATCACGGCGTCCTTGCCGGCCAGGACGTCGACGAGGGCGACACCGACCTTGCTGGGTTCCCCGTCGGGTGGGCCGGTGATGCTCATCAGCCCCCCGAGGGCCTGGACGACGAAGTCGTATCCCGGCAGGTCGGCACCCACGCCGCTGCCGAAGCCGGTCACCGAGCAGTAGACGAGTCGAGGGTTCAGCCGGTGCGCCGCGGCGGGTCCCAGCCCGTAGCGGTGCAAGGTGCCGGCGCGGAAGTTCTCGACGAGCACGTCGGAACGGCGCACCAGCTCGTGCGCCCGCGCGAGGTCGGCTGGCTCGCCGAGGTCGAGCTCGATGCTGCGTTTCGAGCGGTTCGCGGACTCGAAGTACGCACTGGACGCGTCGGTCCACGGCGGACCCCAAGAGCGGGTCTCGTCGCCGCAACCCGGCCGCTCCACCTTGACCACCTCGGCTCCCAGGTCGGCCAGGGTGGTGGTGGCGAGCGGCGCGGCGAGCACCCGGCTGAAGTCGGCGACGACCACACCCTGCAGCGGCGGGGGGTTCG
>JBBSMD010000225.1:0-2745 GCA_038233355.1 Propionibacteriales bacterium
GGCAGGCCCAGCACCCCCTCGCGGGCCTGCAGGGTCTCGGCCAGCGCGCGCAGGTCGAACCACAGGTTGTTGGTGTGGAAGAACGGGTGCCGCTCGATGTCGGCGTAGGCGGCTTCGTCCTCGGCGCGCACCTGTGCGGTCTCGCGCAGCATCAGTCGCCCGTCGCTGCGGCGTACGACGAGGTGGCCACCCTTGCGGTCGGCGGGCGTGCGGGCGCAGATCTCGGCCGCGTACGGGGCCTCGGAGCGGGCGAACCAGCCGGCGAGCGTCGCGTCGGGGGCCGACCCCAGGTTGTCGGAGTTGGAGGCGCTGGCGTAGCGAAAGCCAGCGGTGAGCAGCTGGTCGAGCACCCCGGAGGTCTCCAGCGCGGTGTAGAGGTCGCCGTGGCCGGGCGGGCACCACTCCAGGGAGCGGTCGGCGGGCCAATCGACCGGAGTCAGGTCGTCGGCTCGCAGCTTCGGCTCCCGGTTCTGCAGGAAGTCCAACGGCAGGCCCTCGACCGGCAGGTCGGGGTAGGCGTCCAGCGCCGCGAGCGCCTCGTCTCGGGTGCGGAAGGAGTCCATCAGCAGCAGCGGCAGCCGTACGCCGTGCCTGGCCCGGGCGCTCAGCACCTGCTGGGCCACCACGTCGAGGAAGCTGGCGTCCTCGCGCACCCTGAGCAGGGACTTGGCGCGGTCCATGCCCATCGAGGTGCCGAGGCCGCCGTTGAGCTTGATCACCGCCGTCGCGGCCAGGGCCTCGCGCGCCTCGCCGGGGTCGACCTCGACGTCGGCGAGCCGGTCCGGATCGGTCAACGGCTCGATGTCGTCCTCGGCGATGGTGCCGGTGGCGCCCTGCTCGAGCTGGTCGTAGTAGTGGGTGAAGACCGTCACGGCCCGCTCGGGCACACCGGCCTCCCGCATGCGCTCGATCGCGGCCCGGCGCCCCTGCTCGCTCATGAGCGCGGAGCCTATCGGCGCGCCGGGTCGTGGCCGTCGCGGCTGCCGCCGGGTGGAGGTCCGCGTCTCCCCGCTTGTACGCACCCCGTGTATGACGCAGTAGCCTGTACGTATGACGATGTGGAGCTTCCGGGTCGACGACGTCGATGCCGCGGACGCACAGGAGTGGGCCGAACGGCTGGGAATCCAACGGTCCGAGCTGCTTCGCGAGGCCTTACGGCAGCATCTGTCGCGGCTGGCGAGTGAGCGAGACGCCGAGGCGTGGCTGCGTACGCCGATGACCCCCGACGAGGACGCCCTGAGCGCAATCGAGGAGTGGGCCCCAGCCGAGGACTGGACCGACTGGGCCGATGCAGCGCGGTGAGATCTGGTTCGCCGCCACTCCCGGCGGGGACCGGCCGGTGCTGGTCCTGACGCGCGATCCGGTCGCGGACCGGATCGGCTCGGTCGTGGTCGCGGCGTTGACCCGGACCATCCGAGGACTCGTCTCCGAGCTCGAGCTGACCCCGGAGGAGGACGGTGTGCCGACCGCATGCGTCGCCAGCTTCGACAACCTGCACACCCTGCGCAAGGACGTGTTTCGCCGGCCGGTGACCGCCCTGTCGACGGCTCGGATGCATCAGGCGTGTCGGGTGCTCCAAGCAGCGACCGGCTGCTGAGCCGGTCGCGGCTGGACCGGCGACGCCCCCGTCGGAGCCGGCTGCCCGTCGCTAGCCTCGTGCGGTGGACGCCGAGAAGGCCGCGTTACGCCGAGCGCTGCTCGCGGCACGCGAGCGGCGTGGGCGGGACCCGGTCGCCGAGCGAGCCCGCGCCGTACGGGTGCTGGGCATGGCGGAGATCGGCTCGGCCAGCACGGTCGCTGCGTACGTCTCGGTGACCAGTGAGCCCGCGACCGACCTGCTCGTCGCGGCCCTCGCCGGACGTGGCGTTGCCGTGCTCCTCCCGGTGCTGTTGCCCGACCGCGCGCTCGACTGGGCGCTGTGGACCGGTCCGGACGACCTCGCGTCCGGACCGTACGGGTTGCGCCAGCCGGTCGGGCCGCGGCTGGGGGTGACCGCGGTGAGCCGTGCCGACGTCGTCGTGTGCCCCGGTCTGGCCGTGGATCGTGCCGGCAACCGGCTCGGTCGCGGTGGGGGCAGCTACGACCGGGCGCTGGCACGGGCCGACCCGGACGCGGTACGGGTCGTGCTGGTCGACGACGCCGAGGTGGTCGACCACCTCCCGGCCGCACCGCACGACGAGCCGGTGCACGTGGCCGTCACGCCGACCCGCGTGCTGCGGCTGCCCGGTGACGGCGTCAGTCCTTGCGGGCTGGTAGCAACGTGAGCGCGGTTGTCGTGACCGAGCGGGCGGCCGCACCCGGCTGAACGGCCAGGGCAGTCGGCGGTGGCGGTCCCTGTGGCGGTGTTGTCGTCGGCGTCGGCGGTGGCGGTCCCGGTGGCGGTGTTGCCGAAGGCGTCGGCGACGAGCGCGTCGACACGCGCCAGCGAGCGGGCGGCCGCACCCGGCTCGACGGCGGGACCTAGGACGTGACGCAATCTCGAGGACCGGGGTGGCGGTCCGGCCCCCGGGCGGAAAACGCCTCCCACCAGGGCTCCGGAGGTCAACACGGGCTCGAGTCGGCCGGGGACCATGCCTCGGGCACGTAGTCGGGTTCGGTGAGGGACAAGACGGCGTACTCCAGCGACAGCTGCGACCCCGAGCGGTCGACCAGATAGGCGTTCACGCCGTCGGAGTAATGCTGCAGCCCTTGCCAGCTCTGGGGGTCGAGGCGGGTGAGCGATCGTTCGGCCACGCGGCGCCAGCC
>JBBSMD010000226.1:0-2723 GCA_038233355.1 Propionibacteriales bacterium
CAGCTCGCGGACATGGTCGAGGCCGTGCACCGCCCCGTCGGCCCGCCGGACGGGCACGGCGTCGGGTTGCTTCTCGACGGTGTTGGCGTCCACGTCGTCAAGCGTGCCATGTGCGGCCGCCCGGTCCGGTGCGGTCCGCGCAACTGGTCTTCGACGCCGGATGCCTGTGCGAGTGGCCCGATGTGGTGGTGGGGCCGGCGAGAGCGCAACCACACCGGGCCACTCGGTGCAGCGTCAGCGCAGCGCGGCGATCACCACGACGGCGAGCAGACCGAGCAGCAGCCCCGGGATGACGTAGCGGCGCAGTCGGGGATCCATGACGGATCAGCCTGCCACTGCCCCACTTGGTGCCGCCTCGGCCTCGGTCTCGCGTTGCCGGGTCAACGCCTCGGCGCGAGACATCACCGACAGTGCCAGTCGAGGCCGCCACACCGGGCGCAGCACGAGCTCGCGAGTACGGGCGTACAGCGCGACGCTGCCCGTGACACCCGCCAGCGTGAGCAGCCCGCCGCCGATGAGCGTCCAGCGGGCACCGGCGACGTCGCCGAGCCAGCCGATGAACGGCGACCCGAGCGGGGTGCCGCCCATGAAGATCATGAGGTAGAGCGCGGCCACCCGCCCGCGCATCTGCGGGTCGACGGTGAGCTGCATGGTGGCGTTGGCGGCGGTGATCATGGTGAGCGCGGTCAGCCCCACCAGTGGGACCCACAGGGCGAACGTGACGTAGCTCGGCATCAGGCCGCTCGCCACCTCGATGACACCGAAAGCGAGCGCCGCGCCGACCACCAGCCGCAGCCGGGGACGGGCCCGGCGGGCCGCGAGCAAGGCCCCGGTGAGCGAGCCGATCGCCATGAACGAGCCGAGCAGGCCGTACCCCCCGGCGCCCTTGCCGTAGACCTCGGTGGCCATCAACGCGCTGGTGAGCTGAAAGTTCAGTCCGAACGTCCCGGCGAAGAACACCACGGCGAGGATCAGCAGCAGGTCGGGCCGGCCGCGTACGTAGGCGAAGCCGGCCCGCACTGCGCCGCCACCCCGCTCGACCGGCGGAGAGGGCAGCAGGTCGCGGGTGCACAGCCGGGTGAGCGAGAAGACCACCGCGAGGTAGCTGGCAGCGTTGGCGAGGATCACCCAGCCGGTCGCGGTCACTCCGCCTCCAGCGGCGGCGATCAGCAGGCCGGCCAGCGCCGGGCCGACGACCCGGGCGGCGTTGAACGACGCCGAGTTGAGCCCCACCGCGTTGGCCAGGTCCTCGCGGCCGACCATCTCGACCACGAAGCTCTGCCGCGCCGGGGCGTCGAAGGCGGTCCCCACCCCGAGCAGCAGGGCGAGGACGTAGACCGACCAGGTGGTGGCGTGCCCGGTGATCGCCAGCACGCCCAGCACGGCAGCCGGCAGGGCCATGGCGACCTGCGTGCCGAGCAGGACGCGCTGCTTGGGGAAGCGGTCGGCGACGACGCCGGCGAGTGGGGAGAGCAGTAGGGCGGGCAGGAACTGCAGGCCGGTCGTAATCCCGAGGGCCGCCCCCGACCCGCCGCTGAGCAGGAGCACCAGCCAGTCCTGGGCGACGCGTTGCATCCAGGTGCCCACGTTGGAGACGATGGCCCCGGCTGTGTACACCCGATAGTTGCGCACCCGCAGGGCCTGGAACGTCGGACTCACGACCGCGCCAGCCTCTCCAGTACGGCGGCGGCGCGGCGCAAGAGCTCACGGTCGGCCGGGTCGAGCTCACGTAAGCGGCGACCCAGCCAGTCGTCACGACGCCGGCGCTCCTCGGCGAGCACCTGCTCACCGAACTCGGACAGCGCCACGATCGTCTGCCGCCCGTCGCTGGGGTGGGCCGCACGCTCCACCAAGCCCCGCTCGTGCAGGCAGGCAACGGTGCGGGTCATCGAGGGCGGCTGCACGCCCTCGGCCGCGGCGAGAGCACTGGCGGTGAGCGGACCCTCGCGGCGCAGCGTGCCGAGCACCGCGAGCTGGCTGGCACTCAGGTCGGTATCACGCTCCTGCCGCAGCCGACGGCCCAGGCGAGTGACCGAGACGGCCAGCGCCCCCGCAAGGCCGCCCTCGACACGCGTCCGCGCAGGTGGAGAGGTGGTCATACCATTACCCTACCTCATTAGCATGGCTAAGCAAGTGGCACCTCGCTACCTGAATGTGGTGGGCGGGCGCTCGCGCTTGTGCAATGCGCGAGCTCGAGGCGCTGTCAGGGGTCACTCACAGCCAGGCGAGCGTCCGTCCGTGCGGGTGCGCCAGCGCGAGGGCCTGGTCGTCGAGAGAGACCACGACCCGCCCTTCGGGCTGCGGGTGATCGGGCAGCAGTCCGACCAGGTGGGGCAGCACGTCCGGGCCCTCGGCACCGAGCCGGTGCACGCCTCGCTGGCTCAGCAGCTGCACGACGTTCTCCCGTGCTGCGGTGTCGACGTAGGTCAGGGCGGCACTGTGGGTGACGACGGTGGTCGCCCCGTCGGGCACCTCGTCGAGCAGCCCGGCGAGGTCTCGGGTGAGATCGCCGCGTCGAACCGGCGGGTGCACCTCGGCGGCCACGTTCAGTGCGTCCACGAGCGTGCGCGCACGGTCCTCGTGCTCGGGCCACACCAGGCAGCGCAGCCATCGCCGGGCTTCCGGGTCGCCAGCGTCTACTGGGTCCACGTCGAGTCCGGCGCGCCACCCGATCCGCGGGACCTCGGATGGCAGCGGGACGTTGCCGGAGATGTTGCAGCGCA
>JBBSMD010000227.1:0-2660 GCA_038233355.1 Propionibacteriales bacterium
GCCACGTCGAGACGGTGCGACAAGGCATTGACCACCGAGGCGCCGACCCCGTGGAGACCACCGGTCGCGACGTAGGAGCCACCGCCGAACTTGCCGCCGGCGTGCAGCTTGGTGAACACGACCTCCACGCCCGAGAGCCCGGTGCGCGGCTCGACGTCGACCGGGATCCCCCGCCCGTCGTCACACACCTCCACCGACCCGTCAGAGCCCAGCACCACCTGGATGTGGCGGCAGGCGCCGGCGAGCGCTTCGTCGACGGCGTTGTCGATGATCTCCCACAGGCAGTGCATCAGCCCGCGCGTGTCGGTCGACCCCACATACATGCCGGGCCGCTTGCGTACGGCTTCCAGACCCTCGAGCACGAGCAGGTGCCGGGCGTTGTACGTGGCGTCGGCGGGTGCCCGCTGCACCGTCACGAGGCTCCCTCCCGGGCGTTCGAGCATGGGGTGGCCTGGCCTCGGATGGCCTGCCGACCATGGTCGCGAGCCTAGCCCGGCAGAGCCGGTCGACGGCGCAGGCGCGGGTCCGCCTGCGCGTCTTGACCGGGGTTGTCACACTGGAGGGGTAAGGAACGAGCGTGGGCAAGCCATCCGGCTCGGTGGTCACTCGGGGTGCCCACCGCCGCAGCCGGCGACAAGGGTCACACCGTGAGTCCAGCAGAGGGGGAAGCACCCCGCGTGCTTTGATGTTGCAACGCTGACGAGGGTCATCACGCCGATGTCCCGCACCGACTCGGAGAAGAGGACCGACGTGACCACTGCAGTTGCCCCCCTCCCTCCCCTCAACGCAGCCGATCGTTGCGACCGTTGCGGGGCCCAGGCTTACCTGCGTGTCGAGCTCGTGACCGGTGGTCAGCTGCTCTTTTGCGCCCACCACGCTCGTGAGCACGGCGACCGGCTGCGCGAGGTCGCTGCCACCATCCACGACGAGACCGGCCGCCTGAGCGACGTGTCCTCCACCCCGGAGCGTTGACCCGCACCGCTCACCGCCGTCCCTGAGGACGAACCGCCGCACGTGATCTCGTCCACCTCCCCGATCCTGCTCAGGCCCCGAGGACACTCTCTCGGGGCCTTTGTCGTGCGCTCGTGAGCCTGGCCGGTGAGGTGCTCGTCGGCCTCGTGATCGCGGTCGGGGTGCTGGGCGTGGTCGTGCCTGTGCTGCCGGGCGAGCTGCTCGTCGCCGCCGCGGTCACCGTGTGGGCCACCGAGACGGGTGGTGCGGTGGCGTGGTGGTTCACTGCGGCTGCCCTCGCGGTGCTGGCCACCGGCTGGGTCGCCGGGTGGTGGCTGGGGCACCGCCACCTCGGCAGGTCCCAGGTGCCACGTCGTGCGTTGATGCTAGGGGGCGTCCTCGGAGCCGTCGGCTTCTTCGTGGTGCCCGTCCTAGGGCTCCTGCTGGGCTTCGTGGGCGGCGTGTACGCCGCGCAACGCCTCCGGGGCTGCCCGCACCGTGCGGCCTGGCCGGCGACCCTGGCGGCCCTTCGCGCCAGCGGTCTGGTGCTGCTGGTGCACCTGGCCGGGGCGTTGTGCGCGGCAACGGTCTGGGTGGTGGCTGTGCTCGTCTCGTGAACCAGGATGCCTCCGGCGTCGTGCGGGTCGAACCAACCGCGAGGCAACGGCTCACCCGGCGCCTACCCTGGGCGTGCCCGAGCGGTCGGTCAACGCACGAGGAGTGGGACGCGATGATGGTGCGTGTGCTGTGTGCCGCGGCGATGGTGCTGGCCGGCTGCTCCGCCTCCACCGGTTCGACCCCGACCCCGGGCGACCAGGCGGTGGAGGTCTCCGGCGCCGTGCGCGTAGCCGCGGTCGGCGACATCGCGTGCGACCCGGACGCCCCCACGTACACCGACTGTCACCACGATGAGACCGCCGAGCTGATCCGCTCGCAAGACGTGGACGCGCTCCTTGCGCTCGGTGACCTGCAGTACGACAAGGGTGCTGCCGACGACTGGCCCCAGTCGTACGACGAGACCTACGGGCCGTTGCTCGACAAGACCTACCCCGTACCGGGCAACCACGAGTACCTGACCCCGGGCGCTGTGCCCTACTTCGAGTACTTCGGGACACGGGCGGGCGACCCGGACAAGGGGTACTACGCCTTCGACCTCGGCGAGTGGCGCGTGTACGCGTTGAACGCCGAGTGCAACCAGATCGACTGCGCGGCCGAGCGCACCTGGCTGGTCGACGACATCCGTGAGCACCAGGCCGCCTGCCAGCTCCTCTTCACCCACGCACCGCGCTACTCCTCGGGCGAGCACGGCTCCTCGACCCGGCCCGAGCGCTTCTGGGCGGTGGCGTACAACGCCGGGTTCGAGCTGGCGCTGGCCGGACACGACCACGACTACGAGCGGTTCGCCGAGATGGACTACGCCGGCAATGTCGTCTCGACCGGCATCCGCTCGTTCGTGTCGGGGGCGGGCGGCAGGTCGTTGTACGCCTTCGAGTCGCGCGAGCAGGGGTCGCAGGTGCAGTTCGGCGACGACTACGGCGTGCTGTTCTTGGCGCTCGGCTCCGGCTCGTACTCGTGGGAGTACCGCACCATCTCCGGGGAGACGATCGACCAGGGCTCGGACACCTGCCACGGCCGTCCCTGACCCGGCCGCGACCGACCAGCACGAACACCGCTCGGTGCAGCGACGTGTCAGTCCAGGTAGTCGCGCA
>JBBSMD010000228.1:0-2647 GCA_038233355.1 Propionibacteriales bacterium
AGGGTTCCACCCCGGCAGATCGGATGGGCGTCTTCCAGGTCAAGTGCCGCTGGTCGCACGCCGCGAAGAACGACCCCATCGTGGCGCCGGGCGAGCCGGGGGTCGCGCACCGGCACGAGTTCTACGGCAACGTGTCGACGAACGCATACAGCACCACCGGCAGCCTGCGGACCAAGGGCACGACGTGCGCTCGGCCCAAGGACAAGGCCGCGTACTGGGCGCCGACCCTGTACAACAAGGGCCGTCGCGTCCAGCCGAACCTGATGATCGCGTACTACCGCACCGGCCCGCTGCGCGACCCGTCCGTCATCCGCCCGTACCCCTTGGGTCTGCGGATGATCGCGGGTGATGCGACCGCCAGGAAGCCGCAACGGAAGCTGATCACGCACTGGTCCTGCTCGAACATGGGGCCGACGGGGTCCAGCAGACCTCCGCGCTCGTGCCGCGGCATCCTGCGGCTGCAGGTGGTCTTCCCGAACTGCTGGAACGGCAGAACCCTGGACTCGCCCAACCACAAGGGGCACATGGTGTACTCCTACCGGCACGACAAGGAGTGCCCGAAGGGTCACCCGGTGGCCGTGCCGACGTTGAAGCTGGGGTTCCGCTACGACATCCGCGGCCCCTTGAATCGGGTGTCGCTCGCCTCGGGAGGCCAGCTGAGCGCGCACGCCGACTTCTGGAACGCATGGGATCCCGCCGTGCAACGCAAGCTGATCAGCACCTGTCTGTTGCGGGCTCGTACGTGCAAGAGCCCGCCGCTGCCGCCGCAGCGCTGACCGGTGGCGCCGGTCGGCGGCGACGACCACCTCGTCTCCGGCCCGACCCACCGGCCGCCCCATGAAAGCGGCGGCACATCCTGCGGCCGTAATGCCCGATAGCCAGGTTGGTGCTCGCCGCCCGGAGCCACGTGCCGAGCCGCACGAGCGGGCGGTGCGTCCGATACCGGCATGATGGGCCAGTGTGGAGCGAGCGGACACACCGGTGACCGACTCCGACGGCGAACGCGAGCGGGGATCGGCGGCTTGGTGGGACGAACGGTATGCCGCTGAGGAGTTGTTGTGGTCGGTCGAACCCAACCGCTTCGTGGTAGCGGAATGTGCCGCGCTCCCGCCGGGCCGGGCACTCGACCTGGCCTGTGGCGAGGGGCGCAACGCGGTCTGGTTGGCCGGTCACGGCTGGCAGGTGACCGCGGTGGACTTCAGCCGGGTCGCGCTGGACAAGGCGCGGCGTCTCGCCCGGCGTACGCACGCGGAGGTCCAGTGGGTGGAGGCGGACGTGCTCGCGTGGGCCGGCGAGCGGGGCGCCGACTGGGCGGGTCCCTTCGACCTGGTCCTCGTCGCGTACCTGCAACTCGTACGCGACGACCGGCAGCACGTGCTGTCCGCTGCCGCCGCGGTCACCGCGCCCGGCGGGTCGGTGCTGGTGGTCGGGCACGACCTGAGCAACCTAGTCGAGGGGACCGGCGGCCCCCAGGACGCCCGGTTGCTGTGGACCGTCGACGAGGTGGTACGTCCGGGATTCACCGCGGCCCGGGCCGGCGTCGCCGACCGACCGGTCGACGACCTCAACGCCCGGGACACCGTCGTTCGTCTGCAGCGCGACAGCTGACCTGCGGCGTCGCGGCCGTCACCCGCGACGACGACGCCACCGACGTACCCGGCTCGGAGGCGCCTTACGGGTCTGACCCGGCTCGCCGCGGGCGACCGAGCAGACCGACGAGCCGAGACCGTCACGTTCGAGGCCGAACTCGGCACATCGGTGTTCGTTCACGACCGACGGACCGTCTCGCTCACCGCAGCGGACCGTCCGGGTCGGCCTGGGGGGCTGGGAGATCGTCGCACTGACCGTCGCTGTCGCGCTCGGGACGGTGGCGCGCGTGAACAGATCCGCCAAGGTCGGGAAGCGGCAAGGGTTGTCAGTCAGACGCAGCCGCCGTCACGGTCCACGTCACGCGTCGGCGTCGGCGACGGCGTCCGCGTGTCGGCGCCGGCGTCCGCGTCCGCGTCCGCGTCGAGTGGACAGTAGGATGTACACATGAGTGACATGACCGTCACCGAGCTACGGGCACAGCTGCTCGACGTGATCCGGCGCCTCGAGACCGGCGGGGACGAGGTGACCGTCATCCGACATGGCCGCCGCGTCGCCAGGCTGGTCCCGGTCGCGGTACGGCCGGCGTCGTTGCTGGGCTCCGACAGGGGTCGGGTGACCATCGTCGATCCGGCCGACGACTTGTTGTCGACCGGCGAGACGTGGAGCAGCGAGTGATCATCCTCGACACGCACGTCCTGCTGTGGGCCCGGGCCGATCCGGACCGGCTGACGCCAGCGGCCCATGAGAGCCTGGCGCAGGCCACAGCCTGGGGGATCAGCGACATCACCTTGTGGGAGATCGCCATGCTGCACCGCAAGGGTCGGATCGAATTGGCGGTGCCGCTGGCCGAGTATCTCTCGGTGATCGCGGCCGAAGCGCAGGTCCTCCCGATCTCGCCGAAGGTCGCGGCCGCCGTTGGCTCGTTGCCCAGGGACTTCCCGGCTCGCGACCCCGCGGACCGCATCATCTACGCGACGGCGCGCACCCACGAACTGCCACTGGTTTCGTCGGATCGTCAGCTGCGGAGTCACGACTCGACAGTTGTCTGGGACTGACG
>JBBSMD010000229.1:0-2643 GCA_038233355.1 Propionibacteriales bacterium
CGTCAGCGAGAAGTTCTTCGCCCTGTGCGACGTCTTCGGCGCCGAGCACGTCGGCATGCTGACCGGCGACGCCGCGGTCAACCCCGACGCGCCCATCATCACCGCCACCGCCGAGGTGCTCGCCAACCAGGCGCTCCGCCATGGCAAGAACGCCGACATCGGCCTCGTCATCATGGATGAGTTCCACTACTACGCCGACCCCGAGCGCGGCTGGGCCTGGCAGGTGCCGCTGCTGGAACTCACCGGCGCGCAGTTCGTCCTCATGTCGGCCACCCTCGGCGACACCCACGACCTGGCCAACGGCCTGCGCCGCCGGACCGGCCGTGAGACCGCCACCGTCACCAGCGCCGAGCGCCCCGTCCCCCTGCACTTCGAGTACGTCACCACGCCCGTGCACGAGACCGTCGAGACCCTTCTGCAGACGCACCAGGCGCCCGTCTACGTCGTGCACTTCAGCCAGGCCGCCGCGATAGAGCGCGCGCAGGCCCTCGCCAGCGCCGGCGTCGCCAGCCGCGAGCAGCGCGACGCCATCGCCGACGCGATCGGCGCATTCCGCTTCAGCGCCGGCTTCGGCCGTACGCTCGGCCGGCTCATCCGGCTCGGCATCGGCGTGCACCACGCCGGGATGCTGCCCCGCTACCGCCGCCTGGTAGAGACCCTCGCGCAACAGGGGCTGCTGCGCGTCATCTGCGGCACCGACACCCTCGGGGTCGGCATCAACGTGCCGATCCGCACGGTCTTGTTCACCGGGCTCACCAAGTACGACGGGCAGCGCCAGCGACACCTGAGCGCCCGCGAGTTCCACCAGGTCGCCGGGCGCGCCGGGCGGGCCGGCTACGACACCGTCGGCTATGTCGTCGTGCAGGCGCCCGAGCACGAGGTGGAGAACGCCCGCCTGGTCGCCAAGGCCGGTGACGATCCCAAGAAGCTGCGGCGCGTGCAGCGCAAGAAGCCGCCGGAGGGCTTCGTCAACTGGAGCGAGAAGACGTTCGAACGGCTGCGTGACGCCGCGCCTGAGCCGCTCACCTCCAGCTTCGCGGTCTCGCACTCGATGCTGCTCAACGTCATCGCCCGCCCCGGCGACGCGTTCGCCGCCATGGCGCACCTGTTGCGCGACAACGACGAGCCACCGGGCCGTCGGCGCCACCACGTGCACCAGGCGATCGCGGCGTACCGCACGCTGCTCGCCGGCGGCGTCGTCGAACGGCTGCCCGAGCCCGACACGCAGGGCCGCACCGTGCGCCTCACCGTCGACCTGCAGGCCGACTTCGCGCTCAACCAGCCGCTGTCGCCGTTCGCCGTCGCGGCGCTCGAGCTGCTCGACCGCGACTCCCCCACGTACGCCCTCGACGTCGTGTCGGTGCTCGAGTCGACCCTGGACGACCCGCGGCCGGTGCTGACCGCTCAGCGGCACAAGGCTCGCGGCGAGGCGGTCGCGGCGATGAAGGCCGAGGGCATCGAGTACGACGAGCGGATGGAGCTGCTCGACGACGTCACCTGGCCACAGCCGCTGGCCGAGCTGCTCGAGGCGGGCTTCGCCGCGTACGCGAAGGGGGCGCCGTGGGTGCGCGACCACCAGCTGTCGCCGAAGTCGGTGGTGCGCGACATGCACGAGCGGGCAATGACCTTCGGCGAGTACGTCGCCTACTACGGCGTCGCGCGCTCGGAGGGCACGCTGCTGCGCTACCTCACCGACGCCTACCGCACTCTGCGACGCACCGTGCCGGAGGCGGCGCGCACCGAGGAGCTCACCGACCTCACCGAGTGGCTCGGCGAGCTGGTGCGTCAGACCGACTCCAGCCTGCTCGACGAGTGGGAGGCGCTGACCTCGGGCGAGGCCACCGTCGACGAGGTACGCCCGTCCCTGACGTCGGTCCCCCGGCCGGTCACTGGCAACCCGCGGGCGTTCCGCGTGCTGGTGCGCAACGCGATGTTCCGCCGGGTCGAGCTGCTGGCCCGGCGCCGCTACGACGAGCTGGCGGCCCTGGACCCCGACGTCGACTGGGCGGCGGCCTTCGAGCCGTACTGGGCCGAGCACGACCAGCTGCTGACCGACGCCGACGCACGCGGTCCCGGGCTGCTCATCGTCGACGATGCCCACGATCCGTGGCAGGTCACGCAGATCCTGCTCGACCCGCAGAGCCACCACGACTGGCGGATCGGCGCGGAGGTCGACCTGGCCGCCTCCGACGAGACCGGCGAGGCCGTCGTACGGGTGACCGGGGTCGGTGCGCTCGGAGGCTGATCGCTCGATTGGGTTCTGGCGGTGTCCTGGCGGGTGTACGGCGGCTCGACAGCCGGACGCGGTTGCCGCCGCGCTGGTTGGTGGATTGTGGTCGGTTGCCTCGACAAACCGCCCCTAACCGACCAAACAGCGTCCGGCGCGCCGCTGCGATCCCCCAACCCGCTGCGACGATGACGCCCCAGCTGAGCAGCATGCCCAGGGAGCTGCCCGCAGCGTCGGCTCACTCCCCCGGCGACAGCCCCAGCCGCGCCATCAGGGCCATCGCGTCGTACGGGGCCCGCACCTTGACGTCGTTGTCGAAGAACACGTGCACGTCGAGGCCCGCGTCGGCCCACGCCGAGATGCGCGCCGCCCACACGTCGAGCGCCTCGTCGGTGTAGCCGCTGGTGTAGAGCTCC
>JBBSMD010000230.1:0-2631 GCA_038233355.1 Propionibacteriales bacterium
CTTGCCGTACGCGCGCGGGTCGTACGCCTTCTTGTCACCGACCTCGCCGTCGACCTTGAGCACGCCCTCGTAGTGGGTGAACATGTGCGCCGCCACCGCCCGGGTGAACGCGTACTGCGTGTCGGTGTCGACGTTCATCTTCACGACGCCGTAGTCGACCGCCGCGCCGATGTCGTCGGGCGACGAGCCGGACCCGCCGTGGAAGACGAGGTCGAACGGCTTGTCCACGCCGAACTTCTCCCCGACCACCTGCTGGGCCTCGGCCAGGATCTCCGGTCGCAGCTGGACGTTGCCCGGCTTGTAGACACCGTGCACGTTGCCGAACGTCAGCGCCAGCAGGTAGCGCCCCTGCTCACCCAGCCCGAGCGCCTCCGCCGTACGCACCGCGTCACCGGGTGCGGAGTACAGCTTCTCGTCCATCTCGCCGACGATGCCGTCCTCCTCGCCGCCGACGACGCCGACCTCCACCTCCAGCACGACGCGCGCCGCCGCCGCCTGTTCGAGCAGCTCGGCGGCGATCTGCAGGTTCTCCTCCAGCTCCACGGCCGAGCCGTCCCACATGTGCGACTGGAAGAGCGGCAGCCCGCCGGCCTCGACGCGTTCACGAGACAGCGCGAGCAGCGGGCGTACGAAACCGTCCAGCTTGTCCTTGGGGCAGTGGTCGGTGTGCAGGGCCACGTTGACCGGGTACGCCTTCGCCGCCTCGACCGCGAACGCGGCGAACGCGACGGAGCCGGCCACCATGTCCTTGACGGTCGCGCCGGACAGGAACTCCGCGCCACCGGTCGAGACCTGCACGATGCCGTCGGACTCGGCCTCGGCGAAGCCGCGCAACGCCGCGTGCCGGGTCTGCGAGCTCGTCACGTTGATCGCCGGGTACGCGAACGCCTCGCGCTTGGCCTTGTCGAGCATCTCGGCGTACGTCTCGGGCGTCGCGATGGGCATGGGGACTCCCCTGCTCGGTGCGGGTCTGGGCCACAGTATTCCGCCTGCCGTGGACCCATGTCACACCGGCCGGCGGCACCGGTCATCCGCCCTGCCGTGAACCCATGTCACACCGGCCGGCGGCACCGGTCAGGAGTGCTCCAGCAGGGACACCGCCTCGCGCGCCGCCACCTGCACCGGGTCCCACACCGAGGAGAACGGCGGGGCGTACGAGAGGTCGGTCATCATCAGCTGGTCGACGGTCATCTCGTTCCACAACGCGGTCGCGAGCGTGTCGATGCGCTTGCCCGCACCGTCTCGCCCGCACACCTGGGCCCCCACGAGGCGCCGGCTGCCGCGCTCGGCGAGGACCCGCACCGTGATCGGTTGGGCGCCGGGGAAGTAGCCGGCCCGCGTCGTGGAGTTGATGGTGGCAACCACGACGTCTCGGCCGAGGTCGCGGCACCGGGCGGTGTTGAGACCGGTGACGGCGATCTCGAGGTTGCACACCTTCGTGATCGCGGTGCCGAGCACGCCGGGGAAGGTGAGGTCACCGCCGGTCAGCTGCAGACCGACGACCCTGCCTTGCTTGTTGGCATGCGTGCCCAGCGCGACGTGTGCCCATCCACCGGCGACGCGGTCCCACACCTCGACGCAGTCACCGGCCGCCCAGACACCGTCGTGGCCCCGTACCGCCATCCGCTCGTCGGTGCGCACCCCGCCGAAGTCGCCCAGCGGCAGACCGGCCCGCTCGGCCAGGTCGCTGAGCGGGCGTACCCCCGTGCCCAGCACGACGAGGTCGGCGGGGAACGTCTCGTCCGCGGTCCGCACGCCGCTCACCCGGCCCTGCTCGTCGGTCTCGAACGCCGAGATGTCGACCCCGGTGACCACCTCGACGCCCATCGCCTCCATCGCTTCGCGGACCTGGGCGCCGAGGTCCGGGTCGAGGGTGATCATCGGCTCGGGTGCGCGGTCGAGGAGGGTGACCGCCAGACCGCGTTGCAGGCACGCCTCGGCCATCTCGAGGCCGATGTACCCGCCGCCTACCACTACGGCGGTCCGCGGGGGGGGCTGGTCACCGGTGAGCGCGTCGAGTACCGCGGTTCCGTCGTCGAGGGTCTGCACCCCGTACACGCCGTGGGCGTCCGCGCCGGGGACCGGTGGCGTGACCGGCCGGGCCCCGGTGGCGATGAGGAGGTCATCGTACGGCTCGCGAGAGACCTGTCCGTCGGGCGCACGTACCCCGACGGTGCGGTCGTCGAGGTCGAGGTCGACGACCTCGTGGCCGATGCGCACGCCGATGCCGTTGTCACGGTGCGCCTGCGGTGAGCGGACCACCAGCTCGTCGGGCCCGTCGACGTCTCCGCTCATCCAGTACGGAATGCCGCACGCCGAGTACGACGTCCAGTGCCCGCGTTCGAGCACGAGCACGTCGACCTCGTCACCAGCGCGCTTCTTCGCCGTCGACGCGGCCGTCATGCCGGCGGCGTCACCGCCTACCACGACCAGTCGACGTGTCATGACGCTGAGCGTAGGCGTCCGCCGGCGCCGGGTGGGGCCGGTAGCGGTGTACCGCTCGCGACAGGCACCACCACAGCGTGTCGCAGGCGGCCGGGAGTGCCGCTTCTCATGGCTGCGGGTTGCTTCTCACGGCTTCGCAGCCGTGCGAAGCAGCACGTCACCACGAGAACGTGGTAACAGCAGCAC
>JBBSMD010000231.1:0-2626 GCA_038233355.1 Propionibacteriales bacterium
CCGGTGCTGGGACCGGGCGTGTTGGATCGGTGAGCCGGGGTACTGGCGGCTGACCGGGCGCCGGCCGGCTGGCGTGTTGGTTGTCGAGGCGTTCGGCGGCGATGCGCATCCGTTCGGCGGCGGCGGCGGTCCGCGTGTTGTCGTCGGCTTGGCGTGCTGCCGGCGGTAGTGGGGTGATGGCGGCGGCGCATTCCTCGACGAGCCGGTAGTGCAGGGCGCGGGCGGGCCGCAGTTCGGGCAGCGGGCTTTGCGCGGCCAATCGCGGCAGGTGCTGTTGGACGTCGTAGCCGGCGCGGGAGGCCCGGTCGAGCGCGGCGGCCAGCCCGGTCCAGTCGGCGCCGGCGACGAGCCGCGGGTCGATGTTGCGGCCGACGTCGAGCCACACGTCGGCGGCCCACTGCTCGACGAGCGTGCCGGGAACGAGGGCGGCGTCGTCTACCAGGGTTGGGACAGCGTCTTGGGTCGGTGTGGCCGGGCCTGCGCTGCCGGCGACGGCTGGCTCGTCGCTGGATCGGCTCGGGCTGCGCGGGGCTGGGCCGATAGTGCGTTCGGCGAGGTGTTTGCGGGTCAGCCCGTCGGGGTCTTGGGTCCAGGCGTGCCCGGCGTCCAGGACGGCCAGGTGGGCTTCACCGGGCAGTGTCTGGACGACGCTGTTGAGGTAGTCGATGTGCTCGAGCCAGTGCTCGGGGGGCAGCGCACCGATCGCCTCGGCGGCGGACCGGACCGCGAGGACCGGTCCTTCGACCTGGTGCATCCGCTCGGCGTACTGCGCGACCCGGCTGTCGATGAGGGTGCGGGCCAGTGTCGGCGGGTCGGTCAGGGCTTCGCGGAGCGCGTCTGGTCCGGCGGTCTGGAGCATGGAGGCGGGGTCGTGTCCGTCGGGTATGACCAGGTGGCGCGGGTTGCCGCCGCGGGCGGTGAGCTGCCAGAACGCGCGGACAGCGGCTTTGTGACCGGCCTGGTCGGCGTCGGTCGCGACGATGACACCGGGCTTGCCGGCGCCGAGGTAGGGACGGAGCTGGTCGGCTTGGGTGTCGGTGAACGCGGTGCCCAGCGAAGAGACCCCGATCGCCTTGCCCTCCCCCACCAGGGTGATGGCGATCGCGTCCAGGGGTCCTTCGACCAGCACCGGGGTGGCGCCAGCGGCGAGCTCGACGGCCCCTTCGGTCATCCCGTACAGCTGCGCGCCTTTGCTGAACAGCTCGGTGGCGCCGGTGTTGAGGTACTTCGGTCCGGCGTCCGGGGTGTCGGGGTTCCGCCGACCGATGAAGGCCAGGATCTGCCCGTCGGCGGCGCGGATCGGCAGGATCAGCCGGTCCCGGAACCGGTCGATCAACCGGCCGGTGCGGGCGGTGCTGGACAGGCCGGCGGCGAGCAGCTCATCGGCGGTGGCGCCGAGCCCGCGTAGGTGATCGGTCAGTGCGGTCCAGGACGCCGGGGCGTAGCCGGGGGCGAACCGGGGGTCCTCGGTCAGGTCGGTGCCGAGCCGCTCCAGCAGATGCCCGGCCGCCCACGAACCGGGGTAGGCGCCGGTGAAAAACTCCTGGGCGTGCCGGTTCAGCTCGAGCAGCCGGTCGTGGCTCGCGGCCGCGGGCTGCCACAGCCGGGTCTGCCCGGGGGTCTGCGCCGGGTCGAGTTCCTGCGGAAGCCACGGCACGTCATCGGGCTCGGGGTCGCCGGCCGGGTCGGCGGGGGGTTCCAGCCCGCGCAGCCAGTCCGCGTCGAGCAGCTCAGGCCCGGGCGGGTCGGGGCTGGACGGCACCAGTGTGACGGCGGGGTCGACGCCGACGTACAGGTCCTCGGGGGGCTGTGAGTCCTGCTCGGCCGGGTCCGGCGGCAGGATCGACGAGCTGTCGAACGGTGCGTCGGTGAGCATCCCGATCCGCCACACCAACGCGGTCGTCAACTCCCCCGGGCGCAGCGCCCGGTCGGCCTCCTCGGAGCCGTCGGTGGCCTCGCGGGCGGCGAGGTCGCCGAGCAGGCCGTAGGCGGTGTTCAGGACCTGCTCGGCTGTCCAGCCATTGCGGGTGGCGTCGGTGACGACGGCGACGAGCGCCGGCCACGCTGGGTCCGCGAGCACGCGTCGGGTGGTGGCGGCGCCGATCAGGTCGGTGAGCGCGGGGGTCCAGACGGGACGAAGGGTGCTCGCCGTGCCGGTTGTGTCGCTGTTGTGCGCGTCCAGGGTGGCTGGGGACAGGTGCCTGGACAGCCGCCACCACAAAGCGGCGGCCGGGAGTTCGTCGGGTAGCGGTCCTTGCTGGCCGACGGTGCGGGCCAGGGCGGGAAGGTCGATCCCGGCCCGGTCGGCGGCGGCCAGCCGGTCGGCGAGTTGTGGCCAGAACGGGTCGGTGGTCAGTCGCGGTTCGATGCTCGCGGCCAGCTCCCGCCACCGGGTGGCGGCGGCCGACGGCCGGCCGAGCGCCTGCCGGACGGCGGTGTTCAAGGCCTTCTGTGCGCGGACGTCGGCGGCCGGCAGCCGGGGCGGTCCGGTGGGCCGCAGGTCGGCGTTGTCGACTCCGGTGGCAGCCCGCCACACCGCGAGCCGGGCGATCAGCGCTGTGTTGGAACCGTCCGAGTCGGCGGCCAGCAGCGGCGCCGCCCAGGCCGGTGCGCTGGTCGGGGTCCA
>JBBSMD010000232.1:0-2616 GCA_038233355.1 Propionibacteriales bacterium
CCTCGCCGCGCGCGGGCACCCGTACCGGCCAGCCCAGCCGCTGCTCGTCGGCGTCGACCAGGACCGGTCGCGGTGCGCCCCGGGCCGTGACGGCGCGGGGACCACGCCGCCAACGAAGCCCGCCGTCGTGGGCTTCGGCACCCAGCGCGGCCGGTGACCGGCCCGCCTTCACCTGGTCCATGGCGGCCAGATCGACACCGAGTCGTACGTGCAGGTCGGTCTGGACGAAGTCGTCGGCGTCGGAGCGCAGGCACAGGGTCTCGGTCATGCCATCGGCATCGACGTTTCGGCGGCGGGTCAGCGTCACGGTCGGGTCGACCCCCGGGTCGCCGAGCCGGCGCAGGACGCCGGTGAACTCGACCGCTCCGACGCCGCCGAGGCAGTAGCCCAGCGGCTCGGCCTCGACGCCACCGACGGTCACCTCGCACCGCACCAGCACGCGGGTGTCGCCGGCGAAGCAGCCCTGTGCACCGGCGGCCCGCACCTGGCCGTCGGCGCCGCTCAGCACCACCACGGGCGCTCGTACGCAGCTGACCAGGTGGTGCAGGAAGGGCTGGGTCGTCCCGTGTGCGTCGGTCAACGGGGCGGCTCGGCCGACCCGCCGAGCGTCAGCCGTGCCCAGCGCTGCACCGTGTCGGCGGTGATGGCCTCGGCGCCCAACCCCATCGCCTCGAGCAGGGCGTCGCGCTTGGCGTGCTCGGGGAAGTGCTGCGGCACCGCGTGCACGCGTACGGGGGTGTCGACGTCGGCCTGGTCGAGGGCGAGCAACAGCGCCGCGCCCGCTCCCCCGGCGCGTCCGTTGTCCTCCACGCTGACCACGAGCCGGTGCTCGCCGGCCAGACGTACGAGCGCGTCGTCGACCGGGTGCACCCAGCGCGGGTCGACCAGCGTGACGCCGATGCCGTGCGCCTCCAGCTTGGCGGCGACGTCGAGGCAGGGGGTGGCCATCGCGCCGACCGCGACCAGCAGCACGTCGCGGCTCTCGCCGCGGGCCAGCACGTCGGCGTGACCGACCCGCTCGAGCGCGGGGACGTCGTCGGGCAGCGCGCCCTTGGGGTAGCGCACCACGGTGGGTGCGTGCTCGACCGCGACCGCCTCGGCGAGGAGCTCGCGCAACTGGGCGCCGTCGCGCGGTGCGGCCACCCGCAGGCCGGGTACGACGGACAGGATGGACAGGTCCCACATGCCGTTGTGGCTGGGCCCGTCGTCGCCGGTGATGCCGGCGCGGTCGAGCACGAACGTGACGCCGCAGCCGTGCAGCGCCACGTCGAGGAGCACCTGGTCGAAGGCCCGGTTGAGGAACGTCGCGTAGATCGCGACGACCGGGTGCAGCCCGCCGAGTGCGAGACCCGCGGCGCTGGTGACGGCGTGCTGCTCGGCGATGCCGACGTCGAAGGTCCGTTCGGGCCAACGGGCCGCGAACGCGTCGATCCCGGTCGGGTACGTCATGGCCGCGGTGATCGCGACGATGTCGTCCCGCCGCTCACCGAGCGCGACCAGCTCGTCGCGGAACACCGACGTCCACCCGGCCGGGGCGACGGTGATCGCGCCACCGGTCTCGGGGTCGAACGCGACAGTCTGGTGCATCTGGTCGATCTCGTTGCGTACCGCGATCTCGTAGCCCTGGCCCTTGGTGGTGAGGACGTGCACCAGCACCGGCCCGCCGAACCGCTTGGCCTGGGTCAGCGCCTGTTCGACCGCGGGCCGGTCGTGGCCGTCGATCGGGCCGACGTACTTCAACCCGAGGTCCTCGAACAGGCCTTGCGGGGCCAGGGCGTCCTTGAGTCCCCGTTTGATCGCGTGCAACGCGTCGTAGGTGACCGGTCCGATGGCCGGCACCTTGGTGAGGACCTCCTTGACCACGTCGAGGGTCGGCTCGTAGAGCGGGTCGGTGCGCAGCGCCGCCAGGTGGTCGGCGAGACCGCCGACGGTGGGGGTGTAGGACCGGCCGTTGTCGTTGACCACCACGACGAGTCGGCGGTCGCGACCGGCGGCGATGTTGTTGAGCGCCTCCCAGGCCATGCCTCCGGTCAGGGCGCCGTCGCCGATCACCGCGACGACGTGACGGTCGGCACCGGTGAGGGCGTACGCCTTGGCCAGCCCGTCGGCGTACGACAAGGAGGTGGAAGCGTGCGAGTTCTCGATCGTGTCGTGGTCGGACTCCGCCCGGCTCGGGTACCCGGACAACCCACCCTGCTGGCGGAGGCGGTCGAAGCCGTCCACCCGGCCGGTGACCATCTTGTGCACGTACGCCTGGTGGCCGGTGTCGAACAGCACCCGGTCGCGCGGGGAGTCGAACACCCGGTGCAGGGCGAGGGTCAGCTCGACGACGCCGAGGTTGGGGCCGAGGTGGCCGCTGTTGGCCGCCACGGCGGTGAGCACCCGCTGCCGGATCTCGATGGCCAGGTCGTCGAGCTGCTCGTCGGTGAGGTCGCGCAGGTCGTGCGGCCCCTCGATCGACTCCAGCAGTCCCATGCCCTCGCGCTTCTTCGTCTCGTCGGTGTCCACGGCGTGAACACCCAGGGTAGGCCCCGCGAGCTGTCACCGCGTCGAGGCGCCCCAGCACCCGTACGCGGTGACAAGTCGCGGGTGCATCAGCCGAGCCGCCACCGGGCG
>JBBSMD010000233.1:0-2610 GCA_038233355.1 Propionibacteriales bacterium
GCGAACCGGGCACCGTCGTGCGTCGCCTGCTCGGCGTGCACCCCGAGGCACGCGGTAACGCCGTCGCGGGCGAGCACGTCGACCAGCAGGTCGCCCGCCTCCGGCTCCTCCACCGCGAGCAGCCGGTCGGCGCCCTCCACCACGGTGACCGACGAGCCGAAGCGGGCGTACATCTGGGCCAGCTCGAGCCCGATCGCGCCGCCGCCGAGCACCAGCAGCGACTCGGGGGTCTTCGTGTTCTTCAGCGCGCCGCGGTTCGTCCAGTACGGCAGGTCCGCGAGGCCGTCGACCGGTGGGACGACCGGTTCGGTGCCGGTGGCCAGCACGATGGCCTGCGAGACCTCCAGCACCTGGTCGTCGACTCTGATCTGCGAAGGCCCGGTGATCCGTCCGCGCCCGCGCAGCAGCCGCACGCCGGCGTCGGTCAGCCGCTCGGCGGCCACGGCGTCGTCCCAGTCGTCGGTGGCGTCGTCGCGGATCCGCCGGGCCACCGGTGCGAAGTCGGGGTGCACCTCGGCGGCGCCGGCCAGCTGGTGGATGCGCCGTCCCTCGGCCAGCGAACCGGCAGCCCGGATCATCATCTTCGACGGGATGCACCCCCAGTACGGGCACTCGCCGCCGACCAGCTCGGCCTCGACCCCGGCGACGTCGAGGCCGGCCCCCGCCAGCCGGGTCGCGAGATCCTCACCGCCGGGCCCGAGGCCGAGCACGACGACGTCGACCGATGTGCTCACAGCGTGATCCCGACGTACTTGGTCTCGAGGTACTCCTCGATGCCCTCGGCGCCACCCTCGCGCCCGTAGCCGCTGGCCTTGACCCCGCCGAACGGTGCAGCCGGGTTGGAGACCACGCCCTGGTTGAGCCCGACCATGCCGGTCTGCAGGCTCTCGGCGGCCTTGACCGCCCGCGACACGTCGCGGGTGAACAGGTAGGACACCAGTCCGTACTCGGTGTCGTTGGCCATCGCAAGGCCCTCCTCGTCGGTGGAGAAGCGGAAGATCGGGGCGACCGGCCCGAAGATCTCCTCCCGGAACAGCTTCGCCTGCGGCGGTACGTCGGTGAGCACGGTGGGGGAGTAGAAGTACCCGGCGCCGCCGGGTGCGCTGGCCCCGGTGGTCGCCTTGGCTCCGTGCTCGAGCGCGTCGTCGACCAGCTCGGCGACCTTGTCGCGCTGCTTGGCCTCCACCAGCGGGCCAACGTCGACCGACTCGGAGACGCCGCGACCCACCTCCAACGCGTCCATCCGCTCGGTGAGGCGCTCGGTGAAGTCGTCGGCGACCGACTCGTGCACGATGAACCGGTTGGCCGCGGTGCACGCTTCGCCGATGTTGCGCATCTTGGCGAGCATCGCCCCGTCGACGGCCGCGTCGAGGTCGGCGTCGCCGTACACGAGGAACGGTGCGTTGCCGCCCAGCTCCATCGACACCCGCAGCAGCCCTTGCGCCGACTGCTCGACCAGCTTGCGTCCGACCGGGGTGGAGCCGGTGAAGGTGAGCTTGCGCAGCCGCGGGTCCCGGATCAGCGGCTCCATGACGGCGCCGGTCGTCGACGTGGTGACGACGTTGAGCACCCCGTCCGGCAGCCCCGCCTCGCGCAGGATGTCGGCGAGCGCCAGCATCGTCAGAGGCGTCAACGCCGCTGGCTTCATCGCCATCGTGCAGCCGGCCGCGATCGCGGGACCGATCTTGCGGGTACCCATGGCCAGCGGGAAGTTCCAGGGGGTGATCATCAGGCACGGCCCAACCGGCTGCTTCATCGTCAACAGTCGGGTGGCCCCGTTGGGTGCGATCGACCAGCGGCCACTGATGCGCACGGCCTCCTCGGAGAACCAGCGGAAGAACTCCGAGCCGTACGCGATCTCGGCCCGCGACTCCTTGAGCGGCTTGCCCATCTCGAGCGTCATCAGCAGCGCGAGGTCCTCGGTGCGCTCGACGATCAGCTCGTACGCGCGGCGCAGGATCTCCCCGCGGTCGCGGGGAGCGCTGGCGGCCCAGTCGCCTTGCGCGTCGACCGCGGCATCGAGGGCGTCGCGACCGTCGGACACGTCGGCGTCGGCGACCTGTGCGATCACCTCACCGGTCGACGGGTCCTCAACGTCGAGGGTCTTGTCGCCGCTGGCCCCCCGCCAGCCGCCGCCGATGAGCAGCCCCTTGCTCACCTGCTCGACGACTCGTGCCTCGTCACCTTGTAACGCCATGTGTGCTCCTTGATCGCTCGTGTCTGGGTCCAGCATCGGGGTGGCGAGCTCGCCTGTCACCTTCGGGCAACTGCCGCCGGTGGCCCGGTGTGACGGCCGATGGCGCAGGTGTGCGACCACATGGGGCCAATCGCGCGCCGGTGGCCCGGTGTGGCGGCCGGTGTCGGCGAGGTCAGCAGGCGTCGAAGACGTGCCCGCGCCGGCCCGTCGGTCGCAGGACCCGGTCACGGTAGACGATCGCGAGGTCGTCCCCCCGGGCCCGGCAGGCCGCGCTGAAGCGACGCCGGCCGTTGTCGGCGTACTCGACCTCGAGCACCGCGTCGCCGTACGTACGCCGGTAGGAGCCGCACTCGCGCCAGCGCTGACAGTCCTCGGCGACCGCGAAGTCGAAGCCGACCCGGCGGGCCACCTGA
>JBBSMD010000234.1:0-2600 GCA_038233355.1 Propionibacteriales bacterium
ATGCTGCTCGTGCCCGTCCTGTGGTGGCTGACCCGGCGCCGGGCCGCGTCGAGCGTGCCGTGGACTGCCTTCGCGCTGCTGATGGCCCCGTTCCTCGTCGACGTCACCGGCAACACCCTGAACCTGTACGACACCGTCTCCTGGTGGGACGACCTCAACCACTTCGTCAACTGGGTGCTGCTCGCGGGTGGCCTGGGGCTGCTGATGGCGCGTCGCCGATGGACGCCACCGTGGGGGCTCGGGCTCGCCGTCGGTGGCGTCGGGGCCCTGCTCGCCGTCGGGTGGGAGCTCGGGGAGTGGTACACCTTCATCCGCCACGGCACCGAGCTCGAGTCCGCGTACACCGACACCCTCGGCGACCAGGCACTCGGCGTCCTCGGCGGGGTCGTGGCCGCTCTGGGGCTGACCTGGCGGGCTGGCCGACAGCGGTGAGCCCGCCCGGCGACCGGCTCGTCGAGCGCCTGCGCGCGGCCGGGTGCGTGTTCGCCGAGGACGAAGCGGCCGCGCTAGGCACGCACGTCGGAGCCGGTGACCTCGAGCATGCGGTGGCCAAGCGGGTCGCGGGCGAGCCGCTCGAGTACGTGCTCGGCTGGGCCGACTTCGCCGGCGTGCGGGTGCCCGTGCGGGCTCCGGTGTTCGTGCCGCGTCCCGGTGCCGCCGAGCTGGTGCCCCTCAGCGTGGCCGAGCTGCGGCGACGCGCAGGCCGCGGGGTCGTCGTGGACGTGGGCACCGGCAGCGGTGCCATCGCGCTCGCCGTCGCGGGCCGCGCGCCATACGCGACCGTGCTGGCCACCGACGCCCACTCCGACGCTGTCGCCTGTGCCCGCGCCAATGGGGTCGCAGTCCATCGCGGCCACTGGCTCGATGCGCTGCCTGAGCGCTGGCGGGGCCGGGTCGACGTCGCTGTGGGCCACCTGCCGTACGTACCGACCGCGCGGCTGCACGAGGTCGCCCGCGACTACCGGCAGGCGGAAGCCCCGTCGGCCCTGGACGGGGGCGGTGACGGGCTCGACCCGCTGCGCCAGGTGCTGGGGCAGCTGTCGACGTGGCTGAGCCACGACGGCGTGCTGCTGACGCTCACCGCCGACGAGCAGGTCTCCCTGGTACGAGAGGTGCTCGACCAGGCCGGTCGAGCAGGCGAGCCCGTCGCTGCCGGGAGGGGCAGTACGTTCTGGCGCATCAGCTGAGCGCGCCACCGCGTACGCCAGGATGAGCGGGTGCGACGTGACTTCGACCCCAACCGGGTGGGCGCCAGGGCCTTCTACAAGCTGCTCACCGCGGTGGTGGTTCCGCGGCCGATCGCCTGGGTCTCGACCCTCTCCGCCGACGGCACCCCCAACCTCGCCCCGCACTCGTTCTTCACCGTGTCGTGCGTCGACCCGCCGGTCGTGCAGTTCACCTCGGTCGGCCGCAAGGACTCCTTGCGCAACGTCGAGGCCAGCCGCGAGCTGGTCGTGTGCATGGCGACAGAGCCGTTGTTCGAGCAGGTCAACGCCAGCGGCACGCCGTTCCCGCACGGGCAGGACGAGGCGGCGGCGATCGGGCTCACCCGCGAACCGAGCCTGCGGGTGGCACCCACGCGCATCGCGGAGTCACCGGTGGCGCTGGAGTGCGTGCTGCACGCCACGGTCAGCCTCGGCGACTCGACAGTGGTGCTGGCCCGGGTCGTGCACGCGGTCGTCGACGAGGACGTTCTCGACGGCGACCATCCCGACTACGAGCGTCTGCGCCCGCTGGCGCGGCTCGGGCGCGACGAGTGGGGGCTGGCCCGCGAGACGCGCCGGATCAGGCGCATCCCGTACGAGGAGTGGCCCGGCCACTTCGGGGCTCCCTGAGGCATCCTCAGCGCACGCATCGAGCGGTGCCCGAGTCACGCACCCGGTTAGCGACGGTGCGCCAGTACCAGCTGTAGCCCCGGGGCCGCAGCACCATGAACAGCACGCCGGCCGCGTCGTCGCGCCTGACTCGTGAACCCGGCTGCGGGTCGCGGAAGCCGCGCAACTCCTTGCCGCCGGTGCCCACGACAAACGAGCGGATGCCCTCGCGGGCCGGGCGACCGCGGTGGCCGAGCTTGGCGAAACGCTCGTAGTCGTGATCGTGGCCGGCGAGCACCACGTCGACCTGCCGGGTGTCCAGCACCGGCCAGAGCTGCTCGGCGTACTCGGAGGCTCCGTGCATGCCGGAGGAGAACCGGGGCTCGTGCATGTAGGCCAGCGAGCACCGGCGCGGGTGCTGGTCGAGGTCGCGACGAAGCCAGCTCACCTGCGCCGCGCAGTCGATCTTGTCGCACTGGCTGTTGAGCGCGTACAGCCGCCACCGTCCCAGGTCGTAGGCGTAGTAGCCGAGCGGGCCGTGCGCCCGGTCACCGAAGTAGCCGTAGTAGCCGGCGGCGTCCTCGCTGTAGTACTCGTGGTTGCCGGGCACCGGGTAGGTCTTGCCCTTCAGCGTCCCCCAGGTGGGGTCGTAGGACCCGCGGTAGGCGCTTGCCGAACCGTTGTCGTACTGGGTGTCACCCAGTGGCAGCACGGCGCGCGCACCGCGACGGCGAATGAGGTCGGCGGTGCCGGCGTGCCTGCACTTGGTGCGCGAGACGCTGTACG
>JBBSMD010000235.1:0-2587 GCA_038233355.1 Propionibacteriales bacterium
TGCGGGCGACGGTGGGATTCTCCTCGCTTCCGACGACAAGAATTCCCCAGGCTGCTAGCGCGTAGGGGCGTGTGTGGGGATCGACGCAGGCGAGCCGCGTAGCGGCGAGCTGGAGTCGATCCCCACGCGCGCGTGCGCGGTTCTGTCGGGGGTCCCCCTCACGGTCGTGGTGCTGAAGCCATGACCGAACTTGAGAAGGGACCCCTGGGGGATGCTCACAGAGGAGGACGACGTGGAGATCAACGCGCTTGCTGCGCGAGGCTGGTCTGTGTCTGCGATCAGCCGGCATACGGGCCGTGATCGCAAGACGGTCCGCAGGTACCTGGCGGCGCCGCGTCCGGTGCGGGTGTCGGCGCCGGGCTGCTTGGAGCCCTACCGCGCGTATATCGCGGCGCGCTTTGAGGATGATCGCCACCTGGAGGCGACGGTCCTGCATCGCGAGCTTGTCGAGGCGGGCTTCGATCGCGCCTACACGACGTTGGTCGGCGAGCTGCGCCGGCTGGGGTTGCGGCCGGTGTGCTTGGTCTGCGCGCAGCGTCGCGGCGATCAGGTCACGACCGAGATCGACCACCCGCCCGGCGAGGAGATCCAGTGGGACTGGCTGGAGCTCGCTGCCGCCGATGTGCCGTGGGGCGAAGCGGCGTATGTGCTGGTCGGTGCGCTGTCGCATTCGGGGCGCTTTCGGGGCGTGTTGTGTGAGGCGATGACGTTCGGGCATCTCGCCGCGGCGATGCATCAGGTGCTGGTCGCGTTGGGCGGCACGCCGCGGGTGTGGCGCACTGACCGGATGGCCACGGTCGTCTCGCCGCAGACGGGGCGGATCTCGCCTGACGCGGCGGCGTTGGCCAAGCACTACGGCGCGCAGGTCGCGGTCTGTCCGGCGCGCCGCGCGCAGCGCAAGGGCGTCGTGGAGGCCGCGATCAAGTACCTGACGCGGTCGTGGTGGCGCACCGCGGCGGTCGCGAGCATGGGTGACGCGCAGCGCAGCCTGGACGCTTGGAGCGTCAGGGTCGCCGACCAGCGCCAGCGGCCCGGCGGGACGGTCGGCGAGATCGGTGCCGGCGAGGAGCTGGGGGCGCTGCCCGCAGCGGCCTACCCGGCGCAGATCATCGTGCAGCGCAAGGTCTCTCGGGCCGCGCTGACGGCGTTTGAGGGCAACCACTACAGCGTCCCGGCCGCGCACGCCGGCAAGACGGTGAGGGTGACCTGGCAGGTCGGCGAGGCGATCCTGCGGATCGTCAGCTCGAGCGGCGAGATCGTCGCCGAACACCGCCGTGTCCCCGCCGGCGCTGGGCAGACGGTCCGCAGCGCACAGCACGCCGCGATGCTCAAAGACGCGGTGCTGGCCGCGTTTACGACCAAGGACGCGTGTCGACGCAAGCCCAACCTGCCGCCAGGCGACAGCGCGCTGGGCGAGCTGGCGAGATTGCACGGCCTAGATCCCGGCGGCGCGCAGGTGATCTCGCTGGCCGACTACGCGACGCTCGCCGAGGCGCCCGGGCGATGACCGATCACCGCTACGAAGCCCACGCCACGATCGTGCCCGACGAATGCGAACTCGGCGTCGACGGGCGCCTGATGCAGCTCGTCACGCTGACGCTGACCGACGCGGGCCCGATCACCATGCCCGACGGCACCGACCATCAGCGCCCCGACGTGATCTGCCCGCTGCGCCTATGCGAAGCTAGATCGCTCGCCGGGCGGCTGCTGGCGCTCGTCGACGAGGCCTGCGGGGCCTCGACGGTGACGCGGTGAGCCCCGACACGCTCTATGAGCAGCTGCGCGGCCACCTGCACTACCTCAAGCTCACCGCAATCGCCGACGCGCTCGCACCAGCGCTGGAGCACGCCGACCACGAACACCCCGCCTACACCGAGTTCCTCCAGGCGCTGATGAAGACCGAGGTCGACGCGACCGAGCAGCGCCGCCTCCAAGGCCGCCTGCGGTTCTCAAAGCTGCCCGCCCGCAAGACCCTCGAGCAGTTCGACTTCACCGCCCAGCCCGGCCTCGACCAACGGATGGTCGAAGACCTCGCGACACTGCGGTTCATCGCCGAGAAAGCCAACGTCCTGCTGATCGGACCCCCAGGCGTCGGCAAGACCCACCTCGCCATCGCGCTCGGGCACCGCGCGGTCGAGGCCGGCTACCGCGTCTACTACACCACCGCCGCAGACCTCGTCGACCGCACGTCACGCGCAGCGCTCCAAGGACGCTGGCAGACCACCATGCGCTTCTGGAACGGCCCCCAACTCCTGATCGTCGACGAGCTGGGATACCTGCCGATGCCCGGCCAAGACGCCAGCCACCTCTTCCAAGTCATCAGCCGCCGCTACGAACACGGCTCAATCATCCTGACCACCAACCGCGGCATCGCCGACTGGGGCCAGATCTTCGAAGACACCACCGTCGCCGCCGCCATCCTCGACCGCCTCCTCCACCACGCAACCGTCCTATCGATCACCGGCGACAGCTACCGCATGCGCGCCCACCGAGACGCCATCCAAGCCCTCCGACCCGCCCTCACCGGCCACCCACAAGGTGGGGAATTCCCATCGTCACAAGTGGGGAATTCTCGCCGTCCTTGACA
>JBBSMD010000236.1:0-2583 GCA_038233355.1 Propionibacteriales bacterium
CCCTTCGACACCTGGCAGGTGTGCCCGCATGCCGCCGACGACGGGTGCGAGTGCCGCAAGCCGCGCCCGGCGATGGTCCTCGACGCCTGCCGCCAGCTCGCGGCCGACCCGGGTCGGTGCGTGGTGATCGGCGACATCGGCGGTGACGTCGACGCCGCCCACGCGGCCGGGGCGACCGGGGTGCTCGTGCCGACGCCGCGCACCGCGCGGACGGAGGTGGCGCGGGCCGGGCGCGTGCACGAGGACCTGACCGACGCCGTCGACGCACTGCTCCGCGGCACGGGGGGTGCCCGATGAACCGCCTGCTGGCCGTACGCCTCGACAGCATCGGTGACGTGCTCGTCACCGGGCCCGCGGTGCGCGCCATGGCCGGCAGCGGCGCTGCGGTGAGCGTCCTGGCCGGACCGAGGGGAGCCGAGGCCGCGGCTCTGCTGCCCGGAGTCGAACAGGTGCTGACGTGGCCCTGCCCGTGGATCGAGCCCCGGCCCGCCCCCGTCGACCCGGACGACGTCGGCGAGCTCGTCGAGCGGTTGCGCAAGGAGAGCTTCGACGCGGCCCTGGTCTTCACCTCCTTCCACCAGTCGCCCCTGCCGACCGCGCTGCTCCTGCGTCTCGCCGGGGTGCCGTGGGTCGGTGCGATCAGCGGCGACTACCCCGGTGCGCTGCTCGACCTGCGGCACCGGCTCGACGACGACGTGCCGGAGCCGGTGCGCGCCCGCTCGCTCGCCGAGGCCGCCGGCTACCACCTGCCCGCCGGTGACCGGGGCATGCTGGCCGTACGGGACGACCTCCCCGACGCGCGCGCGACCAGTCCGAGCGGCCGCTACGTCGTCGTGCACCCCGGCACGTCGGTGCCGGCGCGGGCGTGGCCAGCAGAACGCTTCGCGGACACGGTCGACGCGCTGGCCGAAGCGGGCTGGTCGGTGGCCGTGACCGGTACGAAGGACGAGCGGGACCTGTGTGCGCGGGTGGCGGGCACACACGGCCTCGACGTGTCCGGACGCACCCCGCTGCCGCGGCTGGCGGCGCTGCTGCGCAACGCCTGCGCGGTCGTGGTGGCCAACACCGGGCCGGCGCACCTGGCCGCCGCGGTCGGCACGCCGGTGGTGTCGCTCTTCGCGCCGACGGTCCCGGCGGCCCGCTGGGCGCCGTACGGGGTGCCGGTCGAGCTGCTCGGCGACCAGCACGCGGCCTGTCGCGCCACTCGGGCCACGCAGTGCCCCGTACCCGGTCATCCCTGCCTGACCTCGGTGCGCGCTCGCGACGCCGTGGCCGCGGTCGAGCGGATCACCAGCCGATCAGGTGCGGAGGCCCGATGAGGATCGACCTCGTGTCCGAGCACGCCAACCCCCTCGCGGTCCTGGGCGGTGCCGACTCCGGCGGCCAGAACGTCCACGTCGCAGCCCTTGCCGAACAGCTTTCCGCGGCTGGGCACCAGGTCACCGTGCACACCCGACGCGACGACCCGGCGGCCCCGGCGTACACCACGGCAGCGGGCGGGTACGGCGTGGCGCTGCTCGACGCCGGCCCGGCGCGGGCGATCCCCAAGGACGACATCTGGCCGCACGTGCCGGCGATGACCGCCGCGCTGTCGCGCCGCTGGCGCGCCGACCCGCCGGACCTCGTGCATGCGCACTTCTGGATGAGCGGGGCCGCCGCCGCCCCGGCCGCCGCGGCGCGGGGCATCCCCTTCGTGCAGACCTTCCACGCCCTGGGCACCGTCAAGCGCCGGCACCAGGCGGCCGCCGACACCAGCCCGGCGGAGCGGCTGGAGGTCGAGCGAGCGCTCGCCCAGCAGGCGGACCGGGTGATCGCCACCTGCCACGACGAGGTGGACGAGCTGCGGGCCATGGGGGTCGAGCACGACCGGGTGTCCGTCGTGCCGTGCGGCGTCGACACCGCGCTCTTCTCGACCGCTCCGCCCAGGCCATCGGGGGCCGTCCCCCGGCTGCTTGCGCTCGGCCGCTTGGTCGAGCGCAAGGGTGTCGACGACGTGGTCGCCGCGCTGAGCCGCCTGCCCGGCGTCGAGCTCGCCGTCGCCGGCGGCACCGGTGCCGACGACCCCGACGTCGCCCGGCTGACGGCGCTCGCCCGCCGGCTCGGCTGCGCGGACCGGGTGCGTTTCCTCGGACCGGTGCCACGCGCGTGCGTACCGGCCGTCATGGCCGCGTGCGACGTCGTCGTCTGCGTGCCCTGGTACGAGCCGTTCGGCATCGTGCCGCTGGAAGCCATGGCGTGCGGGCGTCCCGTTGTCGGCACGCACGTCGGCGGGTTGAAGGACACCGTCGTGCCCGGCGACACCGGTGAACGAGTGGCGCCGCGCAGCCCGACCGAGCTCACCGGCGTCCTCGCCGGTCTCCTGGCCGACCCCGACCGGCGGGCGGCGTACGGACGCGGCGGGGTGGAGCGGGTGCACCGGCTCTACCGGTGGGAGCAGGTGGCCGCCCGTACCGAGCAGATCTACGCCGAGGTCGTGGCGCGACGGTCCGTGACCGCAGCGAAGGAGGTCGTCTCGTGAGTGCTCTGCCCGACCGCATCACCGACCGCATCACCGACTGCGTCAGCGACCGTGTCACCGACGAC
>JBBSMD010000237.1:0-2558 GCA_038233355.1 Propionibacteriales bacterium
GAGGACGAGCACGCCCGCGCCCCGTGGGTTGTTGATGCCGGCGTTCAACGGAGCCGCCCTGCGCTCGTACGAGGGGTTGGTGGCTCGGCTCGCGGCCGACGAGGCGGGGTCTTGGCGCGCGGGTGCGACCGTGCTCGTGCAGGGCGCCGCCGGCGGGGTGGGCGCCGCGGCGATCAGATCGGGACCACCTCGACCAGCTGGTCGGCTCCGGTGAAGTCGGCGGGGTTGCGGGTGTAGAGCCGGGCGGCATGAGCGTGGGCGGTGGCTGCGATCAACAGGTCCATCGTGCGAGCGCGGGGCTGACGGCCGGCGGCGGCGACCGCTGCGGCCAACGCTCCGTAGCTGGCGGCCACCGTGTCGTCGACCGGAAGGGCCTGAAACTGTCGCTGAAGGACCGACAACCGACGCAACCGCTCGGCGCGGGTAGCTGGGTCGTCAGCCACCAGCACACCGAAGTGCAGCTCGGCCAGCGTGGCGGAACTGATCGCTAGCTCGCCGGACAGGGGAGCGACGTCGGTCGCGAGGACCACGCTGGTGTCCAGTACCGCTCTCACCGCGCCACCCACGGATCATGCAGCTCTTGGTCAGCTCGGTCTCGATCTTGGGGCCAGGCGGTATCGGCGGGTCCGGCGAACAGCTCGGCCACCTCGTCCCACTGTCGCCAGTTGCGACGTGCCGCGGCTACCAACCGGGCACTGGGCCGGCCGGCCACTGTGATGGTGATCTCTTCTCCTGCTTCGACCCGGCGGAGGAGTTCGGACGCCTGTTGCCGCAGCTCGCGCAGTCCCACAGCAACCATCCGGTCAATGTAGCACAAGTGCTAACAACCTCGACGAGTCTGCTGGTCGCTCGCGGGGCACGCCATGACGCTCGAAAAGCTGTTGCCCAAGAGACCGCGGCTTGCTCTACTGCCCACACCAGTCCAGAGCGAAGGAGAAGCACGTGCGTGCAGCTGACATGTCCACCCAGGTAGGAGCGGCCTATCCAAAGGACATGACCCTGCATGCGCACCCTCAACCTCGGAATCCTGGCGCACGTCGACGCCGGTAAGACCACCCTCACCGAGCGGCTGCTCCTCGCCGCCGGTGTCATCGATGAGGTCGGCAGCGTCGACCGCGGCAGCACGCACACCGACTCGCTCGCCCTGGAGCGGGAGCGGGGCATCACGATCAAGTCCGCGGTCGTCTCGTTCGTTCTGCGTAGTGCCGCTGATGCCGACGCACCCCACCGCCTCAGCGACGCCGGCGACACCACCGTCAACCTGATCGACACCCCCGGCCACCCGGACTTCATCGCCGAGGTCGAGAGAGTGCTCGACGTGCTCGATGGCGTGGTGCTGGTCGTCTCGGCCGTCGAGGGCGTCCAGCCCCAGACCCGCGTGCTGATGCGGGCACTGCAGCGGCTTGGCCTGCCCACGCTGATCTTCGTCAACAAGATCGACCGCCCGGGCGCCGACGACCGGCGCGCCCTGGCGAGCATCGCCGACCGGCTAACCTCGGCCGTCGTTCCGATGGACCTGGTCGACAACCTGGGCACCCAGGAGGCCCGGGTTGTCCCGTACGGCGACGAGGCGTTCGAGACGCTGCTGCTCGACCGCCTCGCCGACGTCAGCGACGACGTGGTCGCCGCGTACGTACGTGACGACGCCGCGTTCACCCCCCAGCGGCTGCGGGCGGAGCTCGTCGCGAGCACTCGGCAGGCGCGGCTGCGCCCGGTGCTCTTCGGGTCGGCGATCACCGGCGCCGGCGTGCCCGAGCTGATGTCCGCGATCAGCGAGCTGCTGCCCCCGCCAACGGGTGACGCGTGCGGTCCCCTGTCGGGCACGGTGTTCAAGGTCGAACGCGGCCGGGCGGGTGAACGGCTCACCTACGTGCGCGTGTTCACCGGCACGCTGCGCATCCGCGACCGGGTGTCCGTCCGCGACACCGAGGCCAGGGTCACCGGCATCGGGGTCTTCGAGCACGGAGCGCTCGTCGAGCAAGAGTCGCTCGCCGCGGGACGGATCGGGGTGGTACGTGGATGGCACTCGGCCCGCATCGGTGACGCGGTCGGTGTGACGTCGACGGCCCCGCGTGAGCACTTCGCCCCGCCCACCCTGGAGACGGTCGTCGCGCCCGTACACCGCGAGCAGCGAGCGGCGGTGCACCTCGCCCTCACCCAGCTCACCGAGCAGGACCCGCTGATCGCCCTGCGGCGCGACGACCTGCGCCAGGAGACGTCGATCTCGCTGTACGGCGAGGTGCAGAAGGAGGTGATCGCGACGACGCTGGCCGACGAGTACGGCGTCGAGGTCACCTTCGCCGAGACGACCACCATCTGCATCGAGCGGCCGACCGGCACCGGTGCGGCGGTCGAGCTCATCGACACCCCACCCAACCCCTTCAACGCCACGGTGGGGCTGCGGGTGCAGCCGGCTCGGATCGGCACCGGGGTCGAGTTCCGCCTCGGCATCGAGCTCGGGTCGCTGCCGCTCGCGTTCATTGCGGCCATCGAGGACACCGTGCACGCGACACTGCGCCAGGGCCTGCACGGGTGGCAGGTCACCGACTGCACGGTGA
>JBBSMD010000238.1:0-2557 GCA_038233355.1 Propionibacteriales bacterium
AAAGCTCGGGTGGAAGGTCGTCAGGGAGTCGTGCCGCGATGCTGCGACCGAAGAGGATGGCGTAGCCGGCGCAGGGCACCTGCTCGCTGCGACCGTCCCAGGCGGCGAGGCCGTCGGTCAGCACCAGCGGGGTCAGCGTCAGCGAGACGAGCGTGGCCACCCGGTCGCCCGGCGAGAGGCCCAACGGCGAGTGGGTCCCGACCTCGTCCACGGTGCCGACGAGCATGCCGCCCGATCCGGTCACCGGGTTCTGCATTTTGCCGCGCTCGGCGACGATGTCGAGCACAGCCGCCCGGACGGCCGCACCGTCGCCGTACTGCTCGCGCAGCTGCCGAAAGCTCGCCGCGTCGAGGTTGAGCCGTTCGACGCTGATGCGCACCTCGTCGTCGTACAGCTCGCGGCGGGTGTCGAGCCGGTAGGCGGCCTGCGGCAGCGCACCGACGGGCGCGAGCGCACGGCGCAGCCCCACGGCATCGAGGGCACGAGTAGACACTGACTTCCTCCACGTGAAGCGGCGATGGGAAGCAAATCTTACGGCGTGCGAGTGGACCGACCACAAGACTTTCCGTACGCTGGCTGTGCACGGTCGAGGGGCCCCCGTCCGCCTCGGCCGTGAGACGTGAGACGTGAGACCCGACGCAACGACCCGTCGGCCCCGACGCTGTGGAGGATTCCGCCGTGACCGCTGAGCTGACCACTGACGAGCTGACCACCGACGAGCTGACCACCGACGCTGTAGCGCTGGGTGGCATGCCCGGCGACCCGCTCCCCCAGCCGTACGCCTACTCCGCCCCCGAGCTGGTCGAGCCGGACTGGACGCGCTTCCCCGGGTGGGCCGACGTCACCGCCGCCGAGTGGGAGTCGGCGCAGTGGCAACGCTCGCACTGCGTGAAGAACCTGCGCCAGCTGCGGACCGTGGTCGGCGACGGGCTGGACGAACGGTTCCTGGCCGACCTCGAGCGCGACCAGGCCGAGCGGGCGACGATGTCGATGCTGCTGCCGCCGCAGATGCTCAACACGATGGTGGCGACCTTGGCGCCATCGGAGCCCGGGTTCACCGACGCGTTCTACGCCGACCCCGTGCGCCGCTACATGCTGCCGGTGTTCTCCGACCGGCGTACCGACTGGCCGAGTCACCCCTTCGCCACCCGGGACTCGTTGCACGAGCACGACATGTGGGTGGCCGAGGGCCTCACCCACCGCTATCCCACCAAGGTGCTCGCCGAGCTGCTCAGCACGTGCCCGCAGTACTGCGGCCACTGCACCCGGATGGACCTCGTCGGCAACTCCACGCCGGTGATCGACAAGCTCAAGCTGACCCTCAAGCCGGTCGACCGGATGGACCGGCACGTGGAGTACTTGCGCGCCAACCCGCAGGTGCGCGACGTCGTGGTCTCGGGCGGCGACGTGGCCAACCTGCCGTGGCCTCGGCTCGAGTCGTACGTGTCACGCCTGCTCGACATCGACAACATCCGCGACATCCGGCTGGCCAGCAAGGCGTTGATGGGTCTGCCGCAGCACTGGCTGTCCGACGAGGTTCGCGCTGGCATGGAACGGCTCGCGACCACCGCTCGCGAGCGGGGTGTCGCGATCGCGATCCACACCCACGTCAACCACGCCCAGTCGGTGACCCCGCTGGTGGCCAAGGCGTCCCGGGCGATGCTGGCCACCGGTATCCGCGACGTACGCAACCAGGGCGTGCTGATGGAGGGTGTCAACGCCCGTCCGCACGACCTGCTGGACCTGTGCTTCGCCCTGCTCGACGGCGCGGGTGTCCTGCCGTACTACTTCTACATGTGCGACATGATCCCGTTCAGCGAGCACTGGCGGGTGTCGGTGGCGCGCGCCCAGGAGCTGCAGCACGCGATCATGGGCTACCTGCCCGGCTTCGCCACGCCGCGGATCGTGTGCGACGTGCCGTTCGTCGGCAAGCGATGGGTGCACCAGGTGCACTCCTACGACCGCGAGCGCGGCATCTCGTACTGGACGAAGAACTACCGCACGTCGATCGAGTCCGCCGACGCCGACGCGACGAGCCGGCTCTACGCCTACCAGGACCCGATCCACACGCTGCCCGAGTCGGGGCAGACGTGGTGGCGGGCACAGCAGGGCAGCGACGCCGCGATGGCCGATGCGATGTCCGCGGCGGTCGACGCGGCCCGCCTCAGCCGCCAGGCCGCTGCCGCCGACGTCCGCTGAGGGCAGGTAGCGACTCCGGTTACCACGTTAACGTGGTAACCGGGCGCTGCCCATGGCGGCTACGCCATGGACAGCGCCCGATTTCCATTTGGAGTGCCGTCGGGCCGGCTCGCTCCCGCGGTGGGCCGGCCCGCGAGTCAGCCCACCGGCGATCGCTCAGTCGGGGAAGCGCAGCCGCCAGATCTGGCCGCTGGACTGACGTGGGTGCTCCGGGTCGAGGCCGCGAGCCGGTGCGGTGCTGTACGCCGCCACGAGCACCCGGTTGCCCCGGGCCACGACGCCACCCGGGAAGGGCACGGGCAGAGCGGTCCGCTCACCGTCGGGTGCCACCCGCACCACCTGACCCGGTGCCGACTCG
>JBBSMD010000239.1:0-2553 GCA_038233355.1 Propionibacteriales bacterium
CAGCAGCGCCAGCAGCGTGCGCCGGCGTCGGGTGGCGGCGACGCGGGCCGACGGCCGGTCCAGCGGGCTCACCTGGGGTGGCGAGTCGGCGCGGGGGGCGACCGGCGAACCAGCCGACGTACCCCCCGGGGCGGCTGCGTCGACGCCACGGGCCGCGCGCGAACGACGCCCCAGGGCGAGCATCGAAGAGGAGAACGACTCCATCGAGCCACGACCGGACACCTCGCGGGCCCGACGTAACCCCAGCGGGACGAGGTAGGCCAGCCAGACGGCGACGAGCGTGACGTAGATCAGCCGGTCGGTCACGAGGTGAACGGTAGGCGTCTTGCGCCTCGAGGCCGGGGACGCGGCGGGCGTGTCGCCGGATCCGGCCCGACTCGGTCCCCCGGCACTCGTCGACAGAGGCTCAGCGCGGCTCACCGTGGTGTCGCAGGTAGCGCGACAGCAGCCCGTCGGGCACCTCCTCGGCGGTCAGCGCGAACAGCAGGTGGTCGCGCCAGTCGCCGTCGATGTGCAGGTAGCGCGGCGCCGCCCCCTCCTGGCGAAGGGCCAGCTTCTCCACCACCCGCAGGCTGGCGGTGTTCTCCGGTCGCACCGCGATCTCGACCCGGTGCAGGCCGGCGGCCTCGAAAAGGTGGTCGATCACCATCGCGACCGCGGTCGGCACGACGCCGCGACCGGCGACTCTCTGGTCGACCCAGTAGCCGACCTGCGCCGAGCGCGCCGAGCCCCAGGTGAGAGCGGTCACCGTGACCTGGCCGACGAAGTCACCCTCGTAGGTGAGGGCGAACGGCATCGCCCGACCCGCCCGCGCCTGACGCAGCCACTCGGCGGCCATCGCGGGGTACGAGGTCGCCCCGGTGGACCCGCCGGGTGGCACCGTCGCCTCCCACGGGCGCAGCCAGTCCAGGTTGCGGCGCCGTACGGCTCGCCAGGTGCTCGCGTCGCGCCGCCGCAACGGACGCAGCCCGACCGGCCCCCGCTGCAGCTGGGCGGGCCAGCCGGGGGTCAGGCGTCCTCCCGTGGCCGCTGGCCCCGCTCACCGTCGGGCTCGCGCCCCTGGTCGCCGCCGGACTCCCGGCCGTGGTCGCCGCCGGCCTGAGGGTCGTGGTCGCCCCCCCGTACCTGGTCGACGGCGTGCCGCAGCACCCCCTCCAGCACCGCAAGGCCGTCACGGACCCCACCGCGCGAGCCGGGCAGGTTGACCACGACGGTGCGGCCGGCCACGCCGGCGACGCCGCGCGACAGCATCGCGGTGGGGACACCGAGCGAGACGCCGTGAGCGCGGATGGCCTCGGCCACCCCGGGCAGCTCGCGCTCGAGCAGCCGGCTGGTCTGCTCGGGCGTGGCGTCGGTCGGGTTGATGCCCGTGCCGCCGGTGGTGACCGCGACGTCGACACCCATCTCGACCGCACGAGCGAGCTCCCGCCCCACCGGCGCACCATCGGGTACGACCACCGGGTCGGTCACCTCGAAGCCCCAGCGGCGCAGCGCCTCCACCACCAGCGGACCGGCGCTGTCGGCATAGACGCCGGCGGCGGCGCGGTTGGAGGCGGTCACGACCACCGCCCGCAGCGGCTCATCCATCGCGCGCCCAGTCTCCGCTGCGGCCCCCCGACTTGGCGTCCACGCGCACGTCGGTGATCACCGCACCCTTGTCGACGGCCTTGACCATGTCCACCACGGTGAGGGCGGCCACGCTGACCGCGGTCAGGGCCTCCATCTCGACCCCGGTGCGGTCGGTGGTGCGGACGGTCGCGCGGACTGCGACGGCGTCCTCGAGCACCGCCAGGTCGACCTCGACGGCACTGATCGCCAGCGGGTGGCACAGCGGCACGAGGTCGGGCGTGCGCTTGGCAGCCAGGATGCCCGCCACCCGGGCGACGCCCAGCGCATCACCCTTGGGCACCCCCTCGCCCCGCAGAAGTGCGACGACCCGCGCCGAGACCAGCACCCGACCCGAGGCCGACGCGGTGCGCACGGTGACGTCCTTGCCCGACACGTCGACCATGCGGGCGCTGCCCGTGTGGTCGACGTGGGTGAGGTGTTCGGACATCAGAAGTCCTGGTCGAGCACGAGCACAGAGGCGGTGTCGCCGGCGTTCAGCCCCGTCTCGTCCTCGGGCACCACGAGCAGGGCGTTGGCGTGCGCCAGGTCGCCGACCAGGTGCGAGCCGGCACCCCCGACCGGCACGACGGTGGCGCCACGGGGCGTCCGCTCGTAGCGGGCGCGGACGTACTGGCGCCGGCCCGCTACCGAGGCCACGTCGCGCAGCAGTGCGGCGGACCGGGCCGGGCGGCGGTACGGCAGCTTGCCCATCAGCCGGCGCAGGGCCGGGAGCACGAACACCTCGAACGACACGTACGCCGAGACCGGGTTGCCCGGCAGCGTGAAGATCGGCACGTCGTCGTCGCCCACCCGACCGTACCCCTGCGGCTTGCCCGGCTGCATCGCGACCTGGCAGAACTCGACGCTGCCCAGCTTGGTGAGCACCTCCTTGACCACGTCGTGCTCCCCCTTGCTCACCCCACCGCTGGTGACGATGAGGTCGGC
>JBBSMD010000240.1:0-2539 GCA_038233355.1 Propionibacteriales bacterium
AGCAGCCCGTCGTCGAGCCGCTGTCCCGCGGCCGTCTGCACGGCTCCGTACTGCACCAGCCAGACCCCGGCGGCCAGCAGCACGGCAACCACCAGAGCCACGCCTCGCGCCGCGGTGGCCGACGGCCGGGCGCGCGGCACCCGCGCGGGCACCTCGAGCTGTTGCGACGACACCATGCCTCCTCCTCGTACGGAGCGCCCAAGCATGCCTTACGAGGCTGAGCGCCACCTGTGACGCCGGCGGTGCGGGTTGCGCGTGCGCCAGCGCGACCCTCAGGCGCCGCCGAGCGCGCCGATCAGGTCGACGCGGGTCAGCACGCCGACGGGGCTGCCGGCCTCGTGCACGAGCACGGCGTCGGCCTTCTCCAGCTCGCGCACCGCGTCGGCGACCGGCTCACCGGCTCCCAGCGTTGGCAGCGACGGTTCGAGGTGGTCACCGACCCGGTCGGCCAGCCGGGCGGTGCCGGCGTACAACGCCTCGAGCAGCGCGCGCTCGCTGACCGACCCGGCCACCTCGCCCGCGGTGACCGGCGGCTCGGCCAGCACCACCGGCATCTGGGAGACCGCGTACTCGCGCAAGATGTCGACCGCCTCGGCGATCGTCTCGCTCGGATGGGTGTGCACGAGCGGTGGCAGGTCACCGGTCTTGCGCCGCAGCACCTCCCCCAGCGTGCGCTCGGGCGCGGTCGTCGCGAAGCCGTAGCGCGCCATCCACTCGTCGTCGAAGACCTTGCCGAGGTAGCCACGTCCGCCGTCGGGCAACAGCACCACGATCACCGCCTCGGGGTCGTCCAGCTCGTGCGCGAGGCGGACCGCCGCGACGGTGGCCATGCCACACGAACCCCCGACCAGCAGTCCCTCCTCCCGGGCGAGACGGCGGGTCATCGCGAACGAGTCGGCGTCGCGTACCTCGATCACCCGGTCGGCCACCGAGGTGTCGTAGGTGCGCGGCCAGAAGTCCTCGCCCACCCCCTCGACGAGGTACGGCCGTCCCGTGCCGCCGGAGTAGACCGAACCGGCCGGATCGGCACCGACGACCTGCACCCGGCCGGCGCTGGTCTCCTTGAGGTAGCGGCCGGCCCCGCTGATCGTGCCGCCGGTGCCCACCCCGGTGACGAAGTGGGTGATGCGCCCGTCGGTCTGCGCCCAGAGCTCGGGCCCCGTGGTCTCGTAGTGGCTGCGCGGGTTGTTGGGGTTGGAGTACTGGTCGGGCTTCCACGCGCCGTCGATCTCGGCGGCGAGCCGGTCCGACACGCTGTAGTAGGAGTTCGGGTGCTCCGGCGACACCGCCGTCGGGCACACGACGACCTTCGCGCCGTACGCCTCGAGCACGTTGCGCTTCTCGATGCCCACCTTGTCGGGACAGACGAACACGCAGCGATAACCGCGCGACTGGGCGACGATCGCCAGCCCGATGCCGGTGTTGCCGCTGGTCGGCTCCACGATCGTGCCACCGGGGGGCAGCAGCCCCTCGGCCTCGGCGGCCTCGACCATGCGGGTGGCGATCCGGTCCTTCACGCTGCCACCGGGATTGAGGTACTCGACCTTGGCCAGTACGAGTCCGGGGGCGCCGTCTAGCACGTCGTCGAGGCGGACGAGGGGGGTGTCGCCGACGAGGTCGACGACGGAGTCGACGTAGTCCACCCCGACAGGGTACGGGTGCCAAAGACCGGGCAGCCGTCTCACCCGTTGGCACAATGGGCGCATGCTGCTCTCGGGTCCGGCCCGTCGGCGTACCGCCCGCCGCCGCGTGACGCTGGCCGGCGTGTACGCCGGCAGCGGCCTGCTCGGCGTCGGCGGCGGCCTGGTCGGGGTGGTCAAGGCCGAAGCGGCCCTCGCCCGGCGGGCGATCGGGCCGGCCAACGAGCGGCTGGTGGACCCCGATGGATCGTATGGCGACCGAACGGGTGCGCCACCCCTGCGGCTGCTGGTGCTCGGCGACTCGGCCGCCGCCGGCTACGGCATGAACGACCGCCTGGACACCCCGCCGGGGCTGATCGGCTCCGGGCTGGCTCACATCAGCAGCCGACCGGTGCACGTGCGCTCACAGGCCTTCGTCGGGGCCCGCTCCTGCGACCTCGCCACCCAGCTGGACGAGGTGGCGCCGCCGATGCCCTCGGCATGTGTGATCGTCGTCGGGGCCAACGACGTCACCCACAGCGTGCGGCCGATGGTGGCAGCAGCCGAGCTCGGCGAGGTCGTACGACGGCTCACCACCGCCGGCGTCGCGGTGGTCGTGGGCACCTGCCCGGACCTGGGCACCCTCACGCCGCTGCAGCCACCGCTGCGCCAGATCGCCCGGGTGTGGGCGCACCGGTTGGCCCGCGCCCAAACTGTCGCCGTCGCCTCGGCCGGTGGCCGGGCGGTGTCGCTCGGGTCGCTGCTCGGCCCCGACTTCTACGCCGCACCCGGCGAGCTGTTCGGCGCCGACCGCTTCCACCCGTCGCTTGCGGGCTACGCCAGCATGTCGGCGGCCCTGCTGCCGAGCCTGGCGGCGGCGCTGGACCTGAGAGACGACAGCGGCCTGGGAGACGACAGCG
>JBBSMD010000241.1:0-2534 GCA_038233355.1 Propionibacteriales bacterium
GCCCGGACATGGTGCGCCTCAGGCTCTGTTGCGGCAGGTGTGGTGGTGAGTCGAGCAGCCGAGGCGGGACGCATACCTCACGGTGACGCCTCTCGCCGATTCGCGTCGTGCGTCGTCCACAGGCCAGGGTCCGGACGGTGCAGTCGGCGGCTGGCACCGGCGCCGTGCGAGTCACGTTTCTACCGCGTTCTCGCGCCGAAACACGCAGAAACGTGACCCGCACCGCCACATGCCGGGAGCGGCCGCATAAGCGTGACCCCCACCGGCACGGTTGGAGCCAGGCGCCAGGGCGACGCCACGTCCAAGTGACTCAGGTCTGGTCGGCGTGCAGCAGCGTCGTCGGGCGGGCGTGCTCACCGAGCTGGCGCACCCCTCGCACGATGCCGTTGGCGAGATCACCGGCGGCGAAACTGCTCTGCATGGCGAGGGCGGCCAGGCCGGCCGAGGCGTCATCGAGGTCGCGCCGCACGCGAGCACCGGTGACGATCTCGAGCGCACGTTCGGTCGGGTCCACCAAGAGCAGTACGGAGCGCTCGGAGTCCGGCAGTTGTGCGTGCAGCCGCACTGCGTGCTCGCGCGGCTCGTCCTCGCTCGCACCTACCCATACCGAGAACGAGTGACCGCAGGATCGCTCGGCGACGGCGATCGCCTGGTCGATGGAACGCCGTTGGTCGACGGTGAAAGCGGAATCACCAGCGCGCACTGGCCCCTCCTTCGCTGTAGCGCGCCTCGACGGCGACCCCGGTGCCCCGGGGCGCGTTGGCCGGCGTCGTACCCCCCATGGAAGGGGCTCCCGCCGGTGGGGGCTCGTTGACCGGCGCGCCCTCGTCGCGGCCCCGCGTCCACAAGGACTCGACCTGGTCCGTGGCGGCTCGAGCGTGGGCGGCGCCGGCGCCCGCCTGAGCACCGGGCTCGGCCTCGGCACGTCCGGCGGCGTGGGCACCACTAGGCGCCTGGCCACGACCCGCAGCTTGGCCACGACCCCCAGCCTGGTCGCCACCAGCAGCCGGGCTACCCGCGGCATGAGCACCGCGCTGGGCAGAGCCGCCGGACGCGTCGGGAGGATCCGACCGGACGGCCACTCCCTGTCGGGTGGTCGTAGCCACCGCGCCGTCGGGGAACCGGTCGGACAGGCCCTCCGGAGCGGGCGCGAGACGGGCCGGATCGGTGCCTTCCTCCAGTGCGACGGGCCCCTCGTGTGCGGGCTCGTCGTCGGATTCTGGTCCGTTGAACCACTCCGGTGCCGACCACCGGTCGGGGCTACGCTCCCGGTCGCCGCCCCCGGCGATGCTGGGCGCCAGTGCGGCCAGCACGATGAGAGCAAACAGCGCCAGGGGGATGCCGCCGAAGAGCAAGAGTGCCGTCAGCAGCGACATCGGCGGCGGATCCTCCCAGGTGAGCGGCGGCACCGCCACCGCAGCCGACGCGGCCGTCACCACCCACACCAGCGGCGCAAGGACCGCCGTGACCCGCAGGGCACGGCGCGAGGGACCGGACATGACCCAACCGTAGCGATCCCCCGGCCCCGCACTCGCCGTACCCTTACCGCGTAGGTTCGTCCGGGTGAGCGAGCTGCACGAGCTGGGCGCCCTCGAGCTGTCCACGGCGTACGCACGAGGTGACACCTGGCCGACCGAGGTGGTCGAGCACCTCCTCGACCGGGTGGCTCGCCTCGACGACACCGTCGGCGCGTTCGTCACGGTGACCGCCGACGCGGCCCGGGCCGCGGCAGCCGTGGCTACCGAGCGACTGCGCCGCGGCGAGCGCGGGCCGCTGCTGCTGGGCGTGCCGACCGCGGTCAAGGACCTGCACAACACCGCCGGCACCCGGACGACCTACGGCTCAGCGGTGTTCGCCGAGCACGTACCGACCTTCTCCGACGAGGTGGTACGGCGACTCGACTCCGGTGGCCTGGTCAGCATCGGCAAGACCAACACCCCCGAGCTCGGCAGCCCCTGCTACACCGAGCCCGACGTCGCGCCCCCGGCCCGCACTCCCTACGACCTCACCCGCAGCGCCGGCGGGTCATCTGGTGGCGCTGCGGCGGCCGTCGCCAGCGGGCTGGTCCCGGTGGCGCAGGCCTCCGACGGCGGTGGCTCCATCCGGATACCGGCCAGCGCGTGCGGCCTGGTCGGTCTCAAACCCACCCGGGGCCGCATCAGCGCCGCACCATTGCACGCCGACGTCAACGGCCTCGGCACCTCCGGCCCGTTGGCGCGCACGGTCGGGGACGCGGCGGCGCTGCTGGACGTACTGGCCGGCCCGTCGGCCGGTGACTCGCTCTGGGCGCCGCCGCCGGACGGCTCGTTCCTCGACGCCTGCGGCCGCGAGCCGGGCCGGTTGCGGATTGCCCGGTTGGCCGCGCCGCTCATCGCCGACGTCGCCGTCGACGCCCAGGTGCTGGCCGCGTACGACGAGGCCTCGCTGCTGTTGGCCGAGCTCGGGCACGACATCGAGGACATCGATCCTCCGATGGGACCAGAGGTCGTGTCGGTGTTCGAGACGGTGTGGGCGGTGGGGGCGGCCAGCGTCCC
>JBBSMD010000242.1:0-2528 GCA_038233355.1 Propionibacteriales bacterium
ACGTACGACGCCGGCTCAGTCGCCCTGACCGTCGCCCCGGTCGATGCCGGCGAGGAACTGCTCGACCTGCTTGCCCAGCTCGTCGGCGCTGGGCAGGGAGCCGTCACCGGCCAGCAGCGTGCTCTCGGCCCCGCGAGTGAATGCGTCGTACTGCTGCTCGAGGTTGGTCAGCACCTCGCCACCGTCCTGGCTCTGCACCTGCTCGTCGATGTCGGCGAGCGACCCACCGACCGTGCCGCGCAGGGCGTCCAGGTCCCACGACAGCTTCGTGCTGCGCTCTGTCGCGTCGAGCACGGCGAGCGCGGCGCTCGGGAAATCCACCTGGGTCAGGTAGTGCGGTACGTGCGCGACGTGACCCATGGCGTCGTGGCCGGCCTCGCCGAGCCGCAGCTCCAGCAGCGACTGTGCACTCGCCGGGACCGTCAGTCGGCCACTCCACAGGTTCGGCTGGTCCAGCAGGTCACCGCGCGTGGCGTGCGAGGTGACGACGATCGGCCGCGTGTGCGGCACCGCCATCGGGATCGACCCGAGGCCCACGGTCAGACTCACGCCGAAGCGCTCGACCACGCAGGTGACAGCGGCGACGAACGCCTCCCAGCGGAAGTCCGGCTCGGGACCCGCCAGCAGCAGGTACGGGGTGCCCGACCGGTCGTGCAGCAGGTGTACGTCGAGCCGGGGCTGCTCGTAGGCGGCGTAGTGGTCCTGGTCGAAGGTCATCGGCGGCCGCCGCGCCCGGTAGTCGAGCAACGCGTCGAGGTCGAACGACGCGACGACCGCGGCGTCCGGGTCGAGCTCGAACAGGTGCTCGGCGGCCAGCCGGCCGGCTCCGCCGGCGGAGAGGAACCCGTCGAGAGCGTGCAGCAGGATCGGCCGGCTGCGCGCCAGCTCCGCCGGGTCGGTGGCGAGGTCGACCAGCGGGTGGTGGGCAGGCTCGGGCGGAGGAGCCACCGGCTCCTCGGGCTCGGTCGGCTGCTCGTGTTCTCGTCTGTTGAACCAGCTCATGTCGATGCGTCCAACGTACCCACAACAGCGAGCATTCCGGCCGGATCGGGGCGCCAGGGCGGCCGGTCACGTCTCGGCACCCGCCCGCACGACACCGGCCGTTCACGTCTCGGCGCCCGCCCCGCGACACCGGGCGCTCACCTCTCGGTGCGCACGCGCAGCCCCGTCGGCGCGAGCACGTCCACCGCACCGGCCCGGGTCACCGCGACCGAGAGCTCACCACCACCGACCCGCAGCCCGCGCGCCGCGACCGCTCCGGCGACCGTCGGGAGCAGTGGCGTGACGGTCAGCTCACCGTTGGGCACGTCCGGGCGGATGCCGAGGATCGTCTGCAGCAGGCTGACCGCCGCGGCGGCCGCCCACGCCTGCGGGCGGCAGGCCGCGGGGTACGCCAGCAGCGGGCGCCCGGGGGCGCGCTGCGTACCGCCGTAGAGCTCGGGCAGGCGGTGGTCGAAGCGGGTCGCCGCCTCCAGCAGGCCAGCGACCAGCGTCCCGGCCGCCTCGGCATGCCCCTCGCGCGCCAGTCCGTCGGCCACGATGGCGGTGTCGTGCGGCCACACCGAGCCACGGTGGTAGGTGAGCGGTCCGTAGCGGGGACTGGCCGCCGACAACGTACGCAGGCCGTAGCCCGAGCTCATGTCGGCCCTAGCGAGCCGGCCGGCGACCAGCTGGGACTCCGAAGCGTCCAACAGGCCCGTCCCCAGCAGGTGACCGATGTTGGACGTCAGCGAGTCGACCGGGCGCCGGTCGCGGTCGAGCGCCAAGGCAGGGAAGGGTCCCACGGCGTCCTGGGTCCAGAACCGGTCCCGGAAGCGTTGCCGGAGCCGCTCGGCCCAGTGCCGCCACCGGTCGGTGCCGGGCCGGCCGAACGCCTCGAGCAGGTCGGCGCCGGCGACGGCGGCCTGGTGGGCGTACCCCTGGACCTCACACAGGGCCAGCGGCCCGGTGGCGTTGCGGCCGTCGGCCCACTGGACGGCGTCCGGGGAGTCCTTCCAGGCCTGGTTCGCCAGGCCGGTGCCGGTGCCGGTGCCGGGGTACGCCACCAAGCCACCGAAGCCACCGCTGTCCCCGTGCTCGACCAGCCAGGCCAGGGCAGCCTCGCATGCCGGCAGGAGCGCGACCACCTCCTCGGCCGGCATCCCCCACCGCCACGCTTCCGCCAGCAGGCACACCCACAGCGGGGTGGCGTCGACGGTGCCGTAGTAGCGCGCCGGCAGCCGGGTGCCCCCGCCGACGTCGATCGGTGCGGGGCGTACCTCGTGCAGGATCTTGCCGGGCTGCTCTTCGGTGGCGCGATCGACGCGGGTGCCCTGCCGGCGAGCCAGGGTGGTGAGCGTGCCGCGGGCCAGCTCGGTGCCCAGCGGCAGCAGCATCCGGGCGGCCCACAGCGAGTCGCGGCCGAACAGGGTGAGGAACCAGGGGCTGCCGGCGGCCACGAAGGCGTCCTGCGGGTCGTCCGGGTCGGCGAGCAGCAGCGACTCGACGTCGGCGAGCCCCTGCGCGACCAGGGCCGCCAACCGGTGGTC
>JBBSMD010000243.1:0-2527 GCA_038233355.1 Propionibacteriales bacterium
AGGACTTCGACCCCGAGGAGTTCCTCGACTCCATGGCACGCCAGGTGGGTCAGCGCCTCGGGGTGGTGCGGGCCGCCTCGTTCGAGGTGTTCACCACCGCCTTCGGCGGCTGACGCCGACCACGGCGATCAGGGTGCCTGGTGTCGTCGTCGTAGCAACCGGTAAAGCAGTTGTGCTGGTGTCGTGTCGATCCAGCCGACGGAGCCAGCAGGATCAGCCGAGCCGCAGATCCTGCGGCGCGAGTGAGCGGTGACCAGCCGACACCAGCCGCGCCAGCGGACATCGCGGTCGTCCGCGACTTCGTCAACACCACCGATCACGAGACCCGCACCGACGATCTGGCCACGCGGGCCGACCTGACCGGCTGGCTGCACCGAGCAGGGCTCCTCCCGGTCCGTACCCGTGCTACCGAGGCCGACCTGGCGGTCGCGCACGAGCTGCGTCGGGGTCTGCGCCGTGCCCTCGAGCTCAACCACGACGGGACGAGCGAGGACATCCCCGCGCTGGACACCACGCTCGTGCTGCTGCCGGTCACGCTGCACTGGACGGGCGACGCGAGCCGGCTCGTGCCCACCAAGGACGGCGTGCAGGCAGCGCTGACCCGCGTCGTCATCGCGATGCACCAAGCCGTCGCGGCCGGCACGTGGTGGCGACTGAAGGTCTGCGCCTCCGACGAGTGCGAGTGGGCCTACTACGACGCGTCGAAGAATCGTTCGCGGATGTGGTGCGAGTACGGCTGCGGCAACCGCCGCAAGGTGCGGGCCTACCGAGCCCGCCAGCGAGCAGCGGGGGCACCAGGCCAGCCGGGCACGCCGCACGGTCGATGACGGCTTTCTCCCAACATCGCAGAAGCCGGCCGGATTCACTCGCGTAGCCGTGGGGGCGATGGCGGCCGGATGAGGCTCCGGCGGGCCGCCCCGACCGGGCTCACCGCGGGATAGCAGCTAGCCGGCCGGGCCGATCGGCGCTTTCGTAGTCCTGTCGGACCCCACCGCTGTAATGTCGTCAACAGGCAGGACCGGGGTTCCGGAAGGGGTGCACCAGATGTCTCCCATCACAGCCGAGCCGGGGGTGCAGCAACTCACCCGCGCCGAGGGCCGCGAGCTGGTTGACCGTGAGTCCCGTCAGGTGCTCGGGGTCGGTGTCGACGACTTCCTATGCCGCTACGACGCCGGGACGCTCGACCTCGACGACGAGGATGTACTCGGCCTGGTCATGCTGGTGCCGTTTGCCCGGCAGGACGGCTGACGCCGCGCGGGAGGCGTTCCTCGCGCCGCTGCGCCGCTGCCTCTCGTGCGTTACCGACGCGCAGTTGTATGCCGCGCCTAGTGGCGAACCCGAAGCGCTGGCGCTGTCGGAGAACCCGTTGCTGCTCAACTCGACGGTGCTCCCGACGGTGCGCCTTCAGTTGCGCCAGCAGTACCGCCTAGTCCACAACACAACCGCTGTCCGGACCGAGGAACGCTGGCACGTTTCGACGACCGCCTACCAGTACCGCCTCGATGGCGAGCGTGGCGAGGTGCTGTCGTGGCACTGGCATCCCGCGGCCGGCGTCAGCTACCCACACGTGCACGTCAGCGGTGACGTTTCACCGCTCACTCGCAGGATGCACCTTCCCACCGGGCGAGTCAGCATCGAATCGGTGCTGCGGCTACTGCTTGCGGAGTGGGGTGTGCCGCCGAGGCGCGACGACTGGTCACAGGTGCTCGGCGAGGCCGAGTCTGGCTTCCTCGAACATCGACGCTGGTCGGGACACTCACCGGACTACGGCTGAGGCGTTACGGTTCATGCCCGACGGCGGCGTGACCATGCGTAGCGTTTTAGTCAGGACGGGAGTTGACCACTGATCGCCGCAGCAGCCACCGCTACGCCACCTGTCGCCGGGCGCCGCTCAACCCGTCGAGCACCTTGCGTGCACGCGTGCGCTCATCCTGCGGCGCCTCGGCGTTCTCCGCGATGGCTTCCTGCGCGGCCAGCATCCGCTTTAGCACCGTCTCTGGGGTGGGGCAGAGCCCGACCGCGGTCAGAGCTTTACCGGTGATGTCGGCAAAGTGCGTGTGGCCCCGGCCGCCCATCATGGCACGAACCCGCCCGCCTCGAGGTTGCGTGCAGCCCGTGAGGCCTCGGTGGAGGACATGCCGCACACTTGTGGTGAACTCGTAGTCCTGAACCGTGGTCATGGTCGTGCCTCCGAATGGCTCGGTGGCGAACCGTACGGAATGGCACGCAGGTGGCACGTCGTCGCTCTCTGCCGGGCGATGAGCGCCTTGACCTGGGATGATGCTGGCTCCCGCGACTGGACTCGAACCAGTAACCGCCCGATTAACAGTCGGGAGCTCTGCCAATTGAGCTACGCGGGACCGACTCGACAACAGACGCGCCGAGCGCCGGGACAGGCTAGCAAGCGGCCGGCGCGACTCGCGAACCGCCGGTCCTACAGACCGAGCTCGGCGCGGGCCTCGGCCAAGCCACGCTCGGCGGCTTCACGGACTCGTGGGTCGTCGGGCTCGAGGCCGCGGTCGAGCCA
>JBBSMD010000244.1:0-2504 GCA_038233355.1 Propionibacteriales bacterium
ATGCAGGCCGCGATGGTCTGGCGCGCCTCGGGCAGCCCGAGCGCGACCGCACCCGTGGCGCTCGTCGAGGCCAGCAGCACTACGTCGAACATGCGGGGTGACGCCACCGCGGGCCAACCCCACGCGAGGGCCACCCCGACCACGCCCACGAAGCCGGCGAGCCACATCATCGTCGAGGTGTGCGGCAGGTCTGCCGCCCCGAGCAGGAGGACGAAAGCACCGACCAGCCACCCGACGCCGAGCAGGCGCCCCACCCAGTTCCGGTCCACATCCGCCACCGGGGACTCCTGGCGCCCGGCCCGCGTGACCAACCGCAGCACGTCCGGCCACTCGACGCGGTGGACGAGCGGGTTCATCTTGCCCCACTCCCTCCGCAGGTCAGGAGCTTGCGTGGGTGGCGCAGTAGTCGTCTCGCGCGGCTGCGGAGGTGAGCGGCGGGCGGTACGCGGTGTTCGCCACGATGACGCGCGCTTGGGTCGCGGCGTAGTCCTCGATCTCCTGCGCCACCAGGTCTCGGGCGTGCTCGTCGGGTGCCGCGACCAACCGTTCGGCCTGCCGCCAGGCGGCCTCGCGCCAGGCGACGAGCAGCTGAAGCAGGCCGGTGTAGCCCGCGCCGTACGGCGTCGAGACCGTGGCGATGTCGGGATCGAAGCGAGCCGCCTCCTCGTCGATGAGCGGCTGCACGACATGGTTGAGCATGACGTTGATCTGGTCGTGGTCGGCCTTGCGGCTGGTGCCGTCCGGCGCCACCAGCCCGGTGACGGCCAGCACGAAGGGCAGGTCGCGGTTGACGTGCGCGTTTATCCCGAGCAGGAGGCTGCCGGTCCCGCTGACCCGGCGCTTATCTGCTGCCTCCAGCGCCACCCGCCAGGCCGGTGGTACGTACGCGACCCGCCCGTCGGCCCAGCTGTCGTACGCGCGAAAGTACATCTGCGCGAAGGCGACGTCCTCGTGGTTGACGAACGCGGGGTCAACGAAGAAGCCGTCGGTGCGGGTCGCCTCGAGGTAGGTCTCCGTGGTGCGCAGGTAGGCCAGCGCGAACACGGCGTCGTGGTCACAGCTCTTGGCGAGCGGCTCGAACCGGGTGCGCATCGTGCGGACCGTCTTCGTCACGCACGACACCCGGCCGGCGACGCAGGCGTTGGAGCTGGACGGGTCGTAGTGGGAGGCGAGCGGCGGCAAGGCCGCAGACCAACCGACGAACGGCGGGTCGTCGGCGGCTGCTGGTGGGGCGGGCGACGCGACCACGAGGACGACCAGTGTGGCCGCCAACGCGATGGAGACCGGTCGTCGCGGGTGCGCTGTCCTGGACACGTACTGCTCCCTCGAAGTGCTGCTCCCGGCGGGAAGACCCGGAGGGACCGATGAGACGTATTGTCACCATATACCCACTCTGAGTGAGTGCATGCGGCACGACGAGTGCCGCGGTGATTCAGCGGGACGGGCGAGTCCGGTCAGGAGTCGACGGCGGCACGCGCCGGCTCGTCCGGCCCCCGCTCAGCGGTGTCATCGGCGCTGGAATCGGCGGCGTGCTCGGCGGCGTGATCAGGCTCGGCGGCGTGGATGTCGCTCAGGACGGCGTTCTCCGCCAGCAGTGGGGTGAACGTCTGCACCGGGGCGTCGATGAGCTCGTCGACCGCGTCCTCGGCCCGGTTGCGCACCTGGCTCTCGTCCTCGTCGACGCCCTGGCGCTGGACCACCTTGTCGGTGACCTCGTCGACGACCTTGTCGCGGTGCGAGTCCTGGGGCACGGCATCTCCTCGGCGAGCGGCTGTGGCCTCCACTGTGCCCGTGGCGCCTCGACCTGTCGCCGGTGCGGCCCGGAGTTCGCCTGACGTTCACCCCGGTCGCCGGCTCGGAGGCCGCGGTACGTCCCGACGACGGGCCGTCTAGGGTCGCCTGATGCGGCAGGACACCTCACCGCGCGACCGCGACGGGAAGAACCTCATGGACGGCACGACGCTGAGCGCCGAGCGGACCATTCCGGCCGAGCCGTCCGTGATCTTCGCCCTGCTGGCCGATGCCGCTAACCATCCGGTACTGGACGGTTCGGGGACCGTGCAGCGAGCACACTCCGGCGGTGGCGAGCCCTTGCTGCTGGGCTCGCGTTTCGGCATGTCGATGCGGCTGGGTTTGCCGTACTCGACGGTGAACACCGTGGTGGAGTACGAGCGGGACCGGCTCATCGCCTGGCAGACCACCGTGTCGGGGCCGCTCGGCACACTGGCCGGCGGGCGGATCTGGCGCTACGAGCTGACACCGTCGGGTGACGCGACACGCGTACGTGAGACCTGGGACATCTCGCGAGAGCCGGCGCGAGCCGTCATGAAGCGCACCTCGTTCCCGGCTCGGACCGAGGAGAACATGAAACGCACTCTCGAGCGCATCGAGCAGCAGGTGAGCGGCACCGTCTGACCGTGCGCCCGCCGGGGCCTCTAGCTCAATTGGCAGAGCAGCGGACTTTTAATCCGCGGGTTGTGGGTTCGAGTCCCACGGGGCCCACC
>JBBSMD010000245.1:0-2490 GCA_038233355.1 Propionibacteriales bacterium
CCGGACCGATCCTGGGCGGCGGCATCATCTCGCTGGTGGGACCCGAGCACGGCTGGCGCTACATCTTCCTGGTCAACGTACCGATCGGGATCTTCGCCTTCGCCTTCGTGTGGTTGCGCGTCCCCCGCTCGGCCACGAGCATCCGCGAGCGCTCGTCCGACGTCCAGCTGGATCCCGTCGGCGCCCTCCTGCTGGGCGGTGTGGTGCTGTGCGTGCTGCTCCCCCTGGTGGAGGCGATGAGTGGCGCCGGGCCCTTCCTCCTGCTCGTGCTCGCCGCCCCGGTCCTCGCCTATGCCTTCGCCCGCTGGGAGCACCGCCTCGTCACCCGCGGTCGGGCGCCGCTGCTCGACGTCGGGCTGCTGCGCCGCACTCCCGGCTATGCCGCCGGTACCGCACTCGGCACCCTCTACTTCAGCGGGTTCACCGGTGTGTTTCTGGTGCTGTCGATCTTCCTGCAGCAGGCGGCCGGCTACTCGGCGCTGCAGACCGGCTTGCTCCTCACACCGTTCGCGCTCGGCACGACGGTGTCCGCGCAGTACGCCGGCCGGCTGGTGTCTCGGATCGGGCGCAAGATCACCATCTTCGCCATCGGGGTGATGATCACCGGGATCCTCGCCCTCCTGCTGTTGCTGCCGGGTCGGGTCGACGACCTCTCCTGGCCGCTGCTGACACTCCCCCTGCTGGTGGCCGGGCTCGGCGGCGGCGCCGTGGTCGCGCCCAACCTGACGCTCTCACTGGCCGAGGTCCCACCCGCGATGGGCGGCGCCGCCGGAGCCGCCTTGCAGACCGGGCAACGGATCGGGAGCGCCCTCGGGGCGGCGGTGCTGGTCACCGCGTACCGGCTGGCGCTGGGCGCGAACGACGCGACAGCTGCGCTGCAGGTGTCGCTGGGCTGCTCGGTGGCGCTGCTGGCCGCAGCCCTCGGCGTGGCGGTGTTGGACCAGCGCCGCCGCTGAGCCGGGCGGAGGCCGCACCACGCGCCACGGACGCGACATCGAGCGGGACCTGAACCACGCCGGACGCCGCCCGTAGGCGATTCCTACACTGACGCTGTGGACACCCTTGCGGTCGAGGTCGTCGACCTGGGCATGCGCTACGGGAGCGTCACCGCCGTCGACGGCCTCTCGCTGAGCGTGGCGGCCGGGTCGGTGACCGCCGTCCTCGGACCGAACGGCGCCGGCAAGACGACGACGATCGAGACCTGCGAGGGCTACCGCCGTCCGCAGCTGGGCCGCGTCCGGGTGCTCGGGCTGGACCCGGTACGCGACGCACGCGCCCTGCGGCCACGCGTCGGGGTGATGCTGCAGCAGGGTGGCGCGTGGTCCGGCGTACGGGCGGAGGAGATGCTGCGGCACGTCGCCGCCCTGCACGCCCACCCCCTCGACGTCTCCGCGCTGGTCGAGCGGCTCGGCCTGGGCGGGTGCGGGCGCACGCCGTACCGGCGCCTGTCCGGCGGCCAGCAGCAGCGCCTCGGGCTCGCCATGGCCGTCGTCGGGCGGCCCGACCTGGTCTTCCTCGACGAGCCGACCGCGGGGCTCGACCCGCAGGCCCGGCGGGCCACCTGGACGCTCGTCGACGAGCTGCGCGACAGCGGCGTCACTGTCGTGCTGACCACCCACTTCATGGACGAGGCCGAGCGGCTGGCCGACACCGTGCACGTGATCGATGCCGGTCGCCTCATCGCCTCCGGCAGCCCGGCCGAGCTCACCGCCGCCGGCGCAGAGAACACGATCCGCTTCACCGCACGCTCGGGGCTCGACGTGGCGGGCCTGGTCAACGCGTTGCCGGCCGGCTGCGTCGTCACCGAGGAGTCGCCGGGGGCGTACCTGGTGCGCGGAACTGTCGACCCTGGGTTGCTGGCGACCCTGACCGCCTGGTGCGCCGCGCACGGTGTGCTGACCGGCACGCTCGCGGTCGAGAGGCGCACGCTCGAGGACGTGTTCCTCGATCTCACCGGGAGGGGGCTGCGTCCGTGAGCACCCTCGACGTCACCGGGCGGGGGCTGCCTACATGAGCGCCCTCGACCTCACCCCGCGGCCGGGGGCAGCACCCCTCACCTCGATGGTCCGCGCTCAGGCCGCGCTGGAGGCCCGTCTGCTCCTGCGCAACGGCGAACAGCTGGTACTGGCGCTCGTCATCCCGCTGCTGGTGCTGGTCGGCGGCCAGGAGTCGGGTGGACTGCTCGACCTGGGGCCCGGGCGGCGCATCGACGTGCTCACCCCCGGCGTGCTCGCGCTGGCCGTGCTGTCCACGTCGTTCACCTCCCTCGCGATCGCCACCGGCTTCGAGCGTCGGTACGGCGTACTCAAGCGGCTCGGCGCCACTCCCCTGCCACGGGCGGGCCTGCTCGCGGGCAAGGTCGGTGCCGTGCTCATGGTCGAGCTCGGCCAGCTGCTGCTGCTCGCCGCGGTCGCCTCCGGGCTCGGCTGGGCCCCGGCGTTCGGGCTGGTCGAGCTGATGTCGTTGGCGCTGCTGGTGCTGCTGGCCACC
>JBBSMD010000246.1:0-2484 GCA_038233355.1 Propionibacteriales bacterium
CCACGGCGAGTGCGCCGTCAACTGCCGAGGGCGGCGTCGAGCCGGGACAGCGAGCGGTCGCGGCCGAGCAGCTCGAGCGACTCGAAGAGCGGCGGCGAAACCCTGCGGCCGGTGACCGCGACCCGGACCGGTCCGAACGCGTGCCGAGGTTTGAGGCCCAGCCCGTCGACGAGGGCGCCGCGCAGCGCCTGCTCGATGGAGGCGGTGTCCCAGTCGGACACCTCGGCGAGCGCCTCTCGAGCCGTACGAAGCGTCTGCTGCCCGGCCCCGGCGAACACCCCGGCGCTGGCCTCGTCGATGTCGACGGTGCCCTCGACGAACAAGAACCCGAGCATGGGTCCGGCCTCGGACAGGACACCGAGTCGCTCCTGCACCAGCGGCGTGGCAGCGCGCAGCAGGGCACGCTCCGGCTCAGCGACCCGCTCGCCGAGCACGCCGGCGGTCTGCAGGTACGGCACCAGCCGCTCGGCCAGGTCGTCGACGCTCAGCTCACGCAGGTGCACCCCGTTGATCGCCTCGCACTTCTTCAGGTCGAACTGTGCGGGGTTGGGGTTGACGCGGGTGACGTCGAATGCCGCGGCCATCTCGGCGAGCGAGAACACCTCCCGGTCGCCGCCGATCGACCAGCCCAGCAACGCCAGGTAGTTGAGCAGCCCCTCGGGCAGGAAGCCGCGGTCGCGGTACGTCAGCAGTCCCCCACCGGGGTCGCGCTTGGACAACTTGCGGTTGCCCGGCCCCATGACGAACGGCAGGTGGCCGTACGCGGGGACGGCGCCCGCGCCGATGCCGAGCTCGGCCATGGCCTCGTGCAGCGGGATCTGACGGGGCGTGGAGCTGAGCAGATCCTCGCCGCGCAACACGTGGGTGATGCCCATGGTGGCGTCGTCGACCGGGTTGGTGAGCGGGTAGAGCGGGTCGCCGCTGGCGCGCACCAGCACGTAGTCGGGCACGTGCTCGGGGTCGAACGTGATCTCTCCGCGGACCAGGTCGGTGAACGCGACCGGCGTGCCCGGCATGCGGAAGCGCAGCACCGGTCGCCGTCCTTGCGCGCGGTAGTCGCGCACCTGGTCGCCGGTCAGGTAGCGGCAGTGGCCGTCGTACCCGCTCGGCCGACCGGCGACCCGGGCCGCGTCGCGGCGCTCGTCGAGCTCGGCCTGCGAGCAGTAGCAGTCGTAGGCACGGCCCGCCTCGCGCAGCCGGGCGGCGACGTCGGCGTACAGATCGCGGCGCTCGCTCTGCCGGTACGGCCCGTGCGCGCCGCCCACCTCGGGGCCCTCGTCCCAGTCGAGACCGAGCCAGCGCAACGAGTCGAGGAGCCCGGCGTAGGACTCCTCGGAGTCGCGAGCCGCGTCGGTGTCTTCCACCCGGAAGACGAACGTGCCCCCGGTGTGGCGCGCGTACGCCCAGTTGAACAGCGCCGTCCGCACGTTGCCCACGTGCAGGTTGCCGGTCGGGGACGGGCAGAAGCGGACCCTGACGTCGCTGCCCGCGACGCTCATGGCGCCACGACCCGGTTGGAGAGCGTGCCGATGCCCTCGACGGTGACGGAGACGGTGTCCCCCACCCGCAAGGGACCGACTCCCGCGGGGGTGCCGGTGAGCAGGACGTCACCGGGCAGGAGGGTCATGAAGCTCGACACGTAGGACACCAGGGTCGGCACGGGGAAGATCATCTGCGCCGTACGTCCGTCCTGACGGACCTCGTCGCCGACCAGGGTGCGCACCCGCAGGTCGGACACGTCGAGGTCGGTCTCGATCCACGGCCCGAGCGGGCAGAACGAGTCGAAGCCCTTGGCCCGCGCCCACTGGTCGTCACGGCGTTGCAGGTCGCGGGCGGTGACGTCGTTGGCGACGGTGTAGCCGTGCACGACCTTGGCGACGTCGCCAGCGTCCACGTCACGGCAGATGCGGCCGATGACGACCGCCAGCTCACCCTCGTGGTGCAGCTCCTGCGTCTGCGGCGGATAGATGATGACGTCGTCGGGACCGGTGACGCTGGTGTTGGGCTTGAGGAACACCAGCGGCTCGGCGGGTACGTCGTGCTCGAGCTCGGCGGCGTGCTCGGCGTAGTTGCGCCCGATGCCCACCACCTTGCTGCGCGGGATGACCGGGGCCAGCAGGCGTACCTCGTCGAGCGGCACCTTCTCCCCGGTGAGGTCGAACCCGACGTACAGCGGCTCACCGGTGAGCACGGCGAGGACCTCCCTCCCCTCGTCGGTGCCGATCAGGCCGAACCGCGGCTCGTCGTCGCCGCTGGTGAACCTCGCGATGCGCACCCGCGCACCCTAGCGACGGCACCGCGGCACTCCGGCGGCGCCGGTCAGGTGGCGCAGAGCCGGGCCAGGGCCTCGACGGTCCGCCAGTTGCGGGCCGTGCCGCTCACGCCGAGCCGTCGCTCGAACAGCGCCGGCGTCAGCTTGCTGGCGTGCACGCTGTCGCCGTAGTCGACGTACAGCTCGCGTCCGACAAGCCGGCACGTGTCGCG
>JBBSMD010000247.1:0-2465 GCA_038233355.1 Propionibacteriales bacterium
GGGCGGGCCGAGGTGCTGGGCCGCGCCGTCCCCCGCGCGGCACGACAGGCACTTCCTCGCGTCGGCGCCCTGATCGAGAACCCCGCCGCGTACGGGCACCTGTCGGGCCGGGAGAACCTGCACCTGCTCGACGCCAGTGGACCCGCCGGGCGGGCCGGTGGCGTTGGCCGCCGCAGCAGGGTCGCCGCGGCCCTCGAGCAGGTCGGTCTCGGCCAGGTCGGGCGCCGACCGGTACGGCAGTACTCCCTCGGCATGCGTCAGCGACTCGGCCTGGCCGGCGCCCTGCTGCGCCAGCCCGAGCTGCTGGTGCTCGACGAGCCGACCAACGGGCTGGACCCGCAAGGCATTCGCGAGATCCGCGAGCTGTTGCTGAACCTGAACGCCCAAGGCACCACGATCTTCGTGTCCAGCCACCTGCTGGCCGAGGTGGAGCAGATGGCGACCCGGGTCGGGGTGCTGGACCGGGGCCGCCTGGTGGTGCAGGACGAGCTCAGCCGGCTCCAGGCGCCCACCGGACGTACGGCGCTCAGCACCCCCGACCCCGGCCGGGCGATGAGCCTGCTCGGCCCCCGGGTCGTGCGGCGCTCCGGTGCCCACCTGGTGGTGGTCGGGGCCGACACCGCCCGCCTCAACGCCGAGCTGGTGACAGCCGGGGTACGCGTCGCCGAGCTCGCCCCCGAGCGGCGCACCCTGGAGCGGGTCGTGCTGGAGGCGACCGACCCGGACGGGGTCGTACGGTGATCCGGGTCGAGCTGCGCAAGCTGCTGCGCCGCCCGCGAACGTGGGTGACGATCCTGCTGCTCGACGCCCTGCCGACGCTCGTCGCGGTGCTGCTCGCGCTGACCGACCTCGGGCCACGACCCGGGTCGGGGCCGGCGTTCCTCTCCGCGGTGCTGACCGACGGCACACTGTTCCCGCTCGCGGCCCTGGCGATGGTCCTGCCGCTGTTCCTGCCGATCGCCGTCGCGGTCGTCGCGGGCGACTCGGTCTCCGGCGAGGCACAGACCGGCACGCTGCGTTACCTGCTGGCGCGCCCGGTCAGCCGCAGCCGGTTGCTGGTGGCCAAGCTCGTGTCGGTGGTGGTCTTCGTCCTGCTCGCCGTGCTCGTTGTGGCCGGCACCGCCTACCTCACCGGCAACGTGCTGCTCGGTGACCAGCCGGGCGCCGTGGCCAGCGTCTCCGGCACCTCGCTCACCCCCGAGCAGGTGCTGCAGCGCACCGGTCTGGCGATCGGATACGTCGTGGCCTCGATGCTGGGCGTGGCCTCGATCGCGCTGTTCCTGTCCACGACGACCGACTCACCGCTGTCGGCGGCCCTGGGCGCGATGGCGTTCCTCATCGCCTCGACGCTGCTGCTCACCCTCGACGCCGCCGATTCGCTGCGCCCGTACCTGCCGACCCGCTACTGGCTGGCGTTCGTCGACCTGTTCCGCGACCCGATCCTGTGGCGTGACGTGCTGCGCGGCCTGCTGCAGCAGGGCGCTTACGTGGCGGTGTTCCTGGGAGCGGCGTGGGCGAACTTCACCACCAAGGACATCACCAGCTGAGTGACCCGGGCGCTCCTAGGGTGCCGCGGCGACCGCGGGGCAGCGAGTGGGCGTGGTCGCCTCACCCGGGCCGAGCTCGGCCACGATGAGCGCCTGCACCTGCGGGTCGCTGGGCAGCAGTCCGTGCGGCACGACCGAGTCGGGACACACCGACTGCACCGGCAGGTCGAGCGCGCCGTCGAGCCGGGCGGAGGCCGGCGGGGTCACGACGTCGTCGACGGTGGTCCAGATCGACACGAACACCGGTCCCCTCGGCGTCTCGTCGCCGGCGTTGAGGCGTCGCAGCAGCCCGCTGTCGGGGGCGAGCTGTCGACAACCCGCCGGGCACCCGTCTGCGGTGAAGTCGGAGGCCAGCGCCGCGATCGTGGTGCCGTGGTGCGGTGATCCCAGCGTGACCACCCGCCGGGCCAGGGCGTCGCCGCCCTCCTCCCGCACCCACAACCGAGCGACCACGCCACCGGCCGAGTGCCCGACCACGTCGACACTGTCGGCACCCGTACGCTCCGCGGCCGCTCGGGCGGCGGCGTCGAGCACCTGCGCCTGCCGACGTAGGTCGCCGGTGCCGTTGTCGGGCATGGCCACGACCGTCACGTCGCGACCCTGCGCCCGTAAGGTGGCGGCCAGCTTGTCCACTTCACTGGTGTTGCCGCCGTACCCGGGCACCAGCAGCACCGGCCCTGGCTCGTCCTGCGCCACCGGCACGACGGCCGGTGCCCGAGCGAGCACACCGAGCGCGACACCCACCACGATCGCGACCAGGGCCACGGCCAAGACTGCGAGCAGCAGGCGGCGGCGAGCGGGAGCCAACGAGGAGAGCACCGCTCCATGGTCCGTGGTCGTCCCAGGACAACCAAGCCGGTCGTCCCCGTGGCACACCCGCACCCCGTCCGACGTGACGCCAGGTGGCTTTCCCGCCCC
>JBBSMD010000248.1:0-2398 GCA_038233355.1 Propionibacteriales bacterium
CGCACCGCGAACTACGGCTCAGCCGCGGGCGAACGCCGTGGTCACGTCCTTGGTGGACAGGACACCGAGCACCGAGCCGTCGGGTTCCACCAGGAGATACTCCGCGGCCGGGGTCTGCTGCAGCGCCTGCACCAGCTGCTCACCGGACAGGTCGGCCGGCAATGTCGTGCCCGGCTCGAGCCGGCGGGACACCGACCCGGTCGCCACCCAGGGTCGCCGCTCTTCCGGTGTCGCGAGCAGCGCCAGCTCGCTGACGAGGCCCGACGGCGAGCCGCTTTCGTCGAGCACGACGAGGGCGTCCGCGTTGACCGCTCGGGCCCGGCGTACGGCCTCGCTCAGCGGTACTTCCGCGGGCAGTCCCAGGGCGCGCCGGGCCAGTGACCTCGCGCTCACATCGGGGATGCGGCTCATCGCGCGTGCATGCAGCAGTGACTGGGTGGCTGCGGTCCACAAGAACGAGGCGAGCACGACTGCGAGCAGCAGGTCGACGACGGCGACGCTCCGGCCGTCCATCCGGGCGAGTACGAAGGGATAGGTCAGCACGAGCACTGCCACTCCCCGGCCGCACCAGGCAGCTACCGAGGTCGCGAGGTGTGGACGGCCGCTCAGTGCCCACACGAGCGAGCGCAGCACCCGTCCGCCGTCCAGCGGCAAGCCGGGTACGAGGTTGAGGATGCCTACTACCAGGTTGGCCAGTGCCAGCATCTCCGCGGCGAGGTCGAGCAGACCCGGCGGCAAGAGCGCCCTGACGGCGAAGGCGACCGCGGAGAGCGCCAGCGAGGTGAGCGGACCGACCACCGACACCGCGAACTCGTCGCGCGGGCGTCGCATCTGTCCTGCGATCTCGGTGTGGCCGCCCAGGAAGTGCAGCGTCACCGACCGCACCTGCATGCCGAGTGTCCGGGCCATCAGCGCGTGCGACACCTCGTGCAACAGCACCGAGAGGTAGAGCAGGACGGCGAACGCCAGGCCCGCCACGTAGGTCAGCGCACCAAGGCCCGGAGCGACGAGCTCGATGCGGGGGGCGACCACGACCGCGATGAGCGCCGCGACGAGCAGCCACGACAGCCGTACGTAGACCCCGACGCCGGCTATGGAGCCCACCCGCAGCGTGCCCGGCTCGCGCGTCGGACGCTCACCGCCGGTGGTCTCGCTCACGTCCACACGCTACTGGCCGATCCCCGCGGGTCCGGTCCGATGCCGAGCCGAGTCGCCTCGACCGACGTTGCGCAGCCGTCGTCTCGCCCTGGTGGCCAGTCCTGCCGAGTCTTGTCGGTGGGGTGATTTAGCCTGCGGAGCATGCCTACCGATCAGCTGTACGACCCGACGGAGACCGAGCCGCCACGCACGGTTGTCGACGGTGTCGACGTGGTCGGCAGCCTCTCCCCCAGCCGCGCCGCCGACTTCATGGCCTGTCCCCTGCTCTACCGCTTCCGCACCATCGACCATCTCGACGAGGCTCCCAGCCCGGCCGCCGCGCGCGGCACGCTCGTGCACAGCGTGCTCGAGCGCCTCTACGACCTGCCGGCGGCCGGTCGCACCCTCAGCGAGGCTCGCACCATGCTGCGACCGATCCTGGATCGGCTGATCGAGGCGGAGCCCGAGCTGTCCACGATGTTCGAAGACGCAGGCGGGAGCCAGGGCGAGGGCCGAGTCGACCGTGCCGTCTGGCTCGCCGAGTGCGAGGCCCTGTTGGCCACCTACTTCGGGCTGGAGGACCCGACCCGGCTGGAGCCGGCCGAGCGCGAGCTCTACGTCGAGCACCTGCTCGACTCCAAGCTGCTGCTGCGCGGCTACGTCGACCGCGTCGACGTCAACCCGGCGGGCGCGGTGCGCGTGGTCGACTACAAGACCGGCCGGGCCCCGAGTGAGGTGTTCGAGGCCAAGGCGCTGTTCCAGATGCGGTTCTACGCGCTCGTGCTGTGGCGTACGCGGAAGGAGATTCCGGCGCTGCTGCAGCTGATGTACCTCGGCAGTGGCGAGGTGCTGCGCTACGTGCCCGACGAGGCCGACCTGCTAGCGACCGAGCGCAAGGTGGAGGCATTGTGGGCCGCGATCGACAGGGCCACCCGCTCCGGTGACTGGCGCCCACACCGGTCACGGCTGTGCGACTGGTGTGACCATCAGGCGCTGTGCCCGGAGTTCGGTGGTACGCCCCCGCCGCTGCCCTTGCGGGAGTGAGCGCTGGGTCGGATCCACCGACGGGTCCGGTGTGGGTGTGGACGCTGGGTGCGGGGCGGCTCGCCCCTACGGGTCGACCGACGGGTCCGTCCCGCTGCCGGCCCCACCTGCGGGTCCAGTGTGCGTGCGGTCGGTGCGGGCTGGGCGGTCCTGGCGCTCCTCGCCGCCCGAGCTGTCATCGGAGCCTCCCGAGCCCGCGCCGGTGGAGCCCGCGCCG
>JBBSMD010000249.1:0-2327 GCA_038233355.1 Propionibacteriales bacterium
CCCAGCATGGCCTGCTCGGCCTCGGCCCGGCGCCGTACGTGCTCGAGCGGCGCTCCGGCACCGTGCCGCACGGTGACGATGTACCGGTCGGACAAGAACACCGAGATCTCGCCGGTCTCGACCGCGTCGTGCGCCTCGACGTACCACAGCGTCTTGAGCACCACGAACCGGTCGTCGCCGTAGTGCTCGACCTTGGGCCGCTGGTGAGCATGGATCGCGTCCTCGACCGCCAGCGGGTGCAGGTCGAGGGCAGCGGCGACCTCGCTGAGCTCGGTGGCCGAGGGCTCGTGCAGGCCGAGCCAGACGAAGTCGTCGCCGGTCAGCCGTGCCGTCGTCGCCGCCAGGTCGAGCCGACCGTCGGCGGCGGGCAGCCGCTCACCCTCGCGGTACACCGCGCAGTCGACGATCACCGTGACCTCACGATCGGCCATTGTGCCTGCCGGTGAGCCCGGCGTCGCCGGTTAGGGTGCCGGCGTGGCCACGATGATCCTCGTCCGGCACGGGCGCACCGCGGCCAACGCCGACGGTCTCCTGGCCGGGCGTGGGGCCGGCGTCGGACTCGACGCGCTGGGGCGCGAACAGGCGGCCGCAGTGGCACGACGGCTGGCCGTGCTGCCACTGGCGCGGCTGGTGACGAGCCCGCTGCAGCGCACCGTGCAGACCGCGCGTGCGGTGGCCGGCGAGCAGGCAGAACCGCCACCGCTGGTGCGTGACTCCGGGTTCGTCGAGTGCGGCTACGGCGCCTGGACCGGTCGGCCGCTGAAGGAGCTCGCCAAGGAGCCGTTGTGGCGCCGCGTCCAGTCCCATCCGAGCGCCGTCACCTTTCCGGACGGGGAGGCGATGGCCGACATGATGAACCGCGCCGTCGGCGCCGCCCGGCGGCACGACCACCAGGTCACCTCCGAGCGGGGCGCCGACGCGGTGTGGGCCGGGGTCAGTCACGGGGACGTCATCAAGGCCGTCGTCGCTGATGCGCTCGGTCTGCACCTCGACGGCTTCCAGCGGATCATGGTGGCGCCCGGGTCGGTCTGTGTCGTGCGTTACACCGAGCACCGGCCGTTCGTGGTCTGCGTCAACGACACCGGTGGCGACCTGTCGGGTCTGCGCCCGCCGGCTCGCCGGCGCCGACGTCGTCGCCGCGGTGTCGACGGCGACGACGGCGACGCCGTGGTGGGCGGTGGTTCGTGAGTGGGACCGCCTGCTCCCGTACCGTGCTCGCATGCTCATCCATCGCTACGACCCGCCCGAGCGGTTCATCGCCGGCACCGTCGGCGCACCGGGGGAGCGGACGTTCTTCCTGCAGGCACGTGCTGGTGCCCGGCTCACCTCCGTCGCCTTGGAGAAGCAGCAGGTGCAGGTGCTCGCCGAGCGCATCGAGGTGCTGCTCAAGCAGGTGGCCGCCGACGCGGGTTCCGACGAGACCTTCGGGCTTCGCGCCGAACCGCTGGACGACACCGCGCCGCTCGACCAGCCGATCGAGGAGGAGTTTCGGGTCGGGGCCATGACCTTGTCGTGGGACGGCGCGCAAGGCGTCGTGGTGGTCGAGGCGTTTTCGGTCACCGACGAGGGCGAGGAGTCCGGCGGCACCAGCGCCGACGAGGCGGCCGAGGCCACCGGTGAGTCCGGAGCCGAGGATCCCGACAGCGAGTCCGAGCAGATCACCGCCGACGAGGCCGTGATCGTCCACCTCCGCCCGGCGGTGGCCCGCGGGTTCGCCCGCCGGGCCCAGCTGGTGGTGTCGGCCGGGCGGGCACAGTGCCCCTTCTGCGGTGGACCGATGGAGCCGTCGGGGCACCTGTGTCCGCGCGCCAACGGCTACCTGCGGGTCGCGCGCAGCTGAGGGGACTGCCGGTGCCCGCCCCCGCCGATCCGGTCCGCGAGCCGCGGCCGTACGACCTGCGTGCCGCCGAGCGCCTCGAACGCGCCACCGTCGAGGCCGTTCTCGCTGCGGGCCGCCTGCACCTGCAGGGGCGTCTCGCCTCGGCCTCCAACGCCACCTTCTTGGCGCTGGCCGAGCTCGACGGGGTCACGCTCGAGTGCGTGTACAAGCCGGTACGCGGGGAGCGGCCGTTGTGGGACTTCCCCGACGGCACCCTCGCGGCCCGGGAGGTCGCCACGTACGAGGTGGCCCGCCTGCTGGACTGGCCCGTGCTGCCCCCCACCGTCTTCGGCGACGGCCCGTTCGGACCGGGCATGGTGCAGCTGTGGGTGGAGGACGACCCCGAGTGCGCGCTCGTGGACCTCGTGCGCCCCGAGGCGATCCCGCCGGGATGGCTGCGGGTCCTGGACGCCTACGACCACCGGGACCGACCGGTGAGCCTCGTGCA
>JBBSMD010000250.1:0-2294 GCA_038233355.1 Propionibacteriales bacterium
ACCGCCGTGGTGGTGCGTGACGACCACCGAGTGTTGCTGTGCCGGCGCAGCGACAACGGGGCGTGGACCCCGGTGACCGGCATCGTCGAGCCCGACGAGCAGCCGGCCGCCGCGGCCGTGCGGGAGGTGCGCGAGGAGACGAGGGTCACCGCCGTGGTGGAGCGGCTGGCCTGGGTGCACACCGAGCCGGAGACGGTGCACGTCAACGGCGACCGCGCCCAGTACCTCGACCTGACCTTCGCCTGCCGCTACGTGAGCGGGGACGCCCGGGTCGGCGACGACGAGTCCACCGAGGTTGGCTGGTACGCGCTCGACCACCCGCCGGTCATGGAGCAGCGCTTCCTCGACCGGATCGACTGCGCCGTCCACGGTGCGGCAACGACACGGTTCGACGCGACCTGATCGGTGGGCGCCAACGCGCCTGCGCGACCCCCGCGCCGCTCGGGGGTGACGCACGCGCCCGCTCAGGGGGCGTGCCCGCCCAGGCGCCGGGTCGGCTCGCCCGGCCGGCGGCCGCCCAGGCGCCGGGTCAGCTCGCCCGCGGTGGCCGTGACCGCACCGGCCAGGAGCGTGCGCTGCTCTGCCGCCACACCCTCGGCTGGAAACGTCACGGCGACCCCGGCGACCGGGTGCCCGGTGTGGTCGTGCGCAGCCGCCGCGACGGAGGCGAAGCCGGGAGTAACCTCGCCGCCCTCGCGGGCGTACCCGTCGCGGCGTACGTCGGTGAGCAGCCGGCGCAGGGCCGACAGCGACGTCGGACCGGCGCCGTGCCGGTCGACGAAGGCAGTCGCCGAGGGGAACAGCGCTCGCACCTGCGCCGCCGACAGGTCGGCCAGCACAGCGCGACCACTGGCAGTCAGCTGCGCGGGCAGCCGCACGCCCACGTCGGTGACCAGCGGGGGCCGGCCGGGAGCGCGCTCCTCCACCACGTACAGCACCTCGCGCCCGTGCAGCACCGCCAGGTGCGCGGAGTGTCCCACGCCGTCGACCAAGCGGGCGAGCAGCGGACGGGCCAACCTGGCGAGCGGCTCCTGGTGAACGTAGGCGGTGCCGATCTCGAAGGCGGCGACCCCGAGGCCGTAGCGGCGCTCCTCGGGCAGGTGCACGACGAACCCCTCGCGCGCCAGCACGGCCAGCAGGTGGTACGTCGTAGAGCGAGGCAGGCCGAGGTCGCGGGCCAGCGCCGCTGCGGAGACAGGGCGTGCCTGGCGGGCAAGGTGACGCAGCACCGCGAGGGCCTGCTCGGCGGCGGGCACCCGGCTGCTGGGGTGTGCTCGCCAAGCGGGCACCCGACTGCCGCGACGTGCCGGCTTGTCTGGCATCCCAGACACAATGCCACCCACCCGTCTTCCGGACCGACCCCGCGACCGGTGTGATGGCGGCATGAACTTCGTGCAGCAGACCCGGACGGTACCGGTCGGCGTCGGCCCGGTGGAACCCGAGGACGTGGTACGCGTGGCCCGGTACGGCGCCCCGGTCGAGCTCACCGACGACGCCCGGACCGCGATCGAGCGCAGCCGAGCGGTGATCGAGGCGCTCGCCGACGACGAGCGGGCGCACTACGGGGTCTCGACCGGCTTTGGTGCCCTGGCGACCCGCCACATCCCGCCGCACATGCGCGCCCACCTGCAGCGGAGCCTGATCCGCTCGCACGCCGCCGGGTCGGGCGCCGAGGTCGAGCGCGAGGTCGTGCGAGCGCTGATGCTGCTGCGGCTGTCGACCCTGGCCACCGGGCGCACGGGGGTGCGGCTGGAGACCGCGCAGGCGTACGCGGCGATGCTGTCGGCGGGCCTCACCCCGGTCGTGCACGAGCACGGCTCGCTCGGCTGCTCCGGCGACCTGGCCCCGCTGGCCGCGGTCGCACTGGCGCTGATCGGCGAAGGTCGGGTGCGCAACGCGTCCGGCGACCTGGTGGCAGCCAAGGCCGCGCTGCGCGAGGCCGGGCTGGCCCCGGTCGAGCTGGCCGAGAAGGAGGGTCTCGCCCTCGTCAACGGCACCGACGGCATGCTCGGCATGCTGGTGCTCGCCGGACACGACCTGCGCCTGCTGCTGCGCACCGCCGACGTGGCGGCGGCGATGAGCGTCGAGGCGCTGCTGGGCACCGACGCGGTCTTCGCCGCCGACCTGCAGGCACTGCGGCCGCACCCCGGCCAGGCCGACTCGGCGACCAACCTGCGCGCCCTGCTCGCCGACAGCGCCATCATGGCCAGTCACCGCGGCCCGGAGTGCACCCGCGTGCAAGACGCCTACTCGCTGCGCTGTGTGCCACAGGTGCACGGCGCCGCCCGCGACAC
>JBBSMD010000251.1:0-2286 GCA_038233355.1 Propionibacteriales bacterium
GCCATCTCGAGGGTGCGCGGGATCGGGGTGGCCGACATCGACAGCACGTCGACGGCCGCGCGCAGGTGCTTGAGCGCTTCCTTGTGCTCGACGCCGAACCGCTGCTCCTCGTCGACCACGACGAGACCGAGCTTGGGCACCCGCACCTCCGGTGAGAGCAGCCGGTGAGTACCGATGACGAGGTCGATCGAGCCCTCGGCCAACCCGTCGAGGACCGCAGCGGCCTCCCGGTCGCTCTGGAACCGGCTGAGCGCCCGCACGGTGACCGGGAACTGGCCGAAGCGTTCGGTGAAGGTCGCCATGTGCTGCTGGACCAGCAGGGTGGTCGGGACGAGCACCAGCACCTGGCGACCGTCCTGGATGGCCTTGAAGGCAGCACGGACCGCGATCTCGGTCTTGCCGTAGCCGACGTCGCCGCAGACCAGCCGGTCCATCGGCACCGGGCGCTCCATGTCGGCCTTGACCTCGTCGATGGTGGACGCCTGGTCGGGGGTCTCGACGAACGGGAACGCCTCCTCCAGCTCGCGCTGCCACACCGTGTCCGGGGCGAAGCGGTGTCCCCTGGTCGCCTGTCGGGCGGCGTAGAGCTTGATGAGCTCGGCGGCGATCTGGCGTACGGCACGGCGGGCCCGCCCCTTGCGCTTGGCCCAGTCGCTGCCACCCAGCCGATCCAGGCCCGGCTGCTCCCCGCCGACGTAGCGGGTGACCTGGTCGAGCTGGTCGGTCGGCACGAAGAGCCGGTCGGGCGGCTGGCCACGCTTGGACGGGGCGTACTCGAGCAGGAGGTACTCGCGGGTAGCGCCGTGCACGACGCGGGCGGTCATCTCCACGTACCTGCCGACGCCGTGCTGCTCGTGCACGACATAGTCCCCGGCTCGCAGCTCGAGCGGGTCGATCTGCCTCTTGCGGCGTGCCGGCATGCGCCGCTCGTCGCGCCCGGCGGCCCGCTGCCCGACCAGGTCGTCGGTGGTCAGCACCACCAGCCGCCGGCTGGCGCAGGCCAGGCCGTGCCGCAGCCCGCCGGGGACCACGTGCACGACGTCGCCGGTCAACGCCGCCGGCTCGTCGAGGGTCTCGTGCCGGCGAGCGGCCAGGTCGTGCTCCCCCAGCACCTCCACGGTGCGCTCGGCCTGCCCGACCGCCGGCGTGACGATGACGACCCGTTGGTCGTCGGCCAGCCAGCCGCGTACGTCGGCGACGACCCGCTCGGTGTCGCCACGGTAGGTCGGCACCGCGGCGACGTCGAGCACGCGTGACGCGACCGCGCCGGGGTCGGCGTCGACGGGGTCGGGGGCCGCGTCGTCGCCCTCGGTGGACTGCGCCCGTACGGCGAACCGGTCGACCTCGTCGTCGACGACGAACGGTGAGGTGCTCCACCAGCCCAGCCCGCGGCGGAGGCTGTGGGTGCGCACGTCGGCCAGGCTGTGGTACGCCGCGGAGCCCAGGTCGATCGGGGCCTGGCCGCCGCCGGCGGCGGCCGCCCACGACGCGGCCAGGAACTCCTCGCTGGTGGCGACCAGGTCGTGCGCACGGGTGCGGACCCGCTCGGGGTCGCAGACCAGCACGGTGGCGTCGTCGGGCAGTACGTCGACGAGCAGCTCCATCGCGTCGACCAGCACCGGTGCCAGCGACTCCATGCCCTCGACGGTGTGCCCCTCGGCGAGCTTGGCGAACAGCTCGGCGAGCTGCGGGTGCGCGGCCGCGAGCTCGCCGGCCCGCGCGCGTACCGCGTCGGTGAGCAGCAGTTCGCGGCACGGTGGTGCCCACAGCTGGTCGACGGCCTCGAGCGAGCGCTGGTCGGCCACGGCGAACCAGCGCAGCTCCTCCACCGTGTCGCCCCAGAACTCCACCCGCAGCGGGTGCTCCCGCGTCGGCGGGAAGACGTCGACGATGCCGCCACGGACCGCGAACTCGCCGCGCTTCTCCACCAGGTCGACTCGGGTGTACGCCGCGGCGGCGAGGCCGCGGACCACGTCCTCCAGCGGCACCTCGTCACCGACGCGCAGGTGGACCGGCTCGAGGTCGGCCAGGCCGCGGACCTGCGGCTGCAGCACCGACCGGACCGGTGCCACCAGCACCCGGACCAGTCCGGTGTCGGTGCCCGGCTCCCCCGGGTGCACCAGGCGCCGCAGCACCGCCAGCCGGCGACCGACGGTGTCCGAGCGGGGGGAGAGCCGCTCGTGCGGCAGCGTCTCCCACGCCGGATAGAGCGCTACCTCGTGGCGGCCGACGAGATCGACCAGCGCATCGGTCAGCTCCTCGGCCTCGCGAGCGGTAGCGGTGACC
>JBBSMD010000252.1:0-2279 GCA_038233355.1 Propionibacteriales bacterium
CACGGACGGTGCCTGGACCTTGCATGGGACCAAGCCCTGGTGCTCACTGGCAGCCGAACTCAGTCACGCGCTAGTCACCGCGTGGGTCGAAGGCGAGCACCGCGGGCTCTTCGGCGTGGCGCTCGCCGAGCCAGGGGTCGAGCGCGAGCCGGGTCGGTGGGACGCGCGTGGGCTGGCCAAGATCGTCAGCTCGCCGGTGACCTTCGACGGCGCGACGGCCTCCTCGGTGGGCGGGCCAGGGTGGTACCTCGCGCGCGACGGGTTTGCCTGGGGCGGTATCGGCGTGGCGGCGGTCTGGTACGGCGGAGCGCTCGCCGTCGCGCGCCGGCTGCGAGCAGCCGCGGCCGACCGTACGCGCGACCAGATCGCGCTCATGCACCTCGGCGCGGTCGACGTTGCCCTTGCAGCCGCTCGGGCGGCGCTTGCCGAGGCGGCTCGCCTGGTGGACGTTGGCCGGGCCTTCGGACCTGACGGCGTCCTACTCGCTCTGCGGACGCGCCAGGCGGTCTTCGACGCGGCGGAGACTGTCCTGCGTCATGCCGACCATGCGCTCGGTCCGGGTCCACTGGTCGCCGATCCCGACCACGCCGCACGGGTCGCAGACCTGCACCTCTACCTGCGTCAGCACCACGCCGAACGTGACCTCGCGGCCCTCGGTCGACAGCTGGGGGAGGCGGAGCCGTGGTAGGCGTCAAGTTCACCTATGACTCAGCGGGCACTCCCCGTTCGGTGTGGACCGAGCACCCCGGCTGGCGGGCAACTGCCCTCGATCTCAGCGACTCGAGCCGGGTCGTGGTCCTGGCCGCCCATCCCGACGACGAGTCGCTCGGCGCGGCCGGGCTGTTGGCGACGGCCGCGGGCAGGGGAGCCCAGGTCGACCTGCTCCTGGCGACCGCTGGCGAGGGCAGCCACCCCGAGTCACTGACGCACCCGCCGGATCGGCTGGCGGCCATCCGGGTGGCCGAGTCGCGGGCTGCGCTCGCCCTGGTCGCTGCTGAAGGTAGGACTACCTGCCTGCGGGTATCCGACGGCCGGGTCGCGGACGCCGAGAATCAGTTGGTCCAGGAGTTGGTCCAGCTCATCGATGACGGTCGGAGCACCCTGCTGCTCAGTCCCTGGCGGTACGACGGCCACCCGGACCACGAGGCATGTGGCCGTGCGGCCGCGGTGGCTGCTCGCCGTACCGGGGCGCGGCTCCTGCAGTTCCCGATCTGGTTCTGGCACTGGGGCACACCCGCCACCATGCCGTGGTCGCGAGTGCGACAGCTCTCATTGCCACCGGCCGTGGTGTCCGCCAAGCGGGCGGCCATCAACGCCCACGCCACACAACTTCGCCCGTTGTCGCCGGCGTCCGGTGATGAGCAGCTGCTGCGTGAGGACTTTCTGGCGCACTTCGCCGGGCCGATCGAGACGTTCCTCGAGGAAGACCCGCGCGACGAAGCGCTCGACGACCTGCACCGACGCGACAGCGACCCGTGGGAGACCGAGTCGTCCTGGTACGAACAGCGCAAGCGGGCGCTGACCCTCGCGGTGCTGCCGCGTCCGGACTACGAGCGCGGGCTCGAGGTCGGCTGCTCCACTGGTGTGCTGGCGGCCGAACTGACCGAGCGGTGCCGAAGCCTGGTGGCAGCCGACGCCAGCCCGGCGGCCGTCGCGGCGGCGACCGCGCGGATCGGGTCGACGCCCGGGGTGTCGGTCGAACACCTCGACCTGCCGAGGCAGTGGCCGTCGGGGACGTTCGACCTGGTCGTGGTCTCGGAGGTCGGCTACTTCCTCAGCCCACGCGACCTGGACGCACTGGTAGCGCGGGTCGACGCGGCCCTGAGTCCGGGCGGCGACGTGGTGCTGTGCCACTGGCGGCATACCGTGGTGGGCTGGCCGCTCAACGGGCCGGCGGTGCACGACCGGTTCCGCAGCCTGCTGCGGCGCGCGGAGGTCGCGACGTATCGCGACCGTGACTTCGAGTTGAGCGTCTTCTCCGCCGCGCCCCTGACCGAGGCCCGGGTGTGATCGAGGGCATCGCGGTCGTCATCCCGGCACGGAATGAGGAGGCCCTCCTCGGCGCGTGCCTGCGGTCGGTCCGGATCGCAGCAGACGCCGTACGACGCGACCGGCCCGGGCTCGACGTCCGCACCGTGGTGGCGCTCGACTGCTGCACTGACCGGTCCGGCGAGGTTGCGGCAGCAGTCGGCGTGGAGCAGGTGGTGCTCCAGGCCGGAGCGGTCGGTGCAGCCCGGCGAGCCGGGGTGGCTCACGTGGAGACCCAGAACCCCTGGGCG
>JBBSMD010000253.1:0-2269 GCA_038233355.1 Propionibacteriales bacterium
CGCCGCGGCGGCCGGGTCGGGCGAGACCGAGTTGCAAGCCGCCAAGGAGAGCGCGCTGCGCGACGTGCACCGGTTGCTGGCGGTGCACCTCGGCACGCCACCGCGCTCGGTTCACTGGCAGTGGCGTGACAAGGACCGCGGCTTCCACCGCGACGGCGACCTCACGCCGCAGGAGTTCGCGCAGCGTTACGCCGGCGTGCCGGTCGACGACTACGTCTGCCTCGTGCACGATCCCCGCCCGACCAGCGCCACCGGCCGTACCTACACCGTGGAGCACCTCGGCAACGTGGTCGGCGCGCCCCCGGTGGTCTACCTCAACGTGGAGGTCGACCTGCTGCGCCACCTCACGATGGAGTCGCTCGTCGACGGCGAACCGGTGTGGTTCGGCTGCGACACCGACCGGATGAGCTCGCTCGTCCTCGGCGTGTGGGACGACCAGCTCTACGACTACGCCGGGGTGTACGGGGCGCACGTCGACCTCGACAAGGCCGAGCGGCTGGCACTGGGCGACACGCTGATGACCCACGCGATGCTCTTCACCGGTGTCGACGTCGTCGACGAGCGGCCACGGGCATGGCGGGTCGAGAACAGCTGGGGCGACGAGAAGGCCCAGAAGGGTTTCTGGACCATGCACGACAACTGGTTCGGCGAGCACGTGTTCGAGGTGGCCGTACGCCGCTCCCGGCTGTCGGCAGACCTGGTCGACGCGCTCGCGCAGGAGCCAGTCGTGCTGCCGGCGTGGGACCCGATGGGTGCGCTCGCCCGGTGAGCGCCCTGTCGGGGCGAGGCCGTGCGCTCGTCCGACGGGCGCGGCTCGTCCGGCGGGCACAGCTGGCTCCGCGCCGGGCGCAGCTGGCTCCGCGCCGGGCACCGGATGCGATCCGTCGATCGGACCTCGTACGCCGCCGGGACGAGGCCGGCGAGTCGACGGGAACCGTCTTGCTGGCGGGCGCGGCCAACTTCGGGATCGCGATCGCCAAGTTCGTGGGCGGCCTGCTCTCCGGATCGACCGCCATGTTCGCCGAAGCCGCGCACTCGGTCGCCGACACCGTCAACCAGCTCTTCCTGCTCACCGGCCTCAAGCGCAGCGAGCGGCCCGCCGACGAGAGCCACCCCTTCGGTTACGCCCAGGAGCAGTACTTCTGGGCACTGTTGGCGGCCGTGGGCATCTTCGTGCTTGGTGGCGGTTTCTCGGTCTACGAAGGGGTCGGAGCGATCCGCCATCCCGAGGAGCTGGGCAACCTCCTCATCCCCTACCTCGTGCTCGCCCTCGCGTTCGTCCTCGAGGGCGCCTCCTTGGCGAAGGCGGTACGCCAGGTGCACAACGAGGCGCAGGAGGCCGATCGCAGCTTCATCCGGCACCTTCGCATCTCTCCCGACCCAACGGTGAAGACGGTGGCGTTCGAGGACAGCGCCGCTCTGATCGGCATCGTGCTCGCCGCGACCGGCATCACCTTGCACAAGCTCAGCGGCGCGGCGTACTGGGACGGGGTGGCCTCGGTCGCCATCGGAGTGTTGCTCATCGGGGTCGCCGCGGCCCTCGGCCGGGAGAACAAGGCGCTGCTCGTCGGGCAGTCGGTGCCGGCTCCGCTGCGTGACGACATTCGCGACGTGATCCTGGACGCACCGCACGTGTCCAGCCTCGTCGAGCTGCTCACGCTGCGCTTCGGGCCCGACGAGGTGCTGGTCGCCGCGCGAGTCGACGTGGCCGACGGAGTCTCCGGCGAGCAGATCGAGCAGGCGGCCGAGGAGATCGACCGGCGCCTGCACAACCGGTTCGCCGAGATCGGCCACGTCTTCATCGACCCGACCGACGACCCGCACCAGCCGGACTGACGAGGCGGGCGAGCCCGCAGCTCGTTGCAGAGACCGTACGGCCGGCGCGACAACCCGTTGACTGGCCGCGCGCTCACGGGGCGAGCGAGCGGACGGCCTGTGCGACAACCGCCTCCTCGGCAGGACGGGTGTCGAGGGTGACGCCGCGCTCGTCGGCCTGGAGGTCCTCGAGGGTGGCCAGTTGCGAGTGCAGCAACGAGGGCGGCATGTAGTGGTCACGCTGCGCCATGCGTTCGAGGATGATCTCCTTCGGCGCGGTGAGGTGGACGAACACCGTGCTCGGCACCTGTTCGCGCAGCACGTCGCGGTACGCGCGGCGCAACGCCGAACACGTCACCACCGTGGAGGTCTGCTCGTCGGCCGCGCGGCGGGTCCAGGCGGCGATGTCGCGCAACCACGGCCAACGGTCCTCGTCGGTCAACGACGTGCCGGA
>JBBSMD010000254.1:0-2257 GCA_038233355.1 Propionibacteriales bacterium
CCAGCCACCAGCGACTAGGGTGCCGAGGGTGCTCTCGGGAACAACCGCCGACACCGCTCCACAGGTCGGTGAGCTCGTCCGCGCCCGCGGTCAGCAGTGGGTCGTGTCCGCACGAAGCGACAGCACCCAACCGCGCGACGAGCTGGCGCGTGACCTGCCTGGCCGCACCTTGGTCAGCCTGACCAGTGTCAGTGACGACGACCTCGGCAGCGAGCTGACGCTCGCCTGGGACGTCGAGCCCGGCCGCGAGGTGCTGCCAGCGACCCGGCTGCCGCAGGTGACTGCCGACGGGTGGGACGACCCCCAGGTGCTGGGCGCGTTCCTCGACGCGGTGCGCTGGGGCACGGTCGCCAGCGCCGACGACACCACGCTGCAGGCCCCGTTTCGCGCCGGCATCACGATCGAGGACTACCAGCTCGAACCCGTCGCCAAGGCCCTCGCGATGCCTCGGGTCAACCTGCTGATCGCCGACGACGTCGGGCTCGGCAAGACCATCGAGGCCGGGCTGGTCATCCAAGAGATGCTGCTGCGCCACCGCGCGCGTCGGGTGCTGGTCGTCTGCCCCGCACCGCTCACTGGCAAGTGGCGAGCGGAGATGCTCGACCGCTTCGGACTCGACTTCACCGTGCTCGACGCCGACGCGCTGAAAGCGCTGCGGCGCAGCCATGGGCTCGAGGCCAACCCGTTCAACGTGTTCCCTCGCACCATCGTCAGCCTGCCGTGGCTGCGCACCCCACGCGTGCAGCGGCTGCTCGACGAGGTGCTGACGCCGAACACCCGCCACCCCGGCTTCTTCGACGTCCTGGTCGTCGACGAGGCCCACCACTGCGCGCCGCCGGCGCCCGCCAGCGGCAAGCGGTACGCCGTGGACAGCCTGCAGACCCGAGCCGTACGCCGGGTCGGCGAGCACGCCCAGCACCGGTTGTTCCTCTCCGCCACCCCGCACAACGGGTACGAGCAGTCGTGGCAGGCGCTGCTGGAGATGCTGGACCCGCAGCGCTTCGCCCGTGGCGTGGAGCCGGAGCCAGCGCTCGTACAGCAGGTGATGGTTCGCCGGCTCAAGGACGATCTGGAGCTGCCCGACGGAAACAAGCGCTTCCCGGGTCGCCAGGCACGCGCGATCGAGGTGACCTACACCGACGACGAGCGGCGTGGCCACGAACTCCTCACCGCCTACACCCGCTCGCGGCAGCGCGTCGCTGGCGTGAAGGCCGTGCGAGCCGGAGATCTCATCAGCCTCTTGCTGAAGAAGCGGATGTTCTCCTCGCCCGCCGCGTTCGCGCGCACCTTGCAGGTGCACCGCGACACCGTCGCCCGGGCAGCGGCACCCGTCGAGGACGACGACCTGCCCGAGTGGCTCGCCGAGGCGCTCGCGTGGGACGACGACCCCGACCCAGCCGCCGACGAGACCGAGGTCGAGCGTGACCTCCTCGGTCGGGCGGCGGATGCGACCGGCGGACTCGACACCGACCAGGCAGACCTGCTGGCGCGCCTGACCGAGTGGGCGCAGCGTCGGGCCGAGCCCGCCGACAGCAAGGCCGAGGCGCTGGTGAGCGAGCTGCACCGGCTCTGCCCACCGGGCAGCCCGGAGCGGGTGATCGTGTTCACCGAGTACCGCGACACGCAGGTCTGGCTGGCCGGCATCCTCACCGCTCGCGACCTCGGCGGGGAGCGGCTCGGCTTGCTGCACGGTGGCATGGACGAGGCCAAGCGCGAACACCTGAAGAACGCGTTCCAGGCCGCGCCCGACCGTGACCCGCTGCGCATCCTGCTCGCCACCGACACCGCCAGCGAGGGCATCGACCTGCAGCGGCACTGCCACACCGTCATCAACTACGACATCCCTTTCAACCCCAACCGGCTCGAGCAGCGCATCGGCCGGGTCGACCGCTACGGCCAGGGCACCGAGGTCGACGTGGCGCACTTCGTCGGCGCGCACTGGCAGCAGGCGCAAGCCGAGTCGTACGAGGGCGACCTCGAGTTCCTCTCCAGGGTGGCCCGCAAGGTGGCCAACGAGCGTCGCGACCTGGGCAGCGTCAACCCGGTGCTCGCCGGAGCGGTCGAGGCTCGCATGCTCGGCCGACCGGTCTTCACTGACCCGCTGCAGGTGAACCCAAAGGCCAGCACCGGTGTGCTGCGGGCCGAGCAGCAGCTGCGTGAGCAGGCGCAGCGGCTCCGCAGTCAGCTCGACCGCTCGGTCCAGCGGCTGCATGTCGCGCCAGCCAACGTGCGTCGCGTGGTCGACACCGCCCTCGCC
>JBBSMD010000255.1:0-2218 GCA_038233355.1 Propionibacteriales bacterium
CACAGCACCCCACCCTCACCGGACGCGTCGCTCGACGCGGCCCGCTGCAAGGAGCCCGATGAAGCCAAGACCCGGCACGCCCTACCCCCTGGGCGCGACCTACGACGGCTCCGGGACGAACTTCGCCTTGTTCTCCGAGGTGGCCGACGCGGTCGAGCTGTGCTTGTTCGACGACGACGGCGTGGAGACCCGCGTCGCGATGAGCGAGCGCGACGCCCTCGTGTGGCACGTCTACCTGGCCAACGCGGGACCCGGTCAGCGCTACGGCTACCGGGTGTACGGCCCGTACGATCCCGAGCACGGCCACCGCTGCGCCCCCTCCAAGCTCCTGCTCGACCCGTACGCGAAGGCGATCGAGGGCGAGGTCGAGTGGCACCCCTCGGTGTTCTCCTACGACTTCGCCGACCCCGACGAGCGCAACACCGACGACTCCGCGCCGCACTCCATGCTGTCGGTCGTGATCAACCCGTGGTTCGACTGGCGCGACGACCGCTCCCCCCGGCGGCCCTACCACGAGACGGTCGTCTACGAGGCGCACGTCGAGGGCCTCACGATGACCCACCCCGACATCCCCGACGAGATCCGCGGGACGTACGCGGCGGTCGCCCACCCGGCGATGATCGAGCACCTCACCGAACTCGGCGTGACCGCGATCGAGCTCATGCCGGTGCACCAGTTCGTGCACGACTCGGTGCTTGTCGAGCAAGGCCTGCGCAACTACTGGGGCTACAACACGATCGGCTTCTTCGCCCCGCACAACGGGTACGTCAGCGCCGGCCAGCGCGGCGAGCAGGTGCTCGAGTTCAAGGCGATGGTCCGCGACCTGCACCGCGCCAACATCGAGGTGATCCTCGACGTGGTCTACAACCACACGGCCGAGGGCAGCCACCTGGGCCCGACGCTGGCGTTTCGCGGCATCGACAACCAGGCCTACTACCGGCTGGTCGACGACGACCCCCAGCACTACTACGACACGACCGGCACCGGCAACACGCTACTGATGCGCAACCCGCAAGTGTTGCAGCTGATCATGGACTCGCTGCGCTACTGGGTGCTCGAGATGCACGTCGACGGCTTCCGCTTCGACCTGGCCGCGAGCCTGGCCCGCCAGTTCCACGAGGTGGACCGGCTGAGCGCGTTCTTCGACCTGGTGCACCAGGACCCGGTGGTCTCCCAGGTCAAGCTGATCGCCGAGCCGTGGGACGTCGGGCCGGGCGGCTACCAGGTGGGCAACTTCCCCCCGCGGTGGACCGAGTGGAACGGCCGCTACCGCGACAGCGTCCGCGACTTCTGGCGCGGCGAACTTAGCAGCGTCGGTGAGTTCGCCGCCCGGCTGTCCGGCTCGTCCGACCTGTACGAGGCCGACGGTCGCGCCCCGGTCGCCAGCATCAACTTCGTGACCGCCCACGACGGCTTCACGCTGCGCGACCTGGTGTCGTACAACGAGAAGCACAACGAGGCCAACGGGGAGGGCAACCGCGACGGCGAGAGCCACAACCGCTCGTGGAACTGCGGGGCCGAGGGCGACACCGACGACCCGAAGGTCCTCGCCCTGCGCGGGCGGCAGCAGCGCAACCTGCTCACCACGCTGCTGCTGAGCCAGGGCGTGCCGATGCTGCTGCACGGCGACGAGCTGGGGCGCACCAAGCAGGGCAACAACAACACCTACTGCCAGGACTCCCCGCTGTCGTGGATCGACTGGGCGAGCGCCGACGCCGACCTGATGGCGTTCACCAAGGCGCTGCTGGAGCTGCGCCGCCGGCACCCGGTCTTCCAGCGGCGGCGCTTCTTCTCCGGCGCCGTGGTGGAGGATCCCGAGCACGGCGGCCTGCCCGACATCGCCTGGCTGCGCACCGACGCGACCCCGATGGACGGCTCCGACTGGTCGTCACCGGCCGGCAACGAGCTCACCGTCTTCCTCAACGGGCTGGGCATCACCGAGCCCGACGAACGGGGTGAGCCGATCGTCGACGACTCGTTCCTGCTGCTGTTCAACCCCGGGCCCACCGACGTCGACGTCTGCCTGCCCAAGGAGCCGTACGGCCGTGCGTGGGTGCCGGTGATCGACAGCGCGGACGGCGACGCGGTGCCGGGCGTGGACGGCCACCCCGTGCCGGCCGGCGTGCAGCGACGCATGCTCGCCCGGTCGGTGGCGGTGCTGCGGCGGGCCCGCCCCGACGAGCCGGCCGATGCCTGAGCCGATGCCACCGCCGGCCCG
>JBBSMD010000256.1:0-2197 GCA_038233355.1 Propionibacteriales bacterium
CCGCCGGCTTCGCCCTGCAGGTCGCGACCCGCATGCGCAGTGAGGAGGACACGGGCCGGCTCGAGCCGCTGCTCGCCACCGCCGTACCCCGCTGGCAGTACGCCGCGGCTCACCTGCTCGTCGCGGTCCTCGGCAGCGTGGTGCTGCTCGCGCTGGCCGGGCTCGGGCTCGGGCTGGGCGCCGCACTGGTCACCGGTGACCTGAGCCAACTCGGCCGGCTCACGGCCGCCGCCGTGGTGTACGCGCCAGCGGTGTGGACGCTGGTCGGGCTGGCCGCGGCACTGTTCGGGCTCGCCCCCCGCGCCGTCGCCGTCGTCTGGGCCGCGCTCGCCGCGTGCGCGCTCGTCGCCTTCCTGGGCGAGCCGCTGCAGCTGCCGGACTGGGCGCTCGACCTCTCCCCCTACCAGCACACACCGCAGATGCCCGCCGACGCCTTCGCATCGGTGCCGCTGCTGGTGCTCACCGCCGTCGCGGTCGTGCTCGTGGTGACCGGGGTGGCCGGGCTGCGCCGGCGCGACGTCGGCTGAGGTCCCGCCCTCGCCGTCTCGCATCTCCCCGCTGACCGCCCCGGTGCGACAGGCGCACGTTCGGTGTCACCCGTTGTCGGCGACACCGGCCATGGCGGTCCGGAACTGCTGCAGGTCACCCAGCCGGGTCGAGAGGATGTCGACAACGCGACGGTCGTCCACTCGGGCGTAGCCGTGAACGAGCAGGTTGCGAAATCGAGCCATGTCCTGGAGGCGGGGAACCAGATCTGCGGGGAGGGAGCCGGCGTCGCCGAGCACCGCGAAAGCGTCTGCAAAATCGCTGGCCGCGCGTAGTCCCTCGGAGGCGATGACATGGTGGCAGCAGTCGATAGCTGTCTCGGTGGCCACGATCATGCGGTACTTCACGGCCGCGACCCGATCGGAGTCCTCGAGCAACTCGTCGGTGTCCATCTCGGCGAGGCGGCGCAAGTGCTTCAACTCGGTTCCGATCCGGTCCAGCAAGAAGAGGAGCCGGCCGGGGTCCACCATCAGCGCTCTCCGGCCGCGATCTGCCCCAGCAACTCCCGGTCGAGCCGGCTGGCGTGGTAGTCGAAATCGGTGAACTCCCGCAGGGTCCGGCTCTCGTACTCGACGCGCCCAGGTTCGTCGGCCGAGAACAGGACCACCCGGCTCCGCAACACCCGGCCACGCAGGGTGAGCGGGGCGTCGTTGAGCACCACCGCGTCAAGGTTTCCGAGTCCCGAGGCGCTGGCCAGCGCACGGGCCAACTCGAGTGTCACCTCGAGGTAGTCGTCGGGGCGGATGTGCTCGTCGAGCAGCAGCGCGACGTCGACGTCGCTGTCCGGTCGGGCCGTCCCGGTCACGTGGGATCCAAACAGGTACGCGAACCTGACCGGTGTCTCCGCCAGGAGCCGGGCAGCTCGCCTGAGCGTCTCCTCCACCGGTTCGGTCATGTCGTCAGCGTACGAGTTGGCGGTCGTAGCGACACCGCACGGCGGTCGGGAATGCTCGGTGCATCCTCCTCACCACGAAGCGACGGCAAGCCCACTGGTGCTACCCGGCCTGGAGGAGCGGGTCGACGAACCACAAGCTGCAGAAACGGCGAGTAGCACCCTTCCGACGGCTATCCGTCCGGATTCGTAGCTCAGGCGCGGTACGCTGCTCTACGGAGGTGGTCACCATGCCGGCATCGGTCTCCTACCGGCTCGACCCGCAGCTCAAGGCGCGGCTGACCCAGCGCGCTCACGATGAGGGGGTCAGCGAGACGAGTCTTGTGAGCCGGCTGCTCGGCGAGGGCCTCAAGACGGCCTCACATCCCGGCATTGTCTACCGCGACGGTCCCGCCGGGCGACGGGCGGCCGTAGCCCGCGGTCCGGACGTGTGGGAGGTGGTGGTGGCGCTGAGGCACACCGGCGAGCGAGGCGACGCGCGAGTCGGCGCCGCTGCGGAACAGCTCGACATCGCCGAGCAGGCGGTGCGCACCGCGGTGTCATTCGCCGCGACCCACCCCGACGAGGTCGAGGCGATGATCAACCGCAACGAGGCGGCGGCAGAGCGCGCCGAGCAGGCGGCCCGGGAGCGCGAGCGCTTTCTGGCCTCGTGAGGTTCCTCATCGACGAGATGTTCAGCCCGGCCGTGGCCGGCCACCTGGCGGATCTCGGACACGACGCGCTGCACGTCCGCGACGTCGGCCTCTCCGGCCGTACCGA
>JBBSMD010000257.1:0-2173 GCA_038233355.1 Propionibacteriales bacterium
CTGCGCACCGCGCTCGTCCCGCACGTGCTCGGCGGTCATCGCACCGCCTACCGGCGCATCGCGGCCGCCAGCCGGCTGCTCCCGGTCAAGGCGACTGCTGCCCTGGCGCAGAAGCGGATGCCGCCACGGCCCGCGGCGGCCGTGGTCGCCGCGCTGCCGACCGACCACGCCGCCGACCTGGCAGCGGCGATGAGTCCCGCCTACCTGTACGCGGTGAGCCGCCATCTCGCCCCCGACGTGGCAGCTGGTGTCACCCGGCGGTTGCCGATCACGGTGCTGGTGTCGGTGGTGGCCGAGCTGGTGGCGCACCGTGACGTCGTCACGATGGCCGAGATGGTGGGCGCGCTCGACGACGAGCAGGTCCGTGCCTGCGTCGAGGCTGTCGACGACACTGATCTGCTGGTCGAGATGACCCTGTGCATCAGCGACCCGGCCACCCGGCGGCGGGTGGCCGCGGCGCTGCCATGAATCCACGTCAGGCAGGATGCCTGCGTGCCGCAGGACGTGACCAGCTCGACTGCGGAGAAGTCCCCCCGACCGTACGGGCTCCCGCCGGACTGGTCGGGCCGGGTGGCCGGCGCGAGCGCCCTCGCGGGCTTCGTGGCCACGCTGGTGCTCTGGCGGCGCGGCGGCGGGTCGGTGTCGACGGCGTGGGCGCCGACGCTGGACCTGCGCTTGAGCTTCGCCCTCGACGGCCTCGGCGCCGAGTATGCGCTGCTCGCCACCGGGGTAGGTGCCCTGGTCTTCGCCTACGGCCCGCGCTACCTGTCCGAGCACCTCGCTCATCAGCACCGTCCGGCCGGGGCCCGGTGGCGGTTCTGGCCGTGGATGGTGCTGTTCGCGGTGGCGATGGTGGGTTTGGCGACAGCGCAGGACCTGGTCCTGCTGTTCGTGTTCTTCGACCTGACCGCCCTCTGCTCGTACTTCCTGATCGGCTTCGACCGCGCCGACCCGACGGCCCGCCGCGCCGCGCTGACGGCGTTGCTGGTCACCGTGGCCGGGGCCGTCGCCATGCTGGTCGCGGCGGTGCTGCTCTACGCCGACACCGGCACCTTCTCGATCCCGGCCCTGGTCCAGCAGGCCGCGGGCGGAGGCATCTCGACGGTGGCCGCCGTGCTCTTAGTGGTGGCCGCCGCGACCAAGAGCGCACAGGTCCCGTTCCACTTCTGGCTGCCGAGGGCCATGGTCGCCCCCACCCCGGTCTCGGCGTACCTGCACTCGGCCGCGATGGTGGCCGCGGGTGTGCTCGTCGTGGGACGGCTGCATCCGCTGCTGGCCGGCAGCGAGGCCGCAATGACCGGGCTGCTGGTCATAGGCGTCGCCTCGATCCTCGTCGGCGGGGTCCTCGCACTCGGCCGAGACGTGCTCAAGCAGGTGCTCGCGTACTCGACGATCTCGCAGTACGGCTACGTGATGATGCTGTACGGGATCGGTGGGGCGAGCGCGCACGGTGCGGCCGCCTTCTACGTGCTGGCCCACGCCCTGGCCAAGAGCGCCCTGTTCATGACCGCGGGAGCGGTGACCATCACCACCGGACAGGACCGGCTGTCCCAGCTGGGCGGGTTGTGGCGCCAGGCTCCGGTGCTGGCCGTGGCGGGCGGCGTCGCCGCGGCCAGCCTGGCCGGGCTGCCGCTCACCTTGGGGTTCTTCAAGGACGAGCTGTTGTTCGCCACCGCCCGAGAAGCCGGTCCCCTGTGGGCCGGGTTCGCGGTAGTCGCGGCCGGTCTCACCCTGGCCTACGTCGGCCGCTTCTGGGGCCTGCTGTTCCTGGGGCCGGTCCGCACCCGGCTCGACCCGCTGCCGCGTTCCCTCACCGGCCCGGTCGTCGTCCTGGCCGTCGCCAGCGTGCTCGGTGGCCTGCTGAACCGGCCCTTCGCCGCCCTGGCCGAGGACGCCGGCGCCGTGACGAACGCCGCCGCGATCCAGCTGTCCCCCGCCTACCACCTCGACGCTCGCCCGGAGAACCTGATGGCGCTGGCGGCCTGGGCTCTGGCCGCGCTGCTCCTGGCGGCACCCCGCATCCGGCAACCGTTGTCGCACGGACTGGCGCTGGCCGGTGACCGCTTCGGACCGGCGCGACTCTCCCACGGCGCCTGGCTGGGTCTGGCGTGGCTCTCCCGCGCGGCGCACCGCCTCGAGGTGCGGGACCTGCGCACCAGCATCGCGGCGATCC
>JBBSMD010000258.1:0-2162 GCA_038233355.1 Propionibacteriales bacterium
ACCGTTCAGGTGAAGGTCTTCGTGACAGGCGCCACCGGCGTGATGGGACGCTCGGTGGTACGCACGCTGCTGGCCGCTGGACACCGTGTGCTCGGCCTGGCCCGCAACGACACCAAGGCGGCGCTGCTGCTGGCCGCGGGCGCCGAGCCCGTCCGAGCCCGGCTCTTCGACGAGGAGGGCCTGGCCCGCGCGTTCGAGGGTTGCCGGGTCGTGTGCAACATGGCGACCCACGTGCCGGTCGGCTACGCCGGACTGCGTCCTGGTGCCTGGAAGGCCAACGACCGCATCCGGACCGAGGGGTCGCGGCTCATCGTCGCAGCGGCTCGGCGCGCGGGCGTGCGTCGCGTGATCCAGGAGAGCGTCTCCCTGCTGTACGCCGACGCCGGCGAAGAGTGGGTGACCGAACGGAGCCCGATCGCGGTCAGCCGCTCCATCGAGTCCGCGGCGCTCGCCGAGAGCAACGCCGAGCGACTGGGCGAGGCGGCCACCGAGTGGGTCGTGCTCAGGTTCGGCGCGATCATCGGTGACGACGCCTTCACCCGTTGGCGGCTGGCTCGGGCCCGCGCCGGGCACTCGGTCGTGGTCGGTGACCCGACGAGCTGGACCCACGTCGTGCACGCCGACGACGTCGGGTCGTCGGTGTTGGGCGCGTTGAGCGCGCCGTGCGGCATCTACAACGTCGGAGCGCAGCCGGTACAGCGCCAGGTGCTGGCCGACGCGTTCGGTCAGGCGAGCGGGCACCCGCACGGCGCGTTCATGCCGCGGCTGCTGCAGCGGGTCGTCGGTGAGCGGGTCGAGCCGCTCACCCGCTCGCAGCGGGTCAGCAGCGCCGCTCTGGAGCAGGCCGCGGCCTGGAAGCCGATCCATCCGCACCTCGAGCCGAGCTGGATCAGCGACCTCGCGGCCGTCTCGCCGTCCGGCGGAGCGAGCCGGTGAGCGCGGGCGATGGTCCCGCCGGGCGACGCGCGGCCACGCAGGCGTCCCATCGGCGGCCAACTGCGGCCCCGACCGACCCGGCCGCGCTGCTCCCCGACCCCGATCAGGACACGCACGGTTGGGGTGACGAGCACGTCGAGGATCCCGACGAGCACTACCTGCGCGACGTGCCGCCGCACCACGGCTGAAGACCCGCCCGCCCGCCGAGTTGTCACCGCGTACGGGTGCTACAGGGCCTCGACACGGTGACAACTCGCCGCGCGCCGAGTCGCATCTGGCAGGGGCTCAGGGGTCTGGCACCAGCGCGCTGAGCTGGGACCGGACGCCAGCATCGGCGAGCGCGATCGCGGTGTCGGGCGCCACCGCGAGTACGACCACCGCGCCGCTGCCCGCGCCGATCGCGCTGCCGGTGGTGTCGAGCGGGGGAACGGCCACCACGAGGGCGTCGAACGCGACTACCGAGGCCGGTTCCCTACCCGTCGGGTCGGCGGCGACGAGGTCGACCGACCGGCCCGGCTCGAGCAGGACCGCGGCGGCCGGGTCGGCCAGGCGTATGGAGGTGAGGACACGTCCGGCCGGCAACGACTCGCTGCTCAGCGACGAGACGACGCGCCAGTCGGTGAGGATCTCACCGGCGCGGACGCCGCCGGTGAGCCTGGCCCCCGCCAGCTCGGTGGGCGGCTCGGTGAGGGCTCCGGCCGGGACGACCTCGACCGGCAGGGGTACGGCGCTCAGATCACCCGGTGCGATCGGCGCACCAGCGGTGAGGTCGCGCGCCGCGGTCAGCACCTGCACCGTTGCCGGTGCCGGCGGGCGGGCCGCCGAGACGCCGGTGAACACCGCGAGTGCCGCCGCGGTGGCGGCGAGCAGGCGACGGCGGGCCAGCACCGCCCGGCGCAGGCGGGTGCGCCACCGGGTCAGCCGCGAGCGGGCCGACCGGCCGGCGCGGGTCGACGCCGCCGCCGCGGCGACACCGACAAAACCGGGAGCGGCCACGGGGGAGTCGCGGCGGCGACGGGTGCTCGGCATGGGCGCACGGTAGGCCGTTCGCGCCGCCTCGGTCGGCGCTCGTCCACAGGCTGCCGTCGACATCGGCCGCGGCGTTGCCGGGGTGGCGCCCGCGACCGGCAGGAGCCGCCGCGACCGGCCGCCGCGACCGGCAGGAGCCGCGGGCCTCCGGCGTGTTGCCCGGGTCAGGCGGCCGAGCCGGCCCCCGACGTCGCGGC
>JBBSMD010000259.1:0-2145 GCA_038233355.1 Propionibacteriales bacterium
CGCCTTCTGCTGCTGGGTGCTCGCCGGTGCGGTGGTCAGCGAGTCGTCGGTGCTGTTCCCGGCGGCGCTCGTGGTGCTGGTGGCCGCGAAGGCGTACGGGGTGACCAAGGCCGCCGCCGTACCCCGGCTGTTGCCGCAGGCTCTCACGCTGGTGAAGGCCAACTCACGCATCTCCCTCACCGGGACCGGCGGTGCGCTGCTGTCCGCGCCGCTGGCCGGCTTGGCCGCGATCTTCGGTTCGGAGTGGGCGCTGCGGTACGCCTTCGTCCTGTTCGTGCTGGCGACAGTCCTGGCGATCCTGCTGCCGGCGCGGGTCGACTCCTCCGCCGGGGAGGAGCAAGTGTCGATGACCGACATCGGCGGGGAGCCTCCCCGAGGCCGGCGGGCGTCCCCCCCGGTGCCCCGGGCGGTGGTGACGGCACTGCGCTGCAACGCTGGGCTGCGTCTGGTGACCGGCTTCTTGACCATGTACATGGCGTTCCTGCTACGCAACGACCCCTTCCCCGGCTGGGAGGGCCGCGAGGCTCTGCTGCTGGCTGTCGTGATCGGTGCGGCCGGGGCCGGCAGCACGCTCGGGACGGTCCTGGCCGCACTGCTGCGCGACCGCGACCCGATGGTGACGGCCATGTCGGTCCTGGTGGTCGACGCGGTCATGGTCGCCGTCGTCGCCGTGTTCTACGGGCTGCTCGCAGCGGTGTCGATGGGCCTCGTGGCGGGCATCTGCCAGTCGCTGGGCAAGCTCAGCTCCGATGCCCTGATCCAGCGAGACGTACCCGACCACGTGCGCACCAGCGTCTTCGCCCGGGGCGAGACGCTGCTGCAGCTGGCGTGGGTTCTCGGCGGCTTCCTCGGCATCGCCCTCCCGCTGTCGCCGCCGCAGGTGGGCTTCGGGGTGACCGCCGCGCTCGTGGCTGTCTGGGCCGGCGTGGTCCTGCAGCGGCGCCCTCGCAGCCGTGTCGTCGTGGGGTGAGCGTCGCACGCGACGGTGTTGGTTCTCGCCCATCCGTTCGTCGCGTCACACCAGACGCGACCCCCGTCCCCGTGCGAAGACGGCTGCCGTGCCCCGTGCGCCGCGCATCCCGCTACCAGCGCCGCCGGCTGGCGGCAGACCGCAGGACGACTCAGAGCTCCAGCTCCTCGGCGAGCGCGCGCAGCACCTTCGCCGCCCGCTCGGCGGAGCGGGCGTCGGGGTAGCGACTGTGGCGGTACGCACCGCCCAGCCGGTCGAGCAGCTTGATGGAGTCCTCGACGATGGTGGCCAGCTCGTCGGGCTTCTTGCGCCGAGCCTTCGACAGGGACGGGGCCGGGTCGAGCAGCTGGACCGACAACGCCTGGTCACCCTTGCGCCCCTGCACGACACCGAACTCCACCCGGGTGCCCGCCTTCAGGCTGGTCGTGCCGGCCGGCAGGGCGTCGGAGCGCACGTAGACGTCGGGTCCCGACTCCTGGGAGAGGAAGCCGAACCCCTTGTCTGCGTCGTACCACTTCACGGTGCCAGTAGGCACGGACGTCACCTTCCCAGCGAGGGCGCCAGCCAACCCGGCCGTCGACGTGGCGACGCACAGGGTACGCCGGGCAGCGAGGCCAGCGGCCAGAGGCACGATGAACGCCGCTGGCCCGGCCAGTGCCGCGGCGGCAAGAGAAGCAGTACGCCGCTGGACCGGCCAGTGTCGCGACGGGAGGGCACGCAGTACGCCACCGAACGCCGGTCACCGCCAGCGAGACGCATTCAGGTGCTCGTTCATCGAGCCGGACCGGAACCCGCGCGGATCCACCGCGACGTCGGGGAACCCGACCGCGCGGACGGCCTCGACGAGCTGCGGCAACGTCCTGACCCGTTCGACGAGCCCGGCGTCGAGCTCGACCGAGGCCCGCTCCCCCAGGTCCCGCACGCGCAGGTCCCGGGTCGCCAGGCCAGCCACGGCCAGCACCTCTCGGACCGCCGTCTCGGCCCGCTCGATGCGGGCCAGCCGGTGCGGGGTCACCTGCACCCCATACGCGACGCGCGAGGACAGGCACGCGGCGGCCGGCTTGTCCCACGTCGGCAGCCCCCAGCGCCGGGAGAGCGAGCGTACCTGCGCCTTGGTCATCCCGGCGTCGGCCAGCGGCGTGATCGCACCCCGCTCGGCGGCGGCCCGGATCCCC
>JBBSMD010000260.1:0-2138 GCA_038233355.1 Propionibacteriales bacterium
ACACGAGATCGTCCAACCACTCCTCGCCGTGGCGGTAGGCGGCCGTGGAGGTCAGGACCCCGAGGTGTCCGGTGCCGTACGCGAGCTCGGGCGCCCATGCGGAGATGGCCTGCTGGGCCTGCGGGTGGACCGCCACGACCAACGCACACTTGAGGCCCGCGAGGTTCCACGCCTTCGAGGCGCTGTGGAAGGCGATGCCGGTACGCGCCGCCTCGACGGACACCGTCACGTACGGGTGGAACCGGCTCTGCGCGAACGTCAGCGGAGCGTGGATCTCGTCGGAGAGCACCAGTGCGCCGTGTTCGTCGGCCAGCTGCGCCAGCGCGCGCAGCTCCGCCACATCGTGCACCCGTCCGGTCGGGTTGTGCGGGTGACACAGCAGGATGACCCGTACCCCGGCCTCGAGCGCCCGCTCGATGCCGGCCAGGTCGAGCCGGCCCCCGGTGGCGACGTCGCGTAGGGGCACCTCGACGGGCCGCGCACCGACCGCGTCGAGCCAGTGCCAGAACGGCGGGTAGACCGGCGGCATGAGCACGACCCTGTCGCCGGGCGCGACCAGCAGCCGCAGGACCTCGGTCACGCCCACCGCGACGTCGGCGCACGTGCGTACCTCCGTCGGCGCGACGTGCCACTGCCAGCGACGACGGGCGAAGCCGGCGAATGCGTCGACGAGCCCACCGGTGTCGCCGGCGTACCCGCTGTCGGACAGGTCGACGGCGGTCTGAAGGGCCCGACTGACCGCTGGAGCCAGCCGCACGTCCATCTCCGCCACCGGCAGCGGCAGCACGTCGGGGGCGTACGTCGTCCACTTGGCGCTGCGCCGTGCGCGCAACAGCCCCAGCGGTACGTCCAGGGGGAAGCTCACCGAGTCATCGTGTCAGTCGGCGTCGGCGACGCGACCGTGGCCGCGGTCGACCCAGCAGCGTCAGCCGATCCGCTCGATGCCGGGAACCTGGTCGAAGTCGGTGTCGAAACTCATGATCCGGTGCACCTCGGCCGCGCGCATCGTTGCCACGTGCAAGGCGTCGCGCGCAGACAATCGGCTGCCGAGCATGACCCGGTGGGCATCGTTGACCGAGTCCAGACCGATGGGCAGCACGTCGTCCACGACGGCGAGCAGTAGGTCGAAGGCTGGCTGGATGGCGTCGAGACGCCCGACTGCACCGTAGCGGTGCAGAATCTCCTGGAAGACCTCCGCGCTCGTGACCAGCGCCTCGCCATCCGAGACTGCCGACTCTAGGAGTCGTCGGGCGGCGTGCTTGTTGGGGTGGTCGGCACCGATGAGGTACATCGCGATGTTGGAGTCGACGAAGATCACCTGGACAGGTAGCCCTGCTCGACCTGGCGCAACATCTCGGGGAGGTCGGCGGTCGGGAAGTCGTGGTCGGCCGCCGCTCGGACCGCTTCGAGCCGGTTGCCGATGTGCCGCGAGGGCTGCTCGCGTCGCGCTCGCCACATCACATGACGCACCCACGCCGACACGGTCATGCCTTCGGCGGCGGCGGCGGTTTCCACAGCACGGTGCTCCTCGTCTCCCAGGACCACCTGCATCCTCTTGCTCATGGCATGAGTATTCCATACTCGCCCCTACTCAGCCGGGGCGGCCGGGCGGCCGGCCAGGATCGGTCAGCCGTCTCTGTGGTCACAAGCGATGGCGACACGCCGGTACCAACCCGGGTCCCCTCGAACATGCGTGCTGGCCCCCGCCTACCCGGCGCCGTCGCTTCCGCGTACGGCGAGCGCGGCACCGCGGGCCCGGGCGGCCAGGTGGTCCAGCCCGCGCACGTCCGCGGGTCCCGTCAGGTCGTGCCGCGCGGCGACGTGCCAGTCCGGCCGCAAGACCACCAGGCGGCCGTACTGCGGCACTGCGCCGGGGCAGTACGCCGCAGCGAGGGCGCCGGTGTCGTCGCGGACCACCGTGCAGCCCTCGGGGGCGGACACCGGGCCAGCAGGCGAATCGGCCGGTACGTCGACGACCAGATGAGTCGCGGCGGGTAACGGCGACAACGAGCGGCGTGGCGGTCGCGGGCAGATCCGGCAGGTCGCCCGCCGCCAGCAGCAGCACGCCGACCACTCGGTCGCCGACCAGCTCGCGCAGCCGGGCTCCCTGCCCGGGGCCGGTGAGCACGGTCACCGGC
>JBBSMD010000261.1:0-2106 GCA_038233355.1 Propionibacteriales bacterium
GGGGTCGGGCGTGCCCTGGTCGAGGCGTGCCTCGCGCGAGCGCGCGCCACCGGCCACCGCGAGATCGTGCTGTCGAGCCTCGCCGACATGCGCACAGCCCACCGGTTGTACGCGTCGCTCGGCTTCGAGCGGGCCGTCGACCTGGACTGGTCACCGCACCCGCGGATCGTGTTGCACGGCTACCGACGGCGGCTGTGAGCGAGCGCTGTGGGACCATGACCATGCATCGGTGAGGAGGAGGAGCCCATGGGCAAGACCGGCCGCAAGCGTCGCGCTCGGCGCAAGAAGAAGGCCAACCACGGCAAACGCCCCAACGCCTGATTACCACGTTAACCTGGTAATCGGACGCTGCCCATGGTGCGCACGCCGTTGTCAGCGACCGGTTTCCATTGGAAGCGGTACGAGAGCTCCCACGCGCACCAGCACGAAGAAGGCGGACCTCAGCGCCAGCGATGGTCCAGCGACGAGACGTCGCTGACCTCGATGTGCACCTGCCGGATCGACAGCAGCACCCGGTCTCGCAGTGGCTGCGGCGCCCGCTCCGCACACGATCGGGCGACCAACGCCTTGACCATCAGCTCGAGGTCGTACTCGGACAGGCACGGAGCGCACGCCTCGAGGTGGTGCCGGATCTCGGCACTGCTCGCATCGTCGATCTCGTGATCGAGGAACAGGTAGAGGCTGGCGAGTACGTCGGCGCAGTCGGCCGGCCCGTCCGGGGCTACGTCGTCGCTCACGGCTGCTCCCCTGCCGGCACGAGACCACGCTCGCGCGCGTAGTCGGACAGCAGGTCGCGCAGCTGGCGCCGCCCACGGTGCAGACGCGACATCACCGTCCCGATCGGCGTACCCATGATCTCGGCGATGTCCTTGTAGGGGAAGCCTTCGACGTCGGCGAGATACACCGCGTAGCGAAAGTCCTCGGGCAGCTTGGCCAGCGCCTGCTTCACGTCACTGTCGGGCAGGTGGTCCAGCGCCTCCACCTCGGCCGACTTCAGGCCGGAGGAGGAGTGCGACTCCGCGGCCGCGAGCTGCCAGTCCTCGATCTCCTCGGTCATCTGCTGCTGCGGCTGCCGCTGCTTCTTGCGGTAGGTGTTGATGTAGGTGTTGGTGAGGATGCGGTAGAGCCAGGCCTTGAGGTTGGTGCCTTCGCGGAACTGGTGAAAGGCCGCGTACGCCTTCGCGAACGCCTCCTGCACAAGATCCTCGGCGTCGGAGGGGTTGCGCGTCATGCGCATCGCGGCGGCGTAGAGCTGGTCGAGGTAGGGCAGCGCGTCGCGCTCGAAACGCAGGACGCGTTCGGCGTCGGTCTCGGCGGGGTCGGTGCGCTCACCGTCGACACCCGGCTCGCCGGGGTCGATGGGTGTGGCGACGGTGCGCACCGGCTCGGCACCCTCGGTCGAGGCGGAGTCAGGGGTCTGCGTCATTGCCGGCCAGCCTACCGCCGGCCAGTCCCGCCCGCGGGCCGACGCAGCGGTCACCGTCCCGGGCACGACCGGCGCGAGCGCATACCCGAGCGCCCGCTGCGGAGGCCCTTGCGAGCGTACGAAGGGCTCGAGCCCCCAACCGGTGGGTCGCGGGCAGACAGCCACGCTCACCTGTCCACCCCCATCGGGCTCGAGCCGGTGCACTGCGCCATGTGCGGCCACAACCTCGGCCGAGCGACAGATGTTCCCGGTCGTCAGCGTCCACCCGACACGCGTCACCGCCTGCAGCGCTCACCCGCGTCACGCCCGCGGCGGCACCCGACACGCGTCACCTCCGCGGTGTACGCGCCGCCCGATCCAGTCGTGCACGGCGCTGGCCACGTCGGCGAGCACGTCGTCGCGACCCACCGGCGCCGACTTCGGCACCGTGAAGGTGTGGTCGGCGTACGGCACCGGGGTGAGCGCGGTGCCGAGCGGGAACTCCGGGGGGCCGCCGAAGTGGTCGCGCTCGCCCTGCACGACCATGACCGGCAGCCGGGCGCCGGTCAGCTCCGCCACGCGGCTGCGCTCGGGGCGGCGAGGCGGGTGCAGCGGAAAGGCCAGCGCCAACACCCCGACGGCCCCCAGGTCTCGGCCGGTGCGGCAGGCGACCCGGGCACCGGCGCTGCGGCCGCCGACCA
>JBBSMD010000262.1:0-2100 GCA_038233355.1 Propionibacteriales bacterium
AGGCCCATCGACGCGGTGTCGAGGTAGACCACCTCGGCGTCGAACTCTGCCTGCGCCGCCACGAGCCGGTCTGCCTGCTTCGTCATGACGCGACGCTATCCGCCCAACGACGCCGACAGCTGAAGACCCGGGGCGCGAGGCCGGGCGACGCACCGACTCGGCGGGCCCTCGACACCGAGAGTCACGTCTCCGCCAGCCGTGCGGCAGCAGCATCGCCGGCGTCCGAGCCGGACACGATCGACTGGCCGCACTGGCCGGCTGGCCGAGCGGTTCGACTCAGGCCACGTCGGGCACCAGGTGCTGCATCTCCTTGGGCGGGCGGACGTAGTCCTCCTCCAGCTTCGGGCGCGGGGGCAGCTCGGGAGCGACCGGGGTGAGATCCTCGTACGGCACCTGGGTGAGCAGGTTGCTGATGACGTTGAGCCGGGCCCGCTTCTTGACGTCGGCCTCGACCACCCACCAGGGCGCCTCGGGGATGTCCGTGGCAGCGAACATGGCGTCCTTGGCGCGCGAGAAGTCGACCCAGCGGTTGCGCGCCTCGAGGTCCATGGGGCTGAGCTTCCAGCGCTTGGTCGGGTCCTGCACGCGGGACTGAAAGCGCTTCTCCTGCTCCTCGTCGCTGACCGAGAACCAGTACTTGATGATCTTGGTGCCGCTGCGCACGAGCATGCGCTCGAACTCCGGGCACGAGCGCAGGAACTCCTCGTACTCCTCGTCGGTGCAAAAGCCCATCACCCGCTCGACGCCGGCGCGGTTGTACCAGGACCGGTCGAACAGCACCATCTCCCCTGCCGCGGGCAGGTGCTCGACGTAGCGCTGGAAGTACCACTGCGACTTCTCCCGCTCGGTGGGCGCCGAGAGCGCGACGACGCGAGCGGCGCGGGGGTTGAGGCTCTCGGTGATGCGCTTGATCGAGCCTCCCTTGCCCGCCGCGTCACGACCCTCGAAGATCACCACGACCTTGAGGCCCTGGGAGCGGATGAACTCCTGCTGCTTGACCAGCTCGATCTGCAGCCGCTCGAGCTCCTTCGCGTAAAACTTCTTGTCGACCTTGCGGGTGGAGTCCGGAGCCTCCTCCACCGAGGTGGCGGCCGGCGATTTCGACGAGTTCTTGGGTGTCATGGCCCGAGCGTGGTCGTTGCTCGCCCCGCTGGCAACCCCTCGATCTCAGGAGAACAACCACGCCCAGGGTGCCGTCGCCAGCAGGGCCGCCCCGGCGAGCACGGCCGTGTCGGTGGGTGTCCAGGGAGCCGGCTCCGCCCAGGTACGCCCGGCCGCACCGGCGAAGCCGCGAGCATCCATCGCGTCGGCCGTACGACCCGCTCCACGCAGCGCGCCGACCAGCACGACGAACGTCAGCGAGAGCATGGTCCGCGCCCGTGACCACGGGCTCGCCGTCGGCCCCACGCCACGTACGCGGCGCGCCCGGGCTGCCTGCCGCCACACGTCGGCGAGTGCGTCGAGCCGCAGCAGGGCCGTGGTCGTCGCCGACACCGGCCGAGCCGGCAGCCGCAGCCGCTGCGCCAGCTGGTCACCGAGCCGTGCCGGGTCGACCAGGGGCGCGAGCAGCACCCCCGGCAGCGAGAGCACGACGATCCGCAGCCCGGCCGTGAGGGCGAGGGCCTCGTCGCGCCCACCCAGCCACCAGGTCGACCAGGCAACCGTCACCGCACCCACCCCCGGACCGACCAGCCGCCACGGCATGCGGGTGACGCCCGGCACCAGCACCACGGCCAGGGCGACGACGACCGCCGTGGCGACCAGCGCCGGGCCTACGTCTCGCAGGGCCACCGACGCGGGGAGGGCGAGCAGGCCGACCGCCAGCAGCACCAGCGGGTTCGCGCGCGCGAGCGGGGTGTGCCGGATCACTGCGGACGGCGACCCGACCGTCTCAGCACCACCGGCCGGCGACTCGATCGAGGCCCCGCTCACCGGATCACCCGGCCCTGCTCCAGCGACACGGTGGTGGCGTCCAGTGCCGACACCAGTGTCTCGTCGTGGGTCGAGACGGCGACGGCCGCGCCGCCAGCGGCCAGCGACTGCAGCAGCCCGCTCACCGCCGCCCAGGTGTGCCGATCCTGCCCGACGGTGGGTTCGTCG
>JBBSMD010000263.1:0-2097 GCA_038233355.1 Propionibacteriales bacterium
CGCTTGCGGCCCTTGCGCACCGGTGCGACCGGGATGTAGGACTCGCTCGGCCTGCGTGACTCGATGATCGTACCCGTCGGCCCGCTGGGGCCGATCTCAAAGTGTCGGGTCGGGACGTCGTACGGCGGATTGATGATTGGGTTGGCCAGCGGCTCGACGGACACGGCATCCGGGTCCGTCATGGGCCACCTCTCCCGAGCTGAAAGTCGTTCGCCGAGCATAGCGACGGATCACGTAGCTGAAATGCGCGTTGCCCATAATCACGCGCCGGTTGCCCCCGCCCACGAGATCCACTTCGGGATCGAAAGGCGTCGCTTGACCTCAGCGCTTTCGTCGCACCCCCATGGCCCTCACACCTCTTCCATCCACACCCCGGGCGCTGGCCACTCGCGATCCGTCGCCGGCCCTTTGGGATGTGACTATGACGCTGCACAAGCTCTCGGCGGGTTCGGGTTACGAGTACCTGACCCGCCAGGTCGCTGCGCTCGACTCGACCGAGAAGGGGCGCACCGCGCTCGCCGACTACTACTCGGCGAAGGGTGAATCGCCCGGGCGTTGGGTCGGCTCCGGGCTCGTCGGCGTCGACGGTCTGGAGGTCGGCGACGTGGTCACGGCCGAGCAGATGAAGCACCTCTTCGGCACCGGTTCGCACCCGCTCACCGGCGAGCCCCTCGGTGCGGCGTACAAGGTCTACGACAACTCCGGCGTCGACGGGTTCAACGCCGAGGTTGCGAGAAGGGTTGCGGCGTTGACTGCGACGGGCTCAGCCGGCGAGGCGACGCGACCGCCGTACGACGTGCTCGCCCGGGTCCGCAGCGAGGTGGCTCGCGAGCGGTTCGTCGCCGAGCAAAGGCGCAAGCCGGCGAGCGCACGGGAGCTCTCCGACGCCCTCGCGCGCTACTCGCGGCCACGACAGACCGCCGTGGCCGGGTACGACCTGACGTTCAGCCCGGTGAAGTCGGTTTCGGCGCTGTGGGCGGTGGCACCACGCGAGGTCGCCGAGGTGGTCGAGGCGGCGCACGATGCCGCCGTCCGTGACGCACTCACCTTCATCGAACGCGAGGTGCTGTTCACCCGCGAGGGCCGCAACGGTGCCCGGCAGGTAGAGACCCGCGGCCTCATCGCCACGGCGTTCACTCACCGCGACTCCCGCGCCGGCGACCCCGACCTGCACACCCACGTCGCGGTTGCCAACAAGGTGCAGACCCGTGAAGGCAAGTGGCTGTCGATCTTCGGGAAGGTCCTGCACGAGCACGTTGTCGCCGCGTCCGAGACCTACAACACCGCACTGGAACGGCGGCTGACCGAGGCGCTCGGCGTGCAGTTCGCCGAACGGCCTGGGACCCCGCGGGACAAGCGGCCGGTCCGGGAGATCGAGGGTGTCGACCGGGCGCTGCGCGAGAGCTGGTCGCAGCGGCGCTCCGACATCGTGACGCGACAGCGGGAGCTCTCACGCGAGTTCCAGAAGACACACGGTCGCCCGCCGACAACGACCGAGGCGGTCGCGCTCGCGCAGCAGGCGAACCTGGAGACCCGGGAGGCCAAGCACGAGCCTCGGTCGTACGTCGAGCAGCGGAGCACGTGGCGAGCCCAAGCCGTGAGCGTGCTCGGCTCGGAGCGGGCTGTGGCACGGATGGTCTCGGCGGCGTTGCACCCGCGGCCGCGGGCGCAACGGCAAGTGACGGCGGCGTGGGTCCGGGAGACAGCGGCGCGGGTCGTCGCCGAGCTGGAGGGACGCCGGGCGACGTGGCAGGTCTGGCACGTTCGGGCCGAGTCGCAGCGGCAGGTGCGCGACGTCGCCGTCCCGGCAGACCGGCTGGCCGAGGTGGCCGAGTGGGTCGTCGACGATGTCCTGGGACGGCTGTCGGTCAACCTCTCCCCAGACCTCGACCCGGTCGCCCAGCCGGCGGGGTTGCGGCGCAGCGACGGCCAAAGCGTCTACCGGCACACCGGGCGTGACCGCTACACCAGCCAGCGCATCCTCGACGCCGAGCAGCGCATCGTCGCGACGGCTGGGCGCGGGGGCGGGTTCGCCTGGCCGGCCGACGACGTCGAGCTGTCGGTGCTCGCGGCCAGGTTCGACGGCGCGACGCTCAA
>JBBSMD010000264.1:0-2057 GCA_038233355.1 Propionibacteriales bacterium
GCAGAACCACTTGTGCCCGGTCAGGCGGTGGGTGTCGGCGTCGTCCGGCTCCGCGCGGGTGAGATTGGCCCGTACGTCGGAGCCGCCTTGCTTCTCGGTCATGCCCATGCCGGCGAGCAGACCGGCTTTGCGGTGCGGTGCCGCGTGGAGACCGGGCTCGTAGGAGGTGGCGGCCAGGCCGGGCACCCAGTCGGTCGCCAGGTCTGGTTCGGAACGCAACGTCGGTACGGCGGCGTAGGTCATGGACACCGGGCACAGGTGGCCGGGCTCGACCTGCGACCAGGCGACGAAGGCGGCGGCCCGGCGCAGGTGCGGGTGCGGCCGGCTCGACAGCCAGGGTGCCGCCTGCAGTCCCGCGTCCACCGCCGTGGTCATGAGCCAGTGCCACGACGGGTGGAAGGCGACCTCGTCGACGCGTCGGCCGTAGCGGTCCGCGACCGAGAGCCGCGGGACGTGCTCGTTGGCGAGGCGCCCGTGCTCGCGCGCCTCGGCGCTGCCGGCGAGCCGCCCCAGGCGGTCCAGCGATGCCAGCACCGCGTCGGCGTCGGGGCCGCTCAACGCACGTACCGCACCGGTCAGTGCATGGTCACCGTGGACGGTGTGGTGTCCCTGCAGGAGAGGTGCCTGGTTGACGGGTCGGCGCTGAAACGGGTCCTGCGCCGGGTCGACGCGCTCGTCCGCGGGGGGTGTCGGTGAATGATCGGCCGACGCGGCGCTCATGGCGCCTACCGTACGGCCGGCTCGCGGCTACCGTGGTGGCATGTCAGCGTCACCGACGGCGTCCCCGGCTGCTCGCCGCGGGGATGCTGACGAGGCCGGCAAGAAGCGTCCGTTCGAGTGGGTCCGCACCGGGTGGCGGCTGGTCACCGCGACCGTCGGGGCGTGCATGCGCTATCGGGTGACCGGTCTTGCCGCGGAGGCGGCCTTCTTTGCGATCTTGTCCTTGCCGCCACTCATCTTCGGACTGGCCGGCACCATCGGTTACGTCGCCGACCGTTACCAGGTCACGACCGTCGACGCCATCCGGCAGGAGGTGCTCGACCTGTTCGGTCGGGCGCTCACGCCCGCCACCGTCGACCAGGTCATCCGGCCGACTCTCAACGACGTGCTCGCCGGTGGCCGGGCCGACGTGATCTCGGTCGGGTTCGTCCTGGCCTTATGGTCTGGCTCGCGGGCGCTCAACGTCTTCATCGACACCATCAGCATCATGTACGGGCTCGGCGGTCGTCGCGGCATCATCAAGACGCGCGCGCTTTCCTTCTCGCTCTATGTGGTGGCGCTGCTGGTCGGGATCATCGTGCTGCCTTTGGTGGTGGCGGGGCCCTCGTTGGTCCAGCAGCTGCTCCCCGGCCGGCTGGACTTCTTGGTGACCTTCTACTGGCCGACCGTGCTCGCCTTGAGCATCGCCTTCCTCACCACCCTCTACCACCTGTCCGTGCCGGTGCGCACGTCGTGGCGCTACGACATGCCCGGGGCCGTCTTCACCCTGCTCGCCTGGATCGGCGGCAGCGCGGTGCTGCGCTGGTCCTTGCAGGGCACCATCGGCGGTACGTCGATCTACGGACCACTGGCCGCGCCCATTGCCATCCTCATCTGGCTGTACGTGCTCAGCATCACCGTGCTCATCGGGGCCGCCCTCAACGCCGGCTTCGACCGGGTGTTCCCGGCCAACACGACCTCGCGGGCACGCCTGGAGCTCGTGCGCCGCTTGCGGGCCAAGGCCGCGGAAGTACGCATGCGCGAGGGCGGCCTCACCGAGGAAGAGATCGCCGAGGGCCCGATGGACACGGTGGAGCTGCGGGCGCTGGCGCGGGGTGCGGAGCCGGAGGGCACGGACCATGCGGTCGATCCCGAGCTCGACGAGAGCGTCGACCGGGTCCTGCAGCAGGCTCGCAAGCACCGGCCGTGACCACGTAGTCGCGCCAGTGCGGGACTACGGGTCGCTGCCGTCGTTGCACCGGCAGGTTCCGGCGACGCCCGCGTGGTAGCCCGCCCAGCTGCGGGTACGGCAGGGGCATGACGAGCACCCCGCCGAACGAGCCCACCACCATGGCCGA
>JBBSMD010000265.1:0-2043 GCA_038233355.1 Propionibacteriales bacterium
CGACACCCGATCCCCCGACCACGACGGCGAGCGCCACGACGCTCGCAACGGCTGGGTTGCGCCGGCCGCCGTGCTGTTGGCGGTGCCGGGCAGGGGGATACCCGCGGCTCATGCATCGGCTCCAAGGTCGGCCCCGAGACGTGGGCAGCTCACCGGTCGTGGCGTGGCAGGGGTGGCCTCGACCTGGCCCGGGCATGCGCGACTCACTGGTCGGAATCGCTACATGGACCGGATTGACCCGGATTGACCCGATTCACGCCGGACGCAGTGCCCGACCGTAGGGGATAGGTGGCTCGAGTTACAAACGTCTGTCCCCAGCTCAGCCATGGTCGGTAGGCACGCAGCGCGCATAAGCAGCTACGTCCTGAGGCCGAGTTCAGTACCTGCGGGATGGGCCGCCGGGAACGGCATGGCTGTGGCAGTGCACCGGCGTGTCCGCGCAGCGGCGTGGCAATGGCTCGGCGAGCATGGTGGCGATGACCAAGGTCCTGCTACCGCCCACCGAGACGACCGAGACCGAGGCGCTCGCGCCGGCCAACCGGAAGGCGCCCGTCCACCGGCTGTTCTCCAGGCTGCCCGGCCGCCGCCGAGGCGATCGACGCCCGCCCCTCCCGGCGCCCACGGCGGCGATCCTCTCGGGCTTCGCCGCCGCCGTGACCGGCCTCGCGGTGACGCTGCTCATGGTGGCGCTTGGTGTGCTGGCCAGCGGCGCAGGTGCCGACACCTCGCGCGGGGCAGCGGCTCTCGATGCGATGCGGGCCGGCCTGCTCGCCTGGCTGCTGGGTCACGGTTCGGGAGTCCGTACGGCCACTGTCGATGTCGACGCCGCCCCGCTGGGGCTCACCGTGGCGCTGGTCGGGCTGGGGGCTCTGCACGCCCGGCGAGCCCGCCGGGGCACCAGCGCCCGCACCGGAACAGGGCCCGGGACCGCGGCGCAGGTCATCGGTCGTGTGGCCGGCTTCACACTGACCTACGTCGTGGTGCTGTGCGCGGCGGCCGGACTGGGAACGCTCCTCGGCGTGCACTTCCATTGGCTGCGCCTGCTCACCGGTGGCAGCGCGGTCGCGGTGAGCGCCGGTGTGCTCGGGTTCGTCGGCCCGCGTCGCGGGGTGGATCGCGCACACCGGGTGCTTCCGTTCGTCGTGCTCGGCGTGCTGCGCGGGGCCGCTGCCGGCTGCTGCGTGGTGCTGGCCGGCGCCGCGGCCGTCTTCACCGGTGCCGTGCTGACGTCGGTGGGCGAGTTCGCCGATCTGGTTCGAGCGCTCGAGCCGACCAGCGCCGGCGCGGTCGGCCTGCTCGCGACATTCGTGCTCACGATGCCCAACCTGCTCGGCCTGACCGCGGCGGTGCTGCTGGGGCCGGGGTTCACGTTCGGCTCCGATACCGCTGTGACTGCGACATCGGCGACCGTCGGTGCGCTGCCCGGCTGGCCCCCGTTGGCCGCGATGCCCGCGAGTGGCGCCGCTCCCGGTTGGGTGCTCGGCCTGCTGGCGATGCCGGTGCTCGCCGGCATCGCAGCCGGTTGGCTCGCCGCAGCCGGCACCCCGACCGGACCGCTCCGCCGCCTGGCGGCGGCAACAGGTGCCGGTGCGCTCGCCGGTCTCGTCGTCGGCGGGTGGGTGCTGCTCAGCGGCGGTGCCGTCGGACCCGGCCGGATGGGCGACGTCGGGAGCGCTGCGGCCTGCCTGCCGGTCGCCGTGGCGACCCTCGGCTCGAGCGCCCTGCTCGGAGGGTGCGTGCGGCTGCTCGCGGGCGCCAGGGCATCCCGGATCAATTAGCGCCCCGGGTGGATCTCAAGGTGGACCTCTCCGGCTGGATCTCGGGTGGGTAGGGTGAGCCCGCTCCCCGTCCGTCGTCCCGAGAGGGTGTCGTGCAGGCGCGTTTCGGACCGTACGTGCCCGGCCCGGCGCGGGTGGTGGTGCTCGTCTCCGGTGGCGGCAGCAACTTGCAGGCGCTGCTCGATGCGAGCGGGGACTCGGCCTGGGGAGCGACGGTGGTCGCGGTCGGTGCCGATCGAGAGGGCACTGGCGGCGAGCTGCGAGC
>JBBSMD010000266.1:0-2039 GCA_038233355.1 Propionibacteriales bacterium
GCAGGCCGTCGGCGGGAGCGGCCGCGCGAGGGTGAAGGCACCCGTCAGGTTGGCCACCCGGCCGGTCGCGGACAGGCCGGCCTGGTCTGCCACCGCCCGCGAATGCCGCAGGACCGCCGCCACGCAGCTGTGGTACCCGCGGCGCCGCAGCCGGGCGGCGGCGGCGCGGCTGATCCGCAGCAGAGGATCGTGCCCGCGTGCCCGCACACTGGGCCGAGCCGACGGGACCGGCACCAGCACGACCGGTCTCGCGCGGCCGGAGGCCGGGTCGGGGTGGGCGGCCGCTCGGACCGGCTCAAGCGCCTCGGGTGCCGCCTCGGGTGCCGCCTCGACCGCCGCCTCGACCGCGGCGGCCAGGAGCCGACCGAGCGGTCCGGCGAGCGCGAGCCGACCCTGCTCCTTGTGCGCTACCACCAGGGCGCGCAGCAGACCCGCATAGGGACCGGTCGAGATCAGCGGCAGGAGCACCGGGGTCGTGAGCGCCGGCGGTGCTGGGTCAGGACGGTACGGCCGCGGTCGATGCTGCTCGAGGACGCGGCGGCATCCAGCGCACACCACCCGGCCCGGTCGGCCGCAACCCGCACAGCTGCTGCCGGTGACCAGGTCGGCCAGCGCGTCCACGACGCCGCCCACCGGGGCCTGGAGGGGAGAGCGGTCCCGCTGGTCGGCACCGGGACCGCTCGCCGCGAAGGACCTGTCGATGCCGTGCACGACGGCCAGGGTGGGCGCCCTGAGTAAACCGCAAAACCTCCTGCCCCGGCGGCGGTGGATCATCGCGGCGCGGGCGCTGGCTGTTGACGGCAGGCGGCCCGGGTGCGGTCGTTCTCGCGGCCGGCGACTCAGTTGGGGAAGTTCGGGAAGCGCAACGGGTCGCTGGAGACCTCCACCCACCGGCCGGTGTCGTCCTGGTAGAGCAGCTGGCCGCGCCGGTCACCGATGTAGATCGGGTCCTGCGGGTTGCCCGAGCTGGCCACCTCGATCGCGACCGGGTCGTTGAGGGGGGTGACGCCCGGGGGTCCGCCGCTGACTTGGGAGCCGTCGATGCGGATCGTGTAAGGCTCGGGCAGGCCACCCTCGACCCGGGCGAGGACGATCACGTTGGTCGGGTCGCGCCACGCGACGTCGAGGGGTCGGCTCAGAGCGGTGACCGAGGTGACCAGCTGTTGCACCCGGTCGACCCGCAGCACGCGACCCTCGGCGTCACGCAGCACGCGACCGAGCACCACCACGGGTCGCGCGGGGGCACGCGCCGAGCCCTCGGACCGGCGGCGGGTGGCCGGCGCTGCCGACGACGCAAAGGCGCCACCGTGCACCACGGCGGCGAAGCGGGTCCCCTCCGGGCTCAGCGCGTACGAGAGCACCCGCGTGCGGGTGAGCCGCCCGGACGTGACGTCGCGGGCGCGGCGCGGCGACAGGGCCAGCACGCGCGACGTCGGTCCATCGCGGTCCACCGTCCACAGCGAGCCGTAGCGGTCCCATCTCGGCCCGAGCAGGTCTGCGCCGGAATACAAGGTCGCGGCACGGTCCGACGGCTCGCCGGCCAGGGTCGCGACGAGCACCCGACGGCCACTGGCCGACAGAGCAGCGATCGGGTTGGTGCCACCGTCGAGCTCGACGTCGAAGTCTCCGATGTCGTGCGCGACCTCGCCGAAGCGCCCACTCACCTCCGAGACCGTTCCCTCGGCGACCGAGACCAGGCGACCGCGCCGCAGCGCGTAGAGCTCTCTGGCCGGGCTGGCGAGCGGGTCGAACTGCTCCCAGCTGCCCACCGGCTGCACGGCAGGGACCCCCTCCAGCGCGAGCGGGGTGTCACCCAGCATGATGCGCACTCCGGTCACCTCGGGCACCTGTCCGAGCGTGCGTACGAGCTGTGCGCTCAACAAGATCCGCTGAGCCGCCGACAGCGACCCTGCCGACGCGGGCAGGCGTACCACGGCCACGCCGTCGGAGCCCACCACCGTCGACACCTCCTCGGTGGCGCCGGGCACGGCAGTGCTCACCGCGCGTCCCAGCCTGGCCGAAGGTCCGTCGACCAGGCC
>JBBSMD010000267.1:0-2028 GCA_038233355.1 Propionibacteriales bacterium
GCCTCGCTGATCGCCACCGCGTCGGGCACCTCCTCGACGTAGCCGATCTCGAAGGTGGCGAGCCGCAAGAGGTTGCGGTCGACCGCGGGCATGCGCTCGAGACTCCAGCCGTGCGCGTGCTCGGACAGCAGCCGGTCGATCTGCTCGCGGTGCGCGACCACGCCCTCCACGAGGTCGACGGTGTAGGGGTTGAGCGGTGGGTCGCCGGTGGCCAGCCGTCCGGCCAGGGTGCTGCCCAGCTCGCCGCGCAGCTCCGACTCGTACAGCACGTCGAGGGCCCGCTTGCGGGCCTTCGTGCGGGCCGCCATCAGCGGCGGGCCGACTCGCCGCGGGTGCCTGCCTGGTTCGGCATCAGGAGGAGACCCGTCCCAGGTAGGAGCCGTCGCGGGTGTCGACCTTGACCTTCTCGCCGTTGGTGAGGAACAGCGGTACCTGGATCTCATAGCCGGTCTCGAGCCGGGCCGGCTTGGTGCCGCCGCTGGACCGGTCGCCCTGCAGGCCCGGCTCGGTGTACTCGACGCTGAGCTCCACCGCGGCCGGCAGCTCGACGTAGAGCGGGGTGCCCTCGTGCACGGCGACCACGGCCTCTTGATTGTCGAGCATGAAGTGCGCGGCGTCACCGACCGTCGACTCCGGCACCGGCACCTGGTCGTAGGTCTGGGTGTCCATGAACACGTAGGACTCCCCGTCGTGGTAGAGGTACTGCATCGCGCGCTTGTCGACAGTGGCGGTGTCGACCTTGACGCCGGCGTTGAAGGTCTTGTCGACGGTCTTGCCCGACAGCACGTTCTTGAGCGTGGTCTTCACCATGGCGCCGCCCTTGCCGGGCTTGTGGTGCTGGAACCAGACCACCGACCACAGCTGGCCGTCGAGGTTGAGCACCATGCCGTTCTTCAGGTCGTTCGTCGTCGCCACGGGTGAGGCTTCCTTCACAGGTCGGGTGCGGGTCGGGGCTCAGCCGAGGACCAGCAGCTCGGTGGTCAGGTCGGTGAGCACCTCGGGCTCGTCGTCGACGACGACGGTGTCCTCGATGCGTACCCCACCGCGGCCGGGCAGGTAGACGCCCGGCTCCATGGTCAGCGGAGTACGCCGGGTGAGTCTACCGGGGTGGCGGGTGCTGAGGAACGGGTCCTCGTGGATCACCAGGCCGACCCCGTGCCCCAGCCCGGTGGTGAACCACTCGAGCCACCCCGCCTCGTCGAGCACGGCGCGCACCTCCGCCGCCACGTCGGCCACCGCGGCGCCCGGTCGCAGCGCGCGCACCCCGACGGCTTGCGCGTCCCGCACCACCGCGTGCGCCTCACGCTGCCAGCTCGCGCCACGCCGCAGCAGGACCGTACGGGTGCAGTCGGCGTGGTAGCCGTCCACCCGCGCCCCGAAGTCGATCTTGAGCAGGTCCCCGGCCGCCAGGGGACGGTCGGTGGGCTCGTGGTGCGGGATCGCGCTGTGCGGGCCGCTGGCCACGATCGTGTCGAAGGCCACCGCTTCGGCGCCCAGCTCGAGCATCCGCCACTCGAGGTCGCGGGCGACCTCCCGCTCGCTGCGCCCGAGCAGCGGTCCGTCCCACAGCGCACGAAGGGCTCGTACGGACAGCTCGCAAGCGTGCCGGAGCGCGGCCAGCTCGTACTCGTCCTTGACCGCACGCAGCGCCTCGACGGCGCGGCGCATCGACACCAGCTCCCAGCCGGGCACCCGCTCGGCGAGGTCGCGGTGGGCGTCGACACTCATCGCGTGGGTTTCCACCGCGCACCGGGCGGTCGGTGCCCCGGCCGCCTCGAGCAGCGAACCCAGCAGGTCCCGCCCGATCCGGACCGGCAGGCCGGGCGCCTGCTGGGCCACCTGCTCGGCGTAGCGCCCGTCGGTGGCGAGCACCGGGTCGGCGTGCGGCGAGAGCAGCAGGGCACCGTTGGAGCCGGTGAAGCCGGTCAGGTAGCGCACGTTGACCAGGTCGGTCACCAGCGCCAGGTCGCAGCCGCGCTCGGCGAGGACGTCGCTCAGCCGGGGCCGCCGCGCCGCGTGGTCGGGGCC
>JBBSMD010000268.1:0-2003 GCA_038233355.1 Propionibacteriales bacterium
CCGGACTTCCGAAGATGATGAGCACATGACGGGCTGAATATGGCTTGTGACCTGCGGAAACGCCGAAACGGCGTGATGGGGTCGTGTTACTACAAGGAGCCGTGTGACGGGCCGGGTCAGCCGTTGTCGGGGACCGTGAAGTCGAAGAACCGGGCGGGCTCGGGGAGTTCGAGCGCGGCCAGGATTGTCTTCTGGCCGGCGGTGGTGGTGGAGCGTTGCGCGACCTGGCCGTCGGTGGTGGCGAGGGTGACCAGGTGCATCCGGTCGAGTTCGTGGCGGACGTTGCGCCAGGTGTCATCAGTGGCGTTCTCCACGACCCGGAGCAGCAGCAGGGCGAGCCAGCACAGTTGGACGTGTGCGCGGATCCGGTCCTCGCGGTAGTGGAAGACCGGACGGAGCCCGAGGGCGCCCTTCATGTCGCGCCAGCCACGTTCGACTTGCAGGAGTTGCTTGTAGGCCGCGGCGAGGTCGTCGGGGGTGAGGGTGACATCGGAGGTGCGCAGCAGCCACTTGCCGTCCAGGTGCTGCTCGCGTTTGATCGCGGCCGCATCGATGCGCAGCAGCCCGCCGCCTGTGCGGCGAAGGTAACGGCGTAACCCTGGCTTGGACTTCAGCGACCCGACGAACTCGTCGCGGCGCCGACCGGTCCAACCATCGGAGCCGACGATCAGGCTCTCGAGGTGCGCGACGAGCCGGTCGCGGACGGCGGCGTCGCGGTCGGCCTGTTCGGGGTTGTGACAGACCACGAACCGCTGGGCCCGCGCACCGTCGTCGCCGTCACCCTTGCCGCCGGGGGCGACCGCGACTTCCTTGACCCGCAGGTTCCCGGCCACGGTCCGATACCTGCCCGGCCGGGCCAGCGCGGCGACGGCCTCGCTGTTGGTGGCCCGCAGCTTCTCGGCATGGATGTAGTGCCCACCGCCGCGGGTCAGATACGCCCGGTTGGCGGCCGAGGCGAAACCACGGTCGGCGACCCACACCATCCGGTGCAGCCTCCAGCCGGCCAGGTCGTCCCTGACCGTGCGGATGATTGAGGTATCGGCGGTGTTGCCCGGGAACGTCCAGCACCGCACCGGCACGCCGTCGCGGGTCACCGCCATCGCGATCACGACCTGCGGCAGGTCGGTACGGAAGTCCTTGGAGTGCCCGAACGCGCGGGTGCCGGACTCGACGGGCCGGCTGCCCCCGTCGTCGTCGACGCTCTCAGCCAGGTCGACGAGCTCATCGGCGACATCGAGTTCCCAGTAGGTAGAGGTCGTATCCACGAACACGATGTCCAGGTCGAGGTTGAGCAGATGGGCGACCGAGCCGAACACCTCCCCGGCGATCTCCTTGAGCGCGTCAATCAGGAAGTCCATCGCCGCATACGCGGCGTCGTCGGAGAAGCCCGCACAGCCCTCGATCGCGACCCGCTCCGCGACCCACTTGGTGCCCGCCAGCTTGCTGCCCGGTTCCAGGGTGCGTTGCGCGACCAGGGCGAACACCACCCGCTCGACCGCGTCACCATCCAGGCGCCGACCGACCGCGACCCGGCGGATCGCCGCACCGATCCCGAGCCGTTCCCAGAGGCGGTCCAACGTCCAGGCCCCACCCAGGGGACGCGAGTCCAGCACCTCGACATCGGCACCCGCAGCGGCACTCATCGCCTGCTCCGGGGTCAGGAACCGCGAGATCGAGGACACCAGACGCGCGAGGCCTTGCCTGTCGACCTTCTCGGCCCGCCCGAAGTTGTGAATCACCTTCGCGACCGGGTTGCCGGTCACCGGGTGCCGCTCGTTGTGGGCCAGCTGCAGATAGGACACCACCGACCCGTCCCGGTTCGTCCGGCGCGTCTCCCGCAGATACATGCCCACCACTCAAGCGCGCAAGGCCACTCCTGTCGAGCGACACGCCCAAGGTCGTGTGCCTACACGAAATAGCCTTTTCGGACCCCACTCAAGCACCTGACCTGCGACGATGCACTTGATCAAGCCCGCGTGTGCTCGTTATCTCCGGAAGTCCGG
>JBBSMD010000269.1:0-1989 GCA_038233355.1 Propionibacteriales bacterium
CAGCCGATCAAGGTTGTCGCGGCGCTGTTCGGGTTGACCGCGACGTACGTGTCGATGTTGCGGAGCCGGGCTCGTGCTGAGGGCTCGACGGGGTTGGTGCGCCGCCTGGGCCGACCGCCCAAGCTGTCCGGTCGGCAGGTCCTGCAGGCCCGCGAATGGGCGTCGGCGGGATGGACCCAGCAGGCGATCGCCGACAAGTTCGGGGTGGCCCGTTCGGTGATCAGTGAGCTGCTCGCACGGGTGGGTCCCGCACCGGTGCAGCAACTCCTGCCCTCCGCGACCCAGCCCACCGAGCAGCCCACCGAGCAGCCCACCGGACAGCCCACCGAGCAGCCGACCGGACAGCCCACCGAGGAGCCGACCGGGCAGGCGATGGGTGAGCCCGTCGTGGCCGAGCCCGAGTCCGGGCCGGTGCCAGCCGAACCCGCCGAACCAGCCGAACCAGCCGAACCGGTCGGCCAGGTCGCTGGAGCGTTCACCGGGTCGTCCCGGATCGGCTCCGGCACCTACCCGTGCCGGTATGCCGGCGCGATGCTGCTGCACCCCTACCTGCATCGGGTCGGTGCCGAGGCGATCTTCGCGACGTTGGCCGGCGGGCCGGCCCGCCGGTATGACGACCTGGCGGTCTTGACGACCGCGGCGGTCGGGTTCGCGTTGGGCATCGACACCGTGGAGGGCAGCAAGCACCTGCGCCGCTCTGAGGCCGGCGCGGCGGTCGGCCTGGCGATCGTCCCGGAACTCAAGACGCTCCGGACCCGCCTGGGTGCGCTCGCCGACGGCGCTGATCCGCTCGGTTTGCAACGGGCTTTCGCCGCCGCGATGCTCACTGCCGACCCGGCGGCTGATCCGGTCTACTTCGTCGACGATCACTTCGTTCCCTACAGCGGTGCTCAACCGGTCGGTAAGGGCTGGAACACCAAACGCCGCCACGCCCAACCCGGTCGGGACGACACCCTGGTCATCGATGCCCGCGGCCGAGCCGTCGTGTTCGGCAGCGGCGAACCATCCGGGCTGGTCTCGACGCTGCCCGCCGTGCTCACCCAACTGCGGGAGGTCCTGGGCCCCGACCCAGCGATCCTGCTCGGGTTCGACCGCGGTGGGGCCTACCCGAGCGCCTTTCGGGCCTGCCGTGACGCAGGCGCGGACTGGGTCACCTACCGGCGTGCCCCGCTGGTCAAGGCGACCGTCACGCCGCGCCGGTCCTGGACGGTGCGCGACGGAAAGCGGATCAGCGTCATGCTCGCCGATGAGATCGTCGAGCTCAAGGGTTACGGCAGCGCCCGTCAGCTCACCTTGTTCGACAACGACCTGCCGGTCTTGCAGATCCTGACCAGCGACCTGACCGCGACCGGTGCCTCGCTGCTGTGCTGGCTACGGGCCCGCTGGCGGATCGAGAACATGTTCAAATACGCCGCCGCGCACAACGGCATCGACACCCTGGCCGACTACCTCATGGACCTCGGCGCCGACACCCGCAAGGTCAGCAACCCAGCCCGCGTCGCGGCCCGCAAGATCGTCGCCGCCGCCGAGGCCGACCTGGTCGCGGCCGAACGCGCCCTGCCGCAGCTGCTCGCCGGATCAGGATCGCCCAAGCAGATGAACGCCGCCCTGCCCAAGGTCCACAAGCAGATCCAGATCGCCAGTCGAGCGCTGGAACACGCCAAGACCGCGCTGCGACCCATCCCGGCCAAGGTCTTGGCCACCGACCTGGACCCGCACGCCCAACGAGCCCGACCACGACTGGAACGACGCGGCCTACAGATGGTGCTGCGGCTCCTGGCGTTCAACGCCGAAGCATGGCTCGCCGAGCACTTCAACGCCTACCTGGCCGACCCGAACGAGTACCGCGCGATCCTGCGCCACCTGCTCCATCTCGGCGGCCAGGTCGACTACACCAACACCGCCATCACCGTCACCCTGGACCGGCCCGACAGCCCCCGCGTCGCCCGCGCCCTGAAACTCCTCGCCCAGGAACTCAACGCCACCCCC
>JBBSMD010000270.1:0-1983 GCA_038233355.1 Propionibacteriales bacterium
CGTGTCGCCCTGCTTTCGCCGCTTGGCGAGCTTCCAGAGTTCGGGGAGTGCTAGCAGGTCCTTCTGTCGTCCAGCCGCAGTCTTGCTTCAGATCACGTCGGCGAGGGTTGCCATGAGGACGCGGATCGATCCGACGGTGTGAGGCTCGGCCGACCGGACGAGGTGGGGGTCGGGATGACGTCGTCCAGGCTCGGCGGCACCGCTTGGACCGCACTTGGAGGCCACTTGAGGTCGCGTCGGCGAGAGCGGCTCGCGGTCCGCGGACACGCCGGGAGGTCACCTGCGCCGTGGACGTGCATGCCCTCCTTCGCGGGTTCTGCGGCTCTTCCCCGGAGCACCGCGCCAGCCCGGACCCGGCTTGTGCACGCGTACCGGCTCGTCCGACGCGCTGGTCCACAGATCGGCTCGACCCCCTCCCGCCCGGCGGCCACGCGCGGTGAACTGCGACCGGGTCGTCGAAGGAGGCCGAGATGTCCACTGCCCGCAAGATCACGCGGACACCGGTCGAGGGCACGCTGGGTGTCTTCTTGGACCGTGCCGGCGCCTCGCTGCTCAACGCACAGCAGGAGGTCGAGCTCATCGCCGCGACCGAGGTCGGTGTGCTCGCCCGCGACCGTCTCTCCCGCGGCTGTGCCGAGGCCGAGCGTGCCGACCTCGAGCTGCTGGTCGACCGCGGAGAGCGGGCGCTGGCACGGATGGTGGCGGCGAACCTGCGCCTGGTGGTGATGGTGGCCCGCGGGCACCGCACTCCCGGCGTGGCGCTGATCGACCTCGTACAAGAGGGTGCGTTGGGCCTCCTGCGAGCCATCCAGAGGTTCGATCACCACCGCGGGGTGAAGTTCTCCACCTACGCGGTGCCGTGGATCCGACAGGCGGTGCAACGCGGCAACGCCGAGCTCGTCCGGTCGGTGCGGCTCCCGCTCGAGACCAGCGAGCAGCTGCGCATGCTGCATGCCGCGTCGTACAGGTTGCAGGTGGCCGGCAGCAGCCAGCCGAGCGTGGCCCAACTCGCCACGGCCACCGGCATACCCGTCGGGCTGGTGCGGGAGCTGTTGACACTCGACCGCTCTCTGGTGCCGATCGACGAGCCGCGTCCCGCCGACCACCCGTTGCACGCCCAGCTGTCCACGCCCGACGGGCTCGCCGAGCTGGGCCACACAGCAGTGCGCGATGCCCGTATCGAGGACGCGCTCAGTGTCCTCGACGAGCTGGAGCGCACGGTGATCGAGCGTCGGTTCGGGTTCGCCGGGCCCGCCTCGTCGGCACAGTCGGTGGCCTCGGCTCTGGGCCTGACCCAGTCACGGGTGCGCACCCTCGAGCGCCAGGCGCTGGACCGACTTCGCCGGCACCCGGCCCTGCGCGCCGTCGCATGACCCACGGTCGCACCGGTGGGCGACACTGGTGGGTGACACTGGGCGGGTGCGATGGCGTGCCCCCGACCCGGTTCCTCCCGACGTACGAGCCCGGCTCGCGCTGGGCCGGGGGGAGCGGGTGCTGGCCGCCGCCCAGGACAGCGCCGGCCGCTGGCACGTCGGCACCGACCTCGCCCTGCACCTCACCGGTCCCGACGGCTTCCGTCGGCTGCCGTGGCAGCGCATCGACCGAGCTCGCTGGGATCCCGACGACCATCGCCTCGTCGTGACCGAGGTCGCCGACTTCGGTCAGCCGCAACCGCGCACGTCGCTGGCCGTCGAGGGGCCGGGGCGCCTGCTCGAGCTGGTGCGCGAACGGGTGACTGCCAGCGTGCTGCTCGCCCGCAACGTACCCGTCGAGGGCACCCGGGGCATCAAGGTGGTGGCCCGCCGAGCCCCTGACGGATCGGGTCCGATCGACTGGTCATGGTGGCTCGACCGCGGCCTCGAGCCCGACGACCCACGAGTCCGTGAAGCCGCCGAGCGTGGCTTGGCCGAGGCCCGCGCCGAGCTCGGTCTGTAGGACCGGCGGTTCGCGAGTCGCGCCGGCCGCTTGCTAGCCTGTCCCGGC
>JBBSMD010000271.1:0-1973 GCA_038233355.1 Propionibacteriales bacterium
CGCGGGTACCACAGCTGCGTGGCGGCGGTCCTGCGGCATTCGCGGGCGGTGGCAGACCAGGCCGGCCTGTCCGCGACCGGCCGGGTGGCCAACCTGACGGGTGCCTTCACCCTCGCGCGGCCGCTCCCGCCGACGGCCTGCCTGGTGGTGGTGGACGACGTCGTCACTAGCGGGGCCAGCCTTGCCGAAGCGGTACGCGCGTTGCGTGCGGTGGGCGCCGAACCCTGGGCGCTGGCCACGGTCGCGGCCACGCAGCGGCGCCGATCCGCTGCCGTGTCGGTCCGCGGGCGGCGTACGTAGCGGCGCCCATCGGGGGCCTCGTTGGCTTCCGGCGCACGGGGGCACTAGCGTCACTGCATGGCACCCACGGGGGGTCTCGGACCGGGGCGTCGTCGAGCCGACGGCATTCGCTCCGGGTCCGCGACGGGGTGCCGTTGTCGTCTCGCCTGACTGGAGGTCATCTGTGGACATCGTCGTCAAGGCCCGGCACTGCGAGGTGTCGGAGCGCTTCCGTGAGCACGCCGAGGACCGGCTCAGCAGAGTCGAGAAGTACGACCAGAAGGTGATCCGCATCGACGTGGAGGTGACGCTCGAGCGCAACCCGCGCCAGCACGATCGCGCGGCCTGCGTCGAGCTGACCGTGCGCTCACGTGGTCCGGTGGTGCGCGCGGAGGCGTGCGCCGGGGACAAGCTGGCAGCGCTCGATGGCGCCTGGGCAAAGCTGGAGGCACGCCTGCGCAAGGCCGCGGACCGGCGGCGGGTGCACCACGGCAACCGCACGCCGGTCTCGGTGGCACAGGCGACCGCAGACCTTGCCAGCACCGACGAGCCGCCGCGCGAGGAGACCGGCAGCGAGCTGCACCGCGTCGGTCCGCTGGTGGTGGACGGTGACGGGCCCCTGGTGGTGCGGGAGAAGACGCACCCGGCCGAGCCCATGACCCTCGACCAGGCGCTGCACGAGATGGAGCTCGTCGGCCACGACTTCTTCCTCTTCGTCGACCAGCACAGCGCCGCCCCCAGCGTGGTCTACCGCCGTCGCGGGTACGACTACGGCGTGGTGCGGCTCGCGCTCTGAGGCGAGTGCTGAGTCAGGACACCCCCGCCACACCGTCGGCGGCAGCCCACCCGGTGCGGCTGACCCGTTTGCAGGCGCGGCGCACCGCACTGGCGGCGCAGGGCTTCACCGACCGGTCCGCCGCCGCGGGGCGACGCTCGCTCGCTCGGGTGGTCGACCGGCTGGGCTTGTTCCAGATCGACTCGGTCAACGTATTCGCCCGCGCCCACTACATGCCGCTGTACTCGCGCCTCGGTCCCTACGACACCGCGTTGCTCGACCGCTCGTACTCCCGCGCGCCGCGGCGACTGTTCGAGTACTGGGCGCACGAGGCGTCCCTGGTGCGGGTGGACCTGCACCCGGCGCTGCGCCACCGGATGGCCAGGGCCGACACCCAGGCGTGGGGCGGCCCGCTCCGGGTCGCCCGCGAGCGGCGCGACCTGGTGGCCGAGGTGCTGGCCGTGGTGGGTGCACGGGGCCCGCTGACCGCCCGAGAGGTCGACGCGATCGTCGAGTCCGGAATCACCCGCTCGCGCGACGACTGGGGCTGGAACTGGTCCGCGGTCAAGCAGGCGCTGGAGTACTTGTTCTACGCCGGGCAGGTCACCTCGGCCGGCCGCAACCCGGCGTTCGAGCGACGCTACGACCTGCCGGCTCGTGTGCTGCCGGCCGCCGTGCTGGCCACGCCCACCCCGCCGCCCGCGGACGCGGTGCGCATGCTGGTGCAGCACGCGGCCCGCGCCTGCGGTGTCGCCACGCAGCGGTGCCTGCGTGACTACTTCCGCCTCGGAGCCGCCGAGACGAGCCGAGCCGTGCAGGAGCTCGTCGAGGTCGGTGAGCTGCTGCCAGCGCAGGTGCAGGGGTGGGACCGGCCGGCATACCTGCACGCGCAGGCTCGGACGCCGCGGCGGGTGGCCGC
>JBBSMD010000272.1:0-1972 GCA_038233355.1 Propionibacteriales bacterium
CTGGCCGAGCTCGTTCGTGCGCTCCTCAGACGAGGTGCTGCACCAGTTCGGCCCTCGCTTCGGTGAGCTCCACGGTCGCCAGTGCGCCGTTGACGAGCGTCAGCTGGGGCGGCACGTGGCCGATGTCCAGGTCGTACACCACGGGTACGCCGAGATCGCCTAGCGCGTGCTCCAGCGCGTCGACGTGGCTGAACCCGTGGGAGTCGGGACCGGCCGGACGGCCCGCGAGCACAGCGTTGGCGGCATCGAACCAGCCGGCGAGCCGCAGGTGGTGCAGCATCCGGGCCGCGGTCAATGCGTCGGCGTCGGCTACCTCGAGATACAGCAGCAGACCTTCGGGAGCATGTGTGGCAGCGAACCCGTCGACGTCGCCGTACATCGAGCCGGGCAGCATCGAGATCGTGTCCAGGCAGCCACCGATCAATCGCCCGGTCGCCGGCGCGTCGTCGTGGCCGAGCCGCTTCCACCTCGCCGGCTCGGTGAGTCGCCACTGGGTGACGTCGGGCTGGGTGGCAAAGTCTGCCCACTGCGTCTGGTACGCCGGCGCCGGCCGCTGAACCAGCCGAGACCCTGTCGTCGCGGTGGCCGTGGTCAGCCAGTGCAGCAGCGGCTCGGGCTGCTCGTACGGCGTGTCCATCAGGTTGCTGCCGTGCAGGGTGGCGAGACCGGTCTGCAGCGTCAGCGGCAGCATGAGTGTGCTCGTGTCGGAGTAGCCCACCAGCCATGTCGGTTCAGCGGTGGCGATCGCATCCATGTCGAGCAGGGAAAGCAGGTCGATCGCGAGCTCGCCTCCCCAGGGCGGTACGACTGCCCGGATGGCCGGGTCGGTGAGCATGGCGGTAAGCTCGGCGGCCCGTTGCGACGCCGGCGCGCTGGTCACCAGTTCACCGTCCATGCAGTCGCCGATCACCACGTCGAACCCCTTGTCGCACAAGTGGCGTACGCAGAAGTCGAGGCGATCGCGCATGTCCGGGCGCAAGCCCGACGACGGCGCGGTCACGCCGATCTGGTCGCCTGGCTGCAAGGGGGCGGGATAGCGGATCGGCACCCGCCCACTGTCGCAGCGTCGTCGTCGAGGCAGCAATGCGTTTGCGTCCGCTCAGCAGCGTCGGCGAGCTGTCACTCGCTACTGACGTCGGGGCATCGTGACGCGGTGACAACACGGGTCAGGCCGCGAGGTTCCCCCGACGGCGCGTGTAGGTGAGACTGCGGGCCATGGACCTGATCGGCGCGCCCCCGCTGCTCGCCGGCGACGTCGGCGACCTGGGCAGGACCTGCGTCGAGGCGCTCGCCGCACCGGGGGTACGCAGCTGCCTCACCATCGCGCACGAGCCGGCCAGCCATGCTCGAGCCCCGCGGCGGGGGGTGGTCTCGTGATTCTGCGTCCGCGCTGGCCCGAGCCTGTGTCGATACGCCGGCGTATTGCAGTGGCGACCTGGCGACCGTCCAAGGACGGACGCATCTACACCCGCATGGAGGTCGACGCCACGCACGTGCTCGCGTACGTGCAGCGGGTCCGCGAATGCACCGGCGAACGGGTGACCGTCACCCACGTCGTCGGCGCCGCCCTGGGTCGGGCGCTGCGCTCCATGCCGGAGATCCGCGCCCGGGTGGTGCTGGGGCGCATCGTGCCGCTGGGCACCTGCGACATCGGGTTCGCCGTCGACGTGGCCGGCGGCAAGGACCTGGCTCCGATCAAGGTGCACCGGGCAGACGAGCTGTCACCGGTCGAGATCGCACGCGCGCTGTCCACCGGCGCGGGCCGGCTGCGCAAGGGGGAGGACGAGGCGTACTCGCGCAGCTCCCGGATCGTCGACCTCGCCCCGACCTGGGCGCTGCGACCGCTGGTGTCGGTGCTGAGCACGCTGACCGGTGGGTTCGGAGTCGGCGCCCTCGGCCAGCCCGGCTTCCCGCTGGGCACCGCGTTCGTGTCCAACGTCGGTTCGCTGGGCCTCGACGAGGCATTCATGGC
>JBBSMD010000273.1:0-1972 GCA_038233355.1 Propionibacteriales bacterium
GACGCTCGGGGTCGACGCCGACGCGTCACCGACCGTGGTGGCGTTCAACCTGGCGTTCAAGACCCTTGCCCGGGCGATCCTGGTGGGCACGTACCAGCACTGAGGCTGTCACCGGGTGGCCCTGGTGCCGATCCCGCTTGTTCCGGGGTGGCCCCGGTGCGTCCTATTGGACCGGAGCCACCCCGAGCCAACCGACGATGGCACCGTCACCACTCACGACGCGGGCGTATGCTCTGCCGGCGCATTCGCGCAAACCCAGTCAGCACTGACGGAGGTCGACCGTGCCCGCGCGCGTGCGTACGTACGGTGCCCTCGCCTGGCGTGGCTTTCGTCGGCACGCCACCTACCGGGCGGCGACGCTGGCCGGTCTGTTCACCAACGCCGTCTTCGGCGTCATCATCGCCTACGCGTTCCTTGCCCTGTGGGAGCAGCGACCCAACCTCGGCGGGTACGGAGCGGCCCAGGCGTTGACGTTCGTGTGGTTCGCGCAGGCGCTGATCATGCCGGTGGGCCTGTTCGGCGGGCCGATGCTGGAGTGGCCCGAACGGGTCCGCACCGGGCACGTCTCGATCGACCTGCTGCGCCCGCTCGACCTGCAGGCCTGGCGGCTCGCCGAGGACCTCGGCCGGGCCGGTCTGCACGTGCTGAGTCGGGGCGTCCCTACCATCGTGCCGGGGCTGCTCATCTTCGACCTGGCGCTGCCGAAGCAGCCGGTCACGTGGCTGCTGTTCGCCGTAGCCCTGCTGCTCGCCGTGGTGGTCGGCTTCGCCCTGCGCTATCTGCTGGGTCTGCTGGCGTTCTGGGTGGTCGACATCAGCAGCTTCGTCACGGTCCTCATCACCTTTCAGTTGTTCTTCTCCGGCATGGTGCTGCCGCTTCGGGTCTTCCCCGACTGGCTGCGCGCCGTGACCGACGTGCTGCCGTTCCGCTGCCTCGTGCAGCTGCCGCTCGACGTGCTGCTGCGCGAGGACACCGGCACCGCCGCGGCTCCCCTGCTGGGCGTCCAGCTCGCCTGGGTGGTCGGCCTGCTCGCACTGGGCCGCCTGGTCACCCGGCGAGCCGTCTCGGTGGTGGTGGTGCAAGGTGGCTGAGCCGGCACACGAGACGCCGCACCAGCCGTACGGGCCGCCGTACGCACCCGCCGGACCGCTGCGGGCGTACCTCGTCCTCGCCGGTGCCTGGGTCCGGGCCGCTTGGAGCTACCGCACGTCGTTCCTGCTGCTGCTGGTCGCCCGGATCCTGATCAGCGGGATCGACTTCCTCGCCGTGCTGGTGATGTTCACCCACATCGACACCTTGGGCGGGTTCGACCTGGCCGCCGTGGCGCTGCTGTACGGGCTGTCCGGTCTCGCCTTGGGCTTCGCCGACCTGGTCGCCGGCAACGCCGAGCGGTTGGGACGGCGAGTGCGTGACGGCACCCTCGACGCGATGCTGGTGCGCCCCGTGTCGCCGCTGGTCCAGGTCTGCGCGGACCAGTTCGCCCTGCCGCGGGTCGGCCGCGTCGTGCAGGCGGCCCTCGTCCTCGGGTGGGCGCTCAGCGCCGTCGACGTCGACTGGGACGTCTCGCGGGTGCTCGTCCTGGGCAGCACGGTCATCGCGGGTGCGACGATCTTCACCGCGATCTTCGTCGCCGGCGCGGCGTACCAGTTCGTAGCCGGGGACGCGTCGGAGGCGATGAACGTCTTCACCTACGGTGGCGCCGCCCTCACGCAGTACCCACTCACCATCTTCCCGATCGAGGTGGTACGCGGAGTGACGTTCGTGGTGCCGATCGCCTTCGTCAACTGGTACCCGGTGCTGTACGTGCTCGACTTGCCCGACCCGTTCGGGTTGCCGGGGTGGCTGCGGCTGGCCGCGCCGCTGGTGGCCCTGGTCACGGCCGTCCTCGCCGCTGGGGCGTGGCGTTGGGGGCTGCGCCGCTACCGCAGTACGGGGAGCTGAGCCGTGCCGCTGATCGAGATCGACGACGTAC
>JBBSMD010000274.1:0-1958 GCA_038233355.1 Propionibacteriales bacterium
CGCCTCGTGCTCTGCACGCCAGTGCGCGAGGAGACGAGCGATTGTCGTGACGGCAACCTTCATGAGCTCCACGTCCGTCGGCAGCTGAGAGGCCCCGGGGGGCAACGGAGGATCGCCCTGCGGCATCAGGTCGTCGACGTCACCCACGACCCGGTAGCCACCCGCGGACAGTTCGTGAGCGCTCGTCCGGGCCTGTTCGGCCGCCAGCGCGAAGGCGTGCGGGAGCAGTGGCGGTCGAGCTCCCTCGAGGGTGGTGAGAACCGGCTCGGCGAGCCGGCCCTTGATCCACCGTCGGCTGATGTCTCGCGACGCGTAATCGGGGCCGAGCTCCTCGACCACGCGACGCAACACTTCCGCGGCTGCGTGGCTCATCGACGTGTTCTCCCGGACGTCGTCGGTGGAGCAGCTGCCCGGATCCACCCCAGCGATGGCCGCGAAACGCTTCCAGAGCAGATCATGGTTCGCAGTGGGACCAGTGACGAGGACATAGATGTGGCGCGGATCGACGGCTTCTCGCCAGCGACCCGCGACTTGCGCCGGGTCCAACGCCCACCAGCTCCACACCGAGCCGTCATCTGTCGGGATATTGAAATCGGCCAGCGAGGTCGTTAGTCCTCGCTTGAGCCGCTGCTGCCACACCGACGGGATGAGTGACCCGAACTCACGTGCGGTGATGATGATCTCCACCTCGCCGGGACGCAGGTCGCTGACGATCTGCCGCGCCTGATCCACCGTCGTGGCCGAGAGCAGTTCGTCGCTGATCACCGCAGTGCCGGGCCAGTTCGCGATCTCGTCAACGAGGCGGGTCCACGCTCGGATGGGCACCTCGTATTGCCCGTGCAATGCCCGAACAGCGCGGCGATGCGCCACCCGGCGTCTCCCCGGGCAAAGCACTCCCTGCTCGGCCAGCTTGTCGCTATTGGACCAGAGCAAACTTTGCAGGTACGTCGTACCGGATTTGGGGGTCCCCACGTGCAGCAGAACCCGCTGGGACATGAGAACCTGCTCGTACGGTCGCTGAATTGAGACGGGGGCCGGAAGATGTGACACTGCCGCAAAGAAACGGGACCGTCAAGCCGCTGGGGTCGAGCCTGGTCACCCGGGCGCCGAAGGCGGCGCATACGCTGCGCACAGGGTGCCCGCGAGGGCACCAGCCACCGAGCGAAGGAATCCTATGTCGCACGAGCAGGGCTGCCCGTCAGCCAGAGTCCCCGAGCCCGAGCCGCGCGCCGTGGCCGCCTCATGAGCCGGCTGGGGCGGCGACTGCTCGCCGGCGCGGCCGCCGGCGCCGCCGGTACCACCGCGCTCAATGCGGTCACCTACCTGGACATGGCGGTGCGGGCGCGCCCGGCCAGCAGCACACCACAACAGACGGTCGAGACGCTGGCCGACCGTACGGGCGTCGACATTCCCGGAGACGAGCAAGACCGGGGCAACCGTATCGACGCACTCGGACCGCTGACCGGCGTCCTCGCTGGCGTCGGCGGTGGCCTGGTGCTGGGGGTGGTGCGCGCGACCGGGTTGCGCCCCGGAGGGGCGGCCGCATTCGCCACCGCGACCGTCACCGCGCTGGTCGCTGGCAACGGGCCCATGACCGCTCTCGGCATCACCGACCCGAGGTCGTGGGGCGCCAACGCCTGGATCACCGACCTGGTGCCGCACCTGGCCTACGGTGCGGTGACGGCCTACGTGTTCACCGGGCTCGACGACCGCTGACTTGGCCCTCGTCTGACTTTGGCCCTCGCCGTGTCGGGCACAGTTCGCAGTGGACGCTGCCTTCCGTGCGAGCGATGCGACCCGGCGGCGTCGCTGCTGCTCCTGTGAGCTCGTCAGGACGGGTCGGGGTCCATCGTCGCTCGCAGTGCCCGGCGCAACGTCTCGACCGTCGACTCCCAGCTCGCCGACTCCTCGGCGCAGGCGACCGCAACGGCACGCTCCCCGGCAGCGGTGGCCTCCGC
>JBBSMD010000275.1:0-1943 GCA_038233355.1 Propionibacteriales bacterium
CGGCCGAGCAGCCGGCCCCCGACGGCGCCGCACCGGACAGCACCGCACCCGGAGCTGCCGAGCGTGCAGGTCCCGAGGGTGCAGACCCCGAGGGGGCAGCTCCCGAGGAGGACACTCGACAGCGGATGGCACCGCAGGACCCGGCACCGGAGGACGCCGGCTCGGCAGGCGGCGAACCAGCGGGCGGTGGCCCGCAGGACGCCGAGTCGGCAGAGGCGGCCGGTCAGCGACGCGCCACCGGCGGTGACAGCGTGCCGGCCGAGCAGGACTGAGCAGAATGCACGCACGAGCCAGAGCGGGTGGGAGGTGACCAGATGAGCAGTGCCGAGTGGATCAGCAAGGACTTCTACAAGACCTTGGGGGTGTCCAAGTCGGCGAGCGCCGATGACATCAAAAAGGCGTACCGCAAGCTCGCCCGCGACCACCATCCCGACTCCCACGCCGGGGACAAGAACGCCGAGGAAAAGTTCAAGGCCGTCTCCGAGGCGTACTCGGTGCTGTCCAACCCGGACAAGCGCAAGGAGTACGACGACCAGCGGGCCGCCTTCGGCGCCGGCGGGTTCCGCTTCCCCACCGGTGGCACCGGGGGCTTCCCCAGTGGCGGCGGCGCCGGCAACTTCGACATCTCCGACCTGCTGGGCGGCATCTTCGGCGGAGGTGGCCCCCAGACCCGGGCCCGGACGACTTCGAGCCCGCCGCGTCGGGGCGCCGACGTCGAGACCGAGGCCAGCCTCAGCTTCGAGCAGGCCGTCGAGGGGGTGACGGTGCCGTTGCGCACCACGAGCGACGAGGCGTGCCCGTCGTGCCGGGGGACCGGCGCCAAAGCGGGCACCATGCCACGGGTCTGTGTCAACTGCGAGGGCACCGGCATGCAGACCGGCGCCTCTGGTGGCCTGTTCGCCATGACCGAGCCCTGCGCGGTCTGCAAGGGCCGCGGGCTGGTCGTCGACGACCCGTGCCCGACCTGCCTCGGCTCGGGTCGGGCGCAGTCGAGTCGCACCATGCAGGTGCGCATCCCGGCGGGGGTCCGCGACGGGCAGCGCATCCGGCTCCGCGGCAAGGGCGCGTCCGGTGAGCGGGGCGGCCCCAACGGCGACCTGTACGTCACCGTGCACGTCTCGGGGCACCCGGTGTTCGGCCGGCGGGGCGACGACCTGACCATCACCGTGCCCGTCGCCTTCGACGAGGCCGCACTGGGTGCCACCATCCGGGTGCCGACCCTCGGCGGCGCGCCGGTCACGCTCAAGATCCCACCCGGCACTCCCAGCGGGCGTACGTTTCGGGCCAAGGGCAAGGGCATGCCCCGCAAGGACGGGTCGCGGGCCGACCTGTTGGTGACCGTGGAGGTGCAGGTGCCGCCGAAGCTCGACACTGAGCAGGCCGCGGCCGTACGCGCGCTGCGCGATGCCCGCGGCACCGAGGACCCGCGCGCCCGGCTGAGCGACCTGGCCGACCGGACGTCACGATGAGCAGCGGGCCGTTCACTCCCTCACCGGACACGCCGGTCTACGTCATCAGCGTGGCGGCCGAGCTGACCGGCCTCCACCCGCAGACACTGCGCACGTACGACCGGCTCGGCCTCGTCAAGCCCGGCCGCTCCGGCGGTGGCGGGCGCCGCTACTCCTGGCACGACGTCGAGCTGTTGCGCGAGGTCGCCCGGCTCACCTCCGAAGGCCTGGGCCTGGAAGGGGTACGCCGGGTGCTCGAGCTGGAGCACCAGGTGCTCGCCTTGCAGGCGAGGGTTGCCGAGCTCACCGCCGAGCTCGACTCGGCGGTGACCGCGGCGCAGGCTCCCCCGTACAACCTGCCGGTGCCGGTCTCGACGACCCAGCAGGTGATGCTCTGGCGCCGGCGCGCGGCCGCGCAGTATCCGCAGCCGGGCCGGCCGAGCGCGTGAGATGACCATCGGCACAGTGGCCACTTCCAGAGTGCGGCGCAGCGTC
>JBBSMD010000276.1:0-1919 GCA_038233355.1 Propionibacteriales bacterium
GGCCGATGCACCGGCCGACCACGGCCGTCCCGCCGGAGCCGGGTTCGAGGATTGCCAGTGTCGCCACCTGCCGTGGAGAGACCCGCCGCTCGGCTGCCAGGAGTGCGGCGTCCCGCGTGCGCAGGCGGTCCGGCATCTGGCCTCCCAGAGCTGGGCGGGCAAGGACGTGGTGGTGCGGCGGCTCATGTTGGCACGCCGAGGGATCAGGGTCGCTTGCGCACCAGCCGACGGCCGCGCCGGTCGCGCACGGTGACCTCGAGCAGGTCTCCGGCGAGCAGCTGCAGCTCGCGGCGCAGCGCGGACTCCGGCGCGACGTCCCGCAACACCCGACCCGTCACCAGAGCTCGGTCGAGCCCGGCGACATCGACCGGGAGGAAGGCGACCGGTCGCAGCCCGGTGAAGCGCTGCACCGTGGCGGTGACCTCTTGGGCGGACCAACCCAGCGACGGGCGGACCCGGTTGACGACGATGCGCACGTCGGCACCGGGGACCGTCTCGGCCAGGTCGACCACCCCGCGAGCGAGCCGCATCAGGCCGACCGGATCGGCCGAACCGACGGCGAGGACGACGTCGGCGTCCTCGAGGACCTGCAGCGTGGCGCCGTTGCGACGTGGAGCGGCGACGTCGAAGACGAGCTCTTCGTCGGTCTCGAGGTTGAAGCCGCAGTCGACCACGACCAGCTCGGCGCACCGGCGCGCCGCCGCCAGTACGGCGGCGAACGCCGCTGGCCGCAGCTGCGGCCAGCGGTCGGCGCGCGGCAGACCGGTCAGGACCGACAGGCCAGCCGAGACGAGTCGTGCATGGTCGAGCAGCGCGGTCTCGTCCAGACCGCCCACGTTGGCCGCGCGGGCCGCCGCCAGCAGACCGGACACCTCGTCCAGCACCGCGAGCATGGGGGCGACGGAGCCCCCGTAGACGTCGGCGTCGATGAGCAGGGCGCGCCGGCTCAGCCCGGCCGCCTCCGCCGCAACGTTGAGCGCGAGCGTGCTGCGCCCCGGTGCCCCGGTCGGGCCCCATACCGCCACCAGCTGCGCGGGGCGACCACCGGGCGGACCCGCGGCCGCCCAGCGATCCGGATCCGGCTCGGCACCGTCGGGAGGTGCCCACTTCGTCGCGGGCGCCGTCGACCGGGTCGAGTCGTCGCCGGCCGCCCCGCCGGGCCGGGGCGGTGCGAGTGCGGCGGCTATCCGACCGGTCAGGTCAGGCGCACTCACCTCGACCAGCGGTATGCCGAGACGCAGGGCACGGGCCTCGAGATCGCCGGCCTCCGACTCCGCTCGGCCGGCGGCGTGCAGGAGCACCGGCTGGGCTCCCGCCGCACGCAGGCGGGTGACCGCGTCGCCGTCGACTCCTGGCAGGTCCCGGCCCAGCAGGGCGACGTCGGCCTGACCGCTCGCGGCGGTGGCGACGGCATCGGCGACATCTACGCAGCGGCGGACGAGCGTGAACGACGACCCGGGTCCCTGCAGTGCACGCACCACCGCGGACTCCCACGGCTCGCCCGCGCCGGCCAGCAGCGCCCGCTGGGTCACCGGCCCGGCGCCAGGACGCGCACCGTCACGGGCGGGCCGGTGGAGAGCCGGCCCAGCACCTCGTCGAGGCGGCGGGCCTGTCGGGGAGACAGGTAGACCAACAGCTGGCGACTGTCTCCGACGGCGGTGCCGGGTTGGGCCACGTCGGCCACCCGCACCGCTGCGAGCACTCGCACCGCGTCGATCGGCGGCTCTCCCGCTCTCGGCCCGGGCCCGGCCGGTGACTCGGGCACCACCCACACGTCGACCCGGTCTCCGACCGTGAGGTCGGCTGGGACGGACCCGGACGGGACGTCGAGGGGCAGTTGAGCGACGCTGTCGTCGGTCTCGGCCCGCAGGTCGGCCGACGCGAGCAGCTGGCCCGGCGCAAGATCGCGGGCGACCACC
>JBBSMD010000277.1:0-1912 GCA_038233355.1 Propionibacteriales bacterium
GCCTGCGGCAACAGCCGGGGTACGGCGGCGGCCTTGGTCACCCCGTACGCCTTCGCGGCCACCAGCACCACGAGCGCCGCCGGGAACAGCACCGACGACTCGCTGACCACCGCACCGGCGAGCACCCAGCAGCAGAAGGCGCGTACGGCCATGGTGGAGCCGATGGCCCACCGGCGCCCGCGGCGGAAGCGGTCCAGGAACGGGCCGATGAGGGGTGCCACGACCGCGAACGGGAGCATCGTGAGACCGAGGAAGAGCGCCACCTGGGTGCGCGCCTCTCCGGTCGGCACCTGGAAGAACAGCGTGCCGGCCAGTGCGACCGCCACGGCCGCGTCCCCGGCGGTGCTGAAGGCGTGCATTTCGAGCAGACGCGACATGCCCGACTCGTCGGCCCCCTTGGCGTGGGTGAACTGCCTGGCGCGACCGACGCCGGCGGCGGCGGCCCGGCCCGACGCCCGGGCCGCTCGGGTGGCCCCATGGCCCGTCGCCACGGCGGCCCGGGCCGCGCCTCGGCCGGTGGCGGCGGTGGCGCCAGCGAGCCGACGACGGTGTGCCGGCCCGGGTTCGGGCGCCTGCTCCGACGACTGCGCCATCGCCCCATCCTGCTACAGCGTCGCGCGCTGCCAGGTCTTACCCGGTTCGGTGTGCGGCCCACCCGATGACGGGCTGCGGGTCGTCGGTCATGATGGGGCGGTGGCCGACGTCGACAGCACGCATGCGCTCGATTCCCCGCGTGTCCGGCGGGTGCGCGCAGACGCGGTCTGCGTCGGCGCTGTCGACGACGCCCGGCACGCCCTGGCCGACGTCGCGGACCCCGCAGACGTGGGCGAGCACCTCGGGCACACGGTTGCCGGCGAACGTCTCATCACGCACACCTTCGCCTGCCGGCGTGCGGGCTACCGAGGCTGGCACTGGTCGGTGACGGTGGCCCGGGCCCCCCGGCAGCGCGCGGTCACCATCGACGAAACCGTGCTCCTGCCGGGACCCGATGCGCTGGTGGCCCCGGTCTGGTTGCCCTACACCGAGCGCCTGCAGTCCGGTGACGTCGGACCCGGTGACGTGCTGCCCACCGATGCCGACGACCCGCGGCTGGTACCCACCTGGCTGGCTGGTGACGAGGCCGTCGACCTGATGCATGACGACACGTCCGTACGTCCGGTGGTGGACGAGATAGGCCTCGGCCGCGTGCGAGTGCTGTCACAGGAGGGGCGCGACCTGGCTGCGGCGCGGTGGTACGACGGCGCCGCCGGGCCAAGTGCCGCGGTCGCCGAGGCCGCCAGCGACCCCTGTCGCACCTGCGGCTTCCTCGTGCGCATGGCCGGTCCGCTGGCCACCGTTTTCGGGGTGTGCGCCAACGAAGTGGCCAACGACGACGGCCGGGTGGTGTCGTACGACCACGGGTGCGGCGCCCACTCGCAGGTGAGCTTCGGCAAGGCCAGCCGTCAGCTCGAGCTGCCGCCGCTGGCGCTCGACACCATCGGTGTCGACGAGCTCGAACAGCTCTGACCTCGCCGCTCAGCCCAGTGGGCCGAGCTCGCTGGCGTCGGTCATGCTGCGGCGAGGGTCCGCGAGGATCGCCGCGCGACGTCGACGGCAGTACTCCCAGCCGACTAGGCCCAGGACCGTACCGATCAGGCAGGTCGCCAGCCACCACGCGCGGTCGTGGGCGCGCAGGGTGTCGAGGAACGGCAGCAGCGCCAGGAAGGCGAGGAACCACAGCAGGGTGCCGACGCGCATGGTGCGTACACCGTCGAGGTCGAGAGGAGCCACCTCTGCGACGCGGTACGTCCGGTCGCCGATCTCGTGCTCGGTGACCGGCGGCCGCCCGAGCTCGTGCCGCCGTGCGATACGCAGCCGTCGGGCTTCGTCGGCGCCGAGCCTGCTCTCGTCGACCTCGACCGTGGCGCCCGCC
>JBBSMD010000278.1:0-1897 GCA_038233355.1 Propionibacteriales bacterium
GTCGGCGGGTCGCGGGGGGATCGCGGCGGTGGTGCGCGCGACGGGGATCTCGGAGTCCACGGTGCTGCGGGGGCTGGGCGATCTTGCGTCGGGTGAGGTGCTCGAGGCGGGTCGGGTGCGTCGGGCGGGCGCTGGCAGCAGTGTCGAGGACCCATGGGGCCGCTTGACAGGTATCGATCCACAGGTTCGTGTCGTGGTGGCGCCGCGGAGCCGAGCCCCTTGGGGCGAGGCGCAGCGGCGCCACCACGGGCGCGGCGCCCGTGGGGCCCGTCGGCCTGTTCCCTGGAAGGGGGAGCGCCGATGCGCATGTGGCAAGAGGAGCCCTCGGTCGTGATGGAGGACGCCCGCGAGCGGGTGGTCGGCGGCAGCGCGCCGCTGGTCACGCTGCTGTTGGGGGGCGCCGAGCAGGCGCCGTGTGTCGCGTGCTGTCTGCGGGCGTCGGAGGCGCGCCGGCTGGCCGGCGAGCTGTTGGCGGCCGCCGCGGCGCTGGAGGAGCTCTCGTGAGCGCCGCGACCGCGGTCTCTGTGCCGTCCGCCGGGCGGTTGACTGTTTCGGGCTGCCCGACCATGGAGGCAGCAGATGGGACGACCAAGTCGCAGGCAGTTCACCGCGCAGCAGAAGCTCGAGATCGTGCAGACGCTCGCGCGTGGCGAGAAGCAGCTGACCGCGCTCGCGCGCGAGCACGGCGTGGACCACACGACGATCTACCGCTGGCGCGACCAGGTGCAGGCCGGGGCGCTGGACGCGCTGGCCGGCCGGCGCCAGGCCCCGGATGCCGCGGCCGAGGCCCGCATCCGCGAGCTCGAGCGTGCGCTGGGGCGCAAGACGCTGGAGGTCGAGATCCTGGGGGAAGCATCCAGGCGGTTGGGCTGAGACAGCGCGCCCGGATCGGGCGCGTCCTGACCGCCGAAGATCACCCCGAGCGCCACCCGAAGGCGACCGTCGCGCGGCTGCTCGCGGTCAGCCGCCAGGCGCTCTACCATCGCCCCGCCGCCGAGGCCGCCGAGGCCGCCGAGGCCGCCGAGGCCGCCGAGGCCGCCGAGGCCGCCGAGGCCGCCGGCGGTGGCGTGGTGGTCCGGGGTCCCTGGTCGGGCCCGCGGCCGGCGTTCAGCGGCGACCTGGTGATCGAGGCGCACATCCTCGACGTCTGCCGTGACCGGCCGCGGTTCGGGACGCGGCGAGTCTGCGCGATGGTCCGCCGGCGCCTGGGCGGAACCGGCGCCGCCAGGGGCGTGGTCAACCGCAAGCGGGTCCAGCGCGTGATGCGCGAGCACGGCCTGCTGGTGCCACAGCGACGCCTCCCGCGCGGCGAACACCGCGGGCGCATCGAGACCACCCGCTCCGACGAGGTCTGGGCGACCGACCTCAGCAAGATCGCCACGCGCGAGGGGTGGCTGTGGATCGTCGCCGCGATCGACTGCCACGACCGCGATCTGATCGGCCGACGCTACGGCGTCTCGGCCGACACGACGCTGTGCCTGGGGGCGATCTCAGACGCCGTCTGGGAGCGCTTCCCCGACCGCCTCGACGGCCTCAAGGCCGCCGCGCCGCAGCTCTCACACGATTGGGGCTCGCAGTTCACAAGCCGCCGCTACCAGGCCGAGCTCACGACGCTGGGCATTCGCTCACGACCGACGATGATCGGCTCACCCGAGCAGAACGGGATCATCGAACGCTTCTTCGGGAGCCTGAAAGACGAGGAGGTCTGGACCACCGAGTACGACACCCGCGCGCAAGCGATCGAGGCGATCGACGCCTGGATCGACGACTACCGCACCGAGCGACCCCACCAGGCGCTCGACTACCTGACCCCCGCCGAGTACCGCGCCGCGGCACCCGGCCCGACCTATGCACGAAACGCAGCCTGAAATGTCAACCGCCGACGGATCCACTACAC
>JBBSMD010000279.1:0-1874 GCA_038233355.1 Propionibacteriales bacterium
CCCGCTACCTGGCCGAGGCCGAGCTGGAGTGGTCACCGCGGGAGGTGCGGATCGACGTCATCGGAGTGCTCATCCCCACCCGGGGAGCACCGCAGGTCGACTACGTGCGCGGAGTGTCCTGATGGCGGTCGGGCGGATCTTGTCGGTGGCGCTCGACGGTGTCCGCGGCCGGCTCGTGGAGATCGAGGCAGACATCGGTCAGGGGTTGCCGAAGACCGTGCTGGTCGGTTTGGCCGACACCTCGCTCAACGAAGCGCGAGACCGATGCCGAGCCGCCGTCCTCAACAGCGGCCACTCCTGGCCCAACCGACGGATCACGATCGCCCTCTCACCGGCGTCACTGCCCAAGGGCGGTGCGCAGTACGACATCGGCATCGCGCTGGCCGTGCTGATGGCGGCCGGGCTGGTGCCCGCAACGCCGCTCGTGGGCACCGTGGTCCTCGGCGAGCTCGCGCTCGACGGTCGCCTGCGGGCGCTGCCTGGGGTGCTGCCCTCCGCCCTGGCCGCCGCCGAGGCTGGCCATCGGCACCTCCTGGTGCCCGAGGTCAACGTCGACGAGGCCCAGGTCGTACCCGGGCTGCACGTGGTCGGTGTCCGGTCGCTGAGGCAGACCATCGCCATGCTGCGGGGCGAGGAGGAGCCCGACGAACCGGCCGTCCCACCGCTGGACGTCGGTTCGGCGCCCGTGTGGCGTCCGGGTGACCGCACCGACGCGCTCGACCTCGCCGACGTCGTCGGTCAAGACGCCGCCCGCTGGTCGGTCGAGGTGGCTGCCGCAGGGGGCCACCACCTGCTGCTCGAGGGTCCACCGGGAGCCGGCAAGACGATGCTGGCCGAGCGGTTGCCTCGACTGCTGCCCGACCTCAACTCGACCGAGTCGCTCGAGGTCAGCGCCGTGCACTCGGTCGCCGGCGTGCTGCCGCCCGACACCCCGTTGCTCTCGCGACCCGCCTTCGTTGCCCCGCACCACACCGCCAGCGCACCTGCCATCGTCGGCGGCGGCAGCAGGGTGATCCGTCCGGGCGCGATGTCCCTCGCCCACCACGGAGTGCTCTTCTTGGACGAGGCTCCCGAGTTCGCCTCCCACGTCCTCGAGGCGTTACGTCAGCCCCTCGAGAGCGGTCACGTCACCATCAGCAGGGCCGACACGAGCGCCACCTATCCGGCCAGCTTCTTGTTGGTGCTCGCCGCCAACCCGTGCCCGTGCGGACAGTCGCCCGACCCGGCTTGCACGTGCACGCCCACCGTCGTGCGCCGCTACCGCGACCGCATCTCCGGCCCGATCCGGGACCGGATCGACGCCACTCGTCACGTACAGCCGGTGCCTCGACATGAGCTCCTGGACCGCCTGGCCACCGTCGAGCACAGCAGCACCGTGGTGGCCCGGGTGCTCGAGGCGCGCCAGCGGCAGTGGCACCGCTACGTCGGCACCCCATGGCGTCGCAACGCCGACGTGCCCGGGGCGACGATGCGGGCACGGTGGCCGCTGCCCGTCGCTTCGAGCAACCGGCTGGAGCGACCGGTGCGCTCTGGCGCGGTGTCGGCACGCGGTCTCGACCGGGTCGCCCGACTGGCGTGGACGGTCGCCGACCTAGCCGGCCGCGCAGCACCGTCACCGGACGACGTCGAAGCTGCCTGGGCCCTTCGGCACTCCGCTGCGGTGCCGCTCGCCGACGGCGGCGGCCGGTGCACACAGGTGTCCGCGTGAGTGGGCCGGGCACCGGCGGCCACCATCTCGACCGCCTCCAGCTGTCGCTGCGGGTCGAGCCCGGCGACCCGTTGCTCGCCGGCATGGTCGAGACGTACGGGGTGCAGGCGACGTTGGCGGCTGTCCGCGGCGGCATGCTCCCCGAGGGCAGGTCGGCGCCCGACTC
>JBBSMD010000280.1:0-1865 GCA_038233355.1 Propionibacteriales bacterium
AGCTCCGCCTGGCTGGCGAAGTCGATGCCGTAGAAGCACGGCCACTTGACCGGCGGTGCCGAGATGCGCACATGGATCTGCGTCGCCCCGGCCTCACGCAGCATGCGTACGAGTGCTCGCTGGGTGTTGCCGCGCACGATCGTGTCGTCGACCACCACCAAGCGTTTGCCGGCGATGACGTCGCGCAACGGGTTGAGCTTGAGCCGGATGCCGAGCTGGCGGATCGTCTGGCTGGGTTGGATGAACGTGCGCCCGACGTAGGAGTTCTTGACCAGGCCCTGGCCGTACGGGATTCCCGACTCCTCGGCGTACCCGATCGCGGCCGGGGTGCCCGACTCGGGGACGGGGATGACCAGGTCGGCATCGACCGGGTGCTCGCGGGCAAGTCGCCGCCCGACCTCGACCCGTACGGTGTGCACCCGCTGGTCGTCCAGCAGTGTGTCGGGTCGGGCGAGGTAGACGAACTCGAACAGGCACCCCTTGGGGGCGGGGTCGGCGAACCGCTGCGAGCGCAGCCCGTGCTCGTCGATCGCGACCAGCTCGCCCGGCTCGACCGCGCGCACGTACGACGCGCCGACGATGTCGAGCGCCGCGGTCTCGCTGGCGACCACCCAGCCACGCTCGAGGCGACCGAGCACCAGCGGGCGGATGCCCTGCGGGTCACGCGCGGCGTACAGCGTGCCCTGGTCCATGAAGATCAGCGAGAACGCGCCACGCAGCGTACGAAGCACCTCGACCGCGGCCGACTCGAGACTGCGGTCGGGGTAACTGGCGAGCAGGGCGGTCATCACCCCGGTGTCGGTGGTGACGGGGTCGTGGCTGTGGCGCGGCAGGTCCAGCTGACCCGCCTCGAGCGCCCGCTCGGTGACCACGTCGGACAGCTCGCGGGTGTTGGTGAGGTTGCCGTTGTGCGCCAGCGCGACGGAACCGGTCGCGGTGGCGCGGAAGGTGGGTTGCGCGTTTTCCCAGCGGCTCGCACCGGTGGTGGAGTAGCGGGAGTGCCCGATCGCGAGGTGGCCGCGCAAGGAGTTGAGCGTCGACTCGTCGAAGACCTGCGCCACCAGACCCATGTCCTTGTAGACCACGATCTGGCGGCCGTTGCTCACCGCGATGCCGGCCGACTCCTGGCCACGGTGCTGCAGGGCGTACAGCCCGTAGAAGGTCAGCTTGCCGACGTCCTCACCGGGTGCCCAGACACCGAAGACACCGCACGCGTCCTGCGGTTTGCGGTCGTGAGGATCGAGGTCGGAGGTGAGTTGCCCGTCTCCACCTGGCACGGTGACGAGTCTAGGTGAGAGGCGGCGTTCGACCTACTCGGACGCGTCGACGGCGTTGTGGCGTGACCCGCCGTACGGGGCTCCTGGGTGTGGTGAGCACCGGCGCCGGTGGCCACTGCTCGACCGGCATCGCCCCGTACGCACACCGAGCGGTGGGTTTCGCACCCACCGGGGGCCACTGCGGGTGCATCTGCCACCACTCGACCCGGGCGCGTCACGTCCCGACGCCCGACTCGAGGCGGCGGACATCAGCGCGGCGCTTCGGCGAGGCGCTGCAGCAGCAGCGCCTCGGCGGTGACCACTCGGGCGAACTCGCCGAGATGCAGGCTCTCGTCGGCGCCGTGCGCGCGGGTGTCGGGATCCTCGACGCCGGTGACCAGGATCGCCGCGTCGGGGAACGCCTGCGCGAACTCGGCGATGAACGGGATCGACCCGCCCACCCCGATATCGACCGGCTCGGTGCCGCCCCAGGCGTCCCGGAAGGCCGAACGCGCCGCGTCGTAGGCCGGACCCTGCGCGTCCACCTCGTACGGTTGCCCGACGTCTCCAGGCGTGACGGTGACCTCGGCGCCCCAGCCGACGTGCTCC
>JBBSMD010000281.1:0-1829 GCA_038233355.1 Propionibacteriales bacterium
CCTCGTCGCAGGCGGGGTGGCCACCGGTGTGAAGCGTGGTGTAGGCGTCGACGCGCTGGGGGAGCGTGATGAGGCGCGCAGGGCCGACGTCGTCGGGTGCGGCGAGGAGTTGCCGGTGCTGCTCTGATGGACCACGTCGGAATCCGAGCCGCAAAGCGAAGGGGCGCCGCCATCCCGTCTAAAGGGACCGCACGCCGAGGGGAGATGCGTGATTCACACGAGTCCCCTGTCCCGCGGAGTGAACCCTGACCGGTCGGGGATCCGCTTGCGGGAACCGTGCCACTCTCGCCGTGCCGTCACCGACGGGGTCCGCCTACGTCCGGAAGACGTTCGGCTTACGGAGCGGCTAGTTCTGGGAGCCGGGCCTACCGATGCTCACCGCTGCACGCGGGCGGTGCCGCCGGCGACGAGCGCCTCGACCTCCGCGAGCGTAGCCATCGAGGTGTCGCCGGGCGTCGTCATGGCCAGCGCCCCGTGTGCTGCGCCGTACTCCAGCGCCTCGCCCAGCGGCCGCCCCGAAAGCAGGCCGTAGACCAGGCCTGAGGCAAAGCTGTCGCCACCTCCGACTCGGTCGAGGATCTCCACCTCGGGTCGCAGTGTGGCCTCGACGAAGCCGGCGTCGCGTGACCAGCCGACCGCGCCCCAGTCGTTGACGGTGGCGGACCGCACGGTGCGCAGCGTGGTCGCGGCCACGCGTAGGTCGGGGTAGGTCGAGATGGCCTCGTCAAGCATGCTCTGGAAGCCGCTGATCTCGAGATGGCTCAGGTCCTCCGCCGCTCCGGGCACCTCGAGGCCGAGGCACGCGGTGAAGTCCTCCTCGTTACCGAGCATCACATCGACAAGCGGAGCGAGGCCCTTGTTGACCTCCTGGGCGCGGGGCTGGCCACCGATCGCCTTCCACAGGCTGGGCCGGTAGTTGAGGTCGTAGGAGACCACTGTCCCGTGCCGCCGGGCCGCCGCCATCGCCTCTGCGGCGACCTCGGCGGTGGTCTCCGACAGCGCGGCGTAGATCCCGCCGGTGTGGAACCAGCGCACGCCTTGCTCGCCGAAAAGGTGGTCCCAGTCGACCTCGCCGGGCTGCATCTGGCTCGCCGCGGTGTTTCCACGGTCCGGGACACCGACGCCTCCGCGGAGCCCGAAGCCGCGCTCGGTGAAGTTCAGGCCGTTGCGCACCTTCCGACCGATGCCGTCGTAGGGGACCCAGCGGAGGTACGCGGTGTCGACTCCGCCTTGGAGGATGAAGTCCTCCAGGAGCCGTCCGACCGGGTTGTCGGCGAGCGCGGTGACCACCGAGGTGCGCATGCCGAAGCAGCGGCACAGCCCGCGGGCGACGTTGTACTCCCCGCCACCTTCCCAGATCATGAAGCTGCGCGCGGTTCGCACCCGGCCTTCACCCGGGTCGAGCCGCAGCATCACCTCTCCGAGCGAGACCAGGTCGTAGCGGCACCCCTCGGCGGGACGCAGGGCCAGGTCGGTCATCGCTGCACCTCAACTGTCTGGTGGATTTGCTGGACGGCTTCGCGGGTCCGGCGTGTGATCTGCTCCCACGCGCCGGCAGCGACCAGCTCGCGTGGGGCGAGCCAGGAGCCGCCGACGGCCAGCACCGCCGACTGGGAAAGATACGACGGCACCGTCGCGGGTTGGACACCGCCGGTGGGGACGAACCGCATCGCCGGGAAGGGGCCTGTGAACGCTGCGACTGCGGCCGGTCCGCCGACGAGGTCAGCAGGAAAGAGTTTGACCGTGTCGATTCCGGCCGCGACGGCGCGCATCAGGTCTGACGCGGTCGCCACGCCGGGCAGCACCGGGACGCCGCGGTCACGGCAGCG
>JBBSMD010000282.1:0-1812 GCA_038233355.1 Propionibacteriales bacterium
ACTCTCCCCGATCGAGTCGAACCCGATGAAGCCAGTACGAACGCCGTCGACCTCGACCACCAGCGGCCGGCTCGCCCGCGCAAGGTCGCGACCCGCGCCGAACGACTCCAGCGGGCTGCGCTCGAGCCGGGTCAGGGTCTGCCGCAGTGCCCGCTCACCGAAGTCGCCGACGTGGTTGTTGGCCAGCGTCACGGCATCGAACCCGGTCCGCCGCAACGCCGAGAGCACGGCCGGGTCCGCGGCGAAGGAGTCGCCGCCTTGTTGCGGTGGCCCGGCGGTGGACAGCGTCGACTCGAGGTTGGCCACGGCGATGTCGGCCGCTCGGAACCTTCGCGCCATCGGGCGCAGCACGGCGTACGGGTCACCCCGACGCTCGAGGAGGTCGCCGACCCGGCGGCCGAGCATGAGATCGCCCCCGATGGCCAGGGTGACCACCGTGCCCGGTGTGCGCCCGGTCGCCACCTGCAGGGGATACCGCTCGGGGTGGCGCAGCGGGGAGACGCCACCGACGGTCAACGTCTGCACCCTCGGATCGACCGCGTGCGCTGGTACGAGGGCCAACATGTCGTCGTCGCGCCGGGCGGCGCGCAGCGCCGCCGCGGCAGAGCCCAGCCGCTGGGCGCCGGGAGCGGTATCGACGGGGAGCCCGCCGCTCACCACCCGTACCCGGCCCCGTCCTTGACCCAGCCGGGACCAGGTGGAGACCCCTGCGCTCAGCAGGCGTCGGGCCGCCTTGGCCGTGACGTTGTGCGGGCCGCGGCTCGCCGACACGGCGAGTGCCAGCGGCTCCTCGGCCGCAGTTGTGGTCTCGTCGCTCGGCGGCGCGCCTTCTGCCCTCGTCGCCGCCGGCTCGACGGGCGTCACGGGGTCACGCTCAGCGTCGGCCGAGCACCCGCCAACCGTCGGAGCCAGCACGAGAAGTGCGCCCGCCGCGACGGTCCTCGACAGCGCGATCTGCACCCTCGACCCCGTCACCGGCATGTTCCGAGCGTACGAGCCGCCGGCAGGCCGTCGCTGAGGCGGGACTGGACCGATCGAGGCGAGGCGGCCGGCTGTCATGAACCTGACCCACGAGATGGCTGGTTCGAGCCGACCCGATCCAGGGGCGTCCTTCGTGACGGGACCGGATCCACCGCCGCAGTGACAAGACCGCAGCCGCCTTCGAGCGACGGCTCAGAGGACCTGCGCGCCCGTCCCGCCGCCGGCCATGACGTCCTCACCGGTGTCGCGGGCGACGATGCCCTTGCGCAGCTTGCCGCCCGTGGGCGCCCTGGGTCCGGCGGCGAACCGCCGCTGCGCCAACGTGGCCAGCCAGGTGAGAATCAGGTTGAGCGTGATGTAGATCGCCATCAGTACGATCGCGACGGCAAACTTGTTCTGGAAGGTGTTCCAGATGAGACGGCCGGCCGAGGTGAGGCTCGGGGCCAGGATGACGAAACCGAGACTGGTGTCCTTCAGCACCACCACGCACTGGCTGATGATGCTGGGCAGCATGATGCGGGTGGCCTGCGGCAGCAAGACGATGTTCATAACTTGCGTCTTGCGCAGGCCGATCGCGTACGCGGCCTCTGACTGACCCGTCGGCACCGCGTTGATTCCAGCCCGCAAGACCTCCGCCAGCACGGACCCGTTGTAGAGAGTCAGACCGAAGACCAGGCACCAGTACGGGGTCAGGGGCGGGCTGTACAGCGTGAAGAGCGCAATGATCAGCAGCAGCAGCGGTACGGCCCGGAAGAACTCGACCACGATCCACGCCGGCCAGCGCACGAAGGCATGATCGGAGAGCTTGCCGGTGCCGAAGAGAAGACCGAA
>JBBSMD010000283.1:0-1806 GCA_038233355.1 Propionibacteriales bacterium
CCCCCCAGCGGGTTGACCCGCTCGGGGTCCAGCTCTGGCCACTGGCGCAGGCACGCCACCGCCTGGGCGCCGAACGCCTCGTTGAGCTCCACGACGTCGACATCGGCAAGTGACCGGTCCGCCCGCTCCAGGCAGCGGCGGACCGCCTGCACCGGAGCGATGCCGAACACCTCGGGATCCACACCGTGGGTGGCGCTCGCTCGTACCCTCGCGAGCGGTTCGACGCCCAGCTCGGCCACCGTGTCCGCGTCGGCGAGCAGCACCGCGGCCGCCCCGTCGGAGAGCTGGGAGGCGTTGCCGGCGGTCACGACGCCGTCGGGCCGGAACACCGGTCGCAGGCCGGCCAAGGTGTCGGTCGTGACGCCGTCACGGATGCCCTCGTCGCGTTCCAGCGGCGCATCGGGCACCTGCACCACCTGAGCGTCGTACGCGCCGTCCGCCCACGCCGTGGCGGCGAGACTCTGGCTGCGGGCCGCGAACCCGTCCGCGGCCTCGCGGCCGATGCCGTAGCGCTCCGCCAGCACCTCGGTGCTCTCCCCCAGGCTCAACGTCCACCGCTGCGGCAGCGCGGGATTGACGAGTCGCCAGCCGAGGGTCGTGGACGCGAGGGCGCCGTCACCGCGCGGGAAGGCGCGGTCGGGCTTCGGCAGCACCCACGGCGCCCGGGTCATCGACTCCACCCCACCGGCCACTACCACCGACGCCTCCCCGACCGCGATGGCGCGGGCACCGTAGGTGACCGCGTCGAGGCTGGACGCGCAGAGCCGGTTGATCGTCGTCGCGGTGACGCTCGTCGGCCAGCCGGCCAGGAGCACCGCCATGCGAGCCACGTTGCGGTTGTCCTCACCCGACTGGTTGGCGGCCCCGAGCACCACCTCGTCAACCCGTGCCGGATCGAGCCCTGCGGTGCGGGCGACCACCTCCTGGACCACCACGGTGGCCAGGTCGTCCGGCCGGACACCCGCCAGAGCACCCCCGTGGCGACCGAAGGGAGTGCGCACGGCGTCGACCACGTAGACCTCACGACCGAGCACGACGGCCTCCAGCGCTGGTTGGTTGGGCTCAGTCTGCCGGGAGCCCTGGCGCCGCGGACGGCCGGTGTTGCCGAGAAATCCCGAAAAGCCCTGCGTGTCGCGGCCGTGATTGGCGACCATTGATCCCATGGACGTGTACGCAGACACCGTCAAGACGGATGTCACGTCCGCTCGGCTGCGCCGCGAGCACGCCGGCGCCTACGACCGGGCGGCGGTCCACCCCATGGTCCGCGCCGTGCGCGACGGCACCCTCGACGCCGAGGCGTTCGACCGGCTCGTCGTCGTCAACGGCTTCTTCGAGCGCACCTACCGTCGCTTCTTGCAGGTGTTGGGCACGATCGCACCCGACTCGGACGCGTCACGGCTCATGTTCAAGGCTGTACGTGGAGTCGACCTCGATCTCGGCTCCACCAACACGTATGCCGCCTCGGTCGGTCTCGACCTCGACCGGCCGCCCTCGGCTCGGGCGATGGACTACGCGTCCTACGTGATGGCCTCCGCGGGCGAGGGGTGGGCTCGCGGGCTGGCCGTTGCCTTCGCGTGCGAGACGTTGTTCCAGGGCGTGTGGTCACAGGCCGCCCGCTCGACACCGCCCGAGTCGGCCCGAGCGGTCTTCGCGGCTCGGTGGGATCCGGACTCCGACCTGTTCATGGCCGGCCTGGCCCGTGAGATCGACAAGCTGCCCTGGAGCCCCGAGCTCAGCGCCGTCGTCGGCGACGTGCTGGAGCGCGAGCTGGGGAGCTGGGACGAGGTCATGCTCGGCTGGCCCGAC
>JBBSMD010000284.1:0-1777 GCA_038233355.1 Propionibacteriales bacterium
CGCCCCCATGGACTCGGTGATGTCGCCGGAGACCGCCGTCGCGCTGGGCCGGCTCGGTGGCCTCGGCGTACTCGACCTCGAGGGACTGTGGACCCGGTACGACGACCCCGAGCCGTTGCTCGGTGAGGTGGCCACGCTGCGCGGCCCGGAGGCGACCCGGCGGTTGCAGGAGATCTACACCGAGCCGATCAAGGCCGACCTCATCACTCAGCGGCTGCGCGGCATGCGCGAGTCCGGTGTGACCGTCGCGGGGGCGCTGTCGCCGCAGCGCACCAAGCAGTTCGCCAAGAACGTCGTCGACGCGGGCGTCGACCTGTTCGTCATCCGCGGCACGACCGTGTCGGCCGAGCACGTGTCCGGGCAGGCCGAGCCCCTCAACCTCAAGGAGTTCATCTACGAGCTCGACGTCCCGGTGATCGTCGGTGGCTGCGCCACCCACCAGGCCGCACTGCACCTGATGCGCACCGGGGCGGCCGGAGTCCTCGTCGGCTTCGGTGGAGGTGCGGCCCACACCACCCGCGGCGTGCTCGGTGTCGAGGTGCCGATGGCCACCGCGGTCGCCGACGTGGCCGCGGCCCGCCGCGACTACCTCGACGAGTCCGGCGGCCGCTACGTCCACGTGATCGCTGACGGCTCGGTCGGGCGCAGCGGTGACGTCGCCAAGGCGATCGCCTGCGGCGCCGACGCGCTGATGGTGGGTTCGCCGATCGCCCGGGCGCCCGAGGCGCCCGGGCGAGGCTTCCACTGGGGCGCTGAGGCGTGGCACCCCGACCTGCCGCGCGGAGAGCGGGTCGAGATCCCGGTGGTCGGCACCTTGGAGCAGGTGCTGTTCGGCCCCTCGCGCCTGGCCGACGGCACCATGAACCTCATCGGAGCCCTGCGCCGGGCCATGGCCACGACCGGCTACAGCGACCTCAAGGAGTTCCAGCGGGTCGAGGTCGTCATCCCCTGAGCCGCCGCGCCGGTGGTTACCGGTGAGTAGAAATGGGGCGGAGACCGATCTACGCTGGTCGGATGAGCGAGGCGACCTCGGGTGAGCCCGCCGAGGGGGGCGAGGCGTTCGACTACGACGTGGTCGTGATCGGCTCCGGCTTCGGGGGCAGCGTCAGCACTCTGCGGCTGGTGGAGAAGGGTTACGCCGTCGGGGTGCTGGAGGCCGGTCGTCGGTTCGCCGACGACGACTTCGCCGCGACCTCGTTCGACCTACGCCGGTTCCTGTGGGCGCCCGCGCTCGGGTGTTACGGCATCCAGCGGCTCACCTGGCTGAGGAACTGCCTGGTCATGGCCGGAGCGGGCGTCGGTGGCGGATCACTGGTCTACGCCAACACCTTGTACGAACCGCTCGCCCCCTTCTACCGGGACCCCCAGTGGGGCCACATCACCGACTGGCGGGCCGAGCTCGCGCCCCACTACGACCAGGCCAAGCGGATGCTCGGCGTGACGACGTACCCCGGCTTCACCCCCAGCGACGCGGTGATGCGGCAGGTCGCGGACGACATGGGCGTCGGCGACTCGTTCCGCCCGACCCCCGTGGGCGTCTTCTTCGGGCAGCCGGGCCAGCAGGTCCCCGACCCGTACTTCGGAGGCGCCGGACCGCCCCGTACCGGCTGCGTGGAGTGCGGTGAGTGCATGACCGGATGCCGGCACGGGGCGAAGAACACGCTGGTGAAGAACTACCTGCACCTCGCCGAGTCGGCCGGCGCCGTCGTGCACCCGATGACCACCGTGACCCGGGTCCGCCCGCTGGCCGGCGGCGGGTACGCCGTCGACGTGCGAC
>JBBSMD010000285.1:0-1776 GCA_038233355.1 Propionibacteriales bacterium
CCGACGTTGACGGTGGCGGCTACACCGGCGATGGGACTGGTCAAAGGGACCGTCGGATCGGACTACGTGGTCGCGTGTGTCGACTTCGTGGTCAGCGCCGTGCTCACCACGACGAGCCGGGTCGCAGCGGCCGACTGCCAGCGCATGGTGGGGGTCGAGGACGCTCGCGGCCGCCGCTGGATGATCGGCCCCGGCGCGGAACCCGCGCAGCCACCGTCGGTGTGGCCCGGAACCGAGGCCGCCCGTGCGGTCGGCTACCGAGAACTGCGCTATGAGTAACGCCCGACCGAACGCCCGGTCGAGGGCGTGGTCGAGGGTCCGGTCGAGCGCCGTGGTGGTGCCGATGTTCGGCTGGGGTGATCTCAACCCGTTGAGGTGGCTGGGGTCGGCAGCCAGCGAGGCGGTGGGTCAGACGTGGAAGGCCGCGATGGTCGCGGCCTGGTCGTCGGGTCTGTGGGTCCTCGACCTCGCGTTTCAGGCGGTCGACGCGTTCACCTCTCCGGACCTGTCCGCCGACGGTCCGATGCGAGAGATCTACCCCTACACCTTCGGCCTCGGTCTGGTCGTCGCGGTGGTGATGGGCTTCGCCCAGATCGGCATGGCAGCCTTCAAACGTGACGGAGCCTCGATCGCACGGGTCATGGTCGGGGTGGTCCAGTTCGCGGCCGTGTGGGTCGGCTATGTCGCCGTCGCGGCCGCGCTGGTCACGGCGGCGTCCGGTCTGACCCACGGGCTGTTGCAGGCCCTGGTCGGGGTGGACGGCTTCTCCGGCTACCAACCCGCAGGATCGTGGCCGCGAGAGGTCACCGACACCACCACCGCCACCGTCCTCGGCATCTGCGCCTGGCTGTTGATCTGGCCCGCCGCCATCGGCTACCTGCTGGTCATGTTGGCCCGCGAGGCTGCCCTGCTGCTCCTGGTCGCCACCTCACCCATCGCGGCCGGCGGTCTGCTGTCGGAGATGGGTCGTACCTGGTTCTGGCGCAGCCTGCGCTGGTTCCTGGCCGCCGTGCTGATCGCTCCCCTGGCTGCACTCGTGCTCGGCGTGGGGCAACGCATCGCCGCCGGGGTGGTTTCTGGCGCCGGTGATGACACCGCCAAGGCGGTCGGCATGGCCGTGGTGAGCTGCCTGCTGATCCTGGTCGGTGCGATCTGCCCGCTGATCTTGTTCCGGCTGCTGGCCTTCGTCGACCCCGGCACCTCCTCTGGTGTCGCGATGCGTACCGCGCTGGCCTCGCACGGCGGTGTCGGTGGACTCCTCTCCGGCAGGGCGGCCACCGGGTCGACGTCGGCGGCCAGTCAGGGCGACGGTCAGGGCAGATCGGCTGGGGAGTCGTCCGCGGACTCGACCACGAGCAGCCGGTTCGCCATGGCCGGTGGGCTGCTGGCCGGGGTGGGTCGGGTCGCGCAGAGCTCGGTCGGGGTGGCCGCCGACGTCATGGGCGCCTCCGGCATCGGCCACGCCCATCCGTACTACCCCCCACAGGCACCCGAGCGGCCCCGACGACCCGCCCAGACCGCACGGTCAACGCCGGACTCACAGTCGGCGGACTCACAGTCGGCGGATTCTGGTGCGCCAGACGACGCCACGGGCGACCCGCCTGCACCACCGCAGGGGGACGGCACCGGAGACCCGGCACCTGGTCCGCCGGTGCGGCCGTCGACCGGTCCAGCACCGGGCAGTCCACCCGCGGCTTCGCCGGTTGCGGGATCGGCGGGGCCGGCCGCAGCAGGCGAAACCGGTGCCGCCGCGGCAGCGGCGCTCTAGCGGCGGTC
>JBBSMD010000286.1:0-1770 GCA_038233355.1 Propionibacteriales bacterium
GCGTAGTAACAACCTGAGCGTGTTGGCCGGGGCTCGAGGCATCCCCCTGATGGGGTTGACGGGCTTGGTGTCCCAGACCACTCATCAGGAGGATGCATGTCCAACGGTAATCGGCTCTCTCGTGGGGACCGCCGTCGCAATGACAGGCTCGCCCGTCTGCGCGCGGTGGTCACCCGTCAGACCGCGGTGCTCGCGTTCGATCTCGCTGCTGACAAGCAGGTATGCGCGCTGACCGACCAGGACTCCCGGGTGCTGGCCCGGCGCACGGTCAAGGCCAAGGCGTGGCAGTTGCGGGAGGCGGTCGAGTGGGGGCTGGCCCAGGCTGCGGCGGCGGGGTTCTCCTCGGTCGTGGTCGCCTGCGAGCCGACCGGGCACCGTTGGCGGGTGCTGGACCAGATTGCAGAGCGGGCGGGCGTGCGGCTGGTCTGCGTGCAGCCGCTGCTGGTGCACCGGGCTCGGGAGAGCGAGGACTTCACCCGCAACAAGAACGACGAGACCGACGCGATGATCATCGCCCGGCTGGTCACCGAGCTGCGTTGCTACCTGCCCGAGCGCGCCGAACCGGCGTGGGCTCGGCTGCGGCACCTGGGCGCGCGTCGGGCCGGCCTGGTTACCGACGCCATCGCCGCTCGCCAGCAGGTCAGGGACCTGCTGGAGTGCGCCTGGCCGGCGGCGCTGGAGGCTGCCGCCAAGCCGCTGGAGTCCAAGAGCTGGCTGGCCGCGATGACGGTGCTGCTGGATCGGGTCGGGACCACCGGTGACCTGAGCGTCATCCGCCGCTGGGGGTGGAGCCGGTTCGCTGCGGCGGTGCGCCGCGAGCTTCCCCGCCACGGCGCCACCCGCTGGTACTCCGCGATCGTGCGGGCCGTATTCGACGCCGCGACCGACCCGGCGCGGGCCGCGGCCGGGGTGGCCGACCAGCGCGCCGGTGCCCTGGAGCGGACCCGGTTCGCGCTGGCCGACCTGGCCCACGCCCGCGTCGAGACCTCCGTCGTCGAGACCCGCATGGTCGAGGTGCTCGACGAGCTGGGTCTGACGCGGCTTGCGACCAGCATCCCCGGGCTCTCCGCGGTCGGCGCGGCCGCGATCCTTGCCGAGACTGGCGACCCTACCCGGTTCTCCAGCGCCCGGGCGCTGGTCAAGCACGCCGGGCTCTGCCCCCGCGACAACGCCTCGGGCAGCTACCAGGGCAAGACCGGGATCAGCGGCCGGGGCCGCCCCCAGCTCCGACTGGCGGCCTGGCGGGCGGTCTACGCCGCGTTGCGGAACAACCCCGTGCTCGCCGCCCGGTACGCGCACCTGACCGGCCGGGCCGACAACAAGCTCACCGACGCCCAGGCCCGGGTCGCGGTCGCCGGCAGCCTGCTGCGCCAGCTCCACGCCGTCACCACCACCGGCACCGCCTGGGACCCCGGAATCGCCAGCGGCCTGAACCCGCGCACAAAGGAGGCCGCACCTGCCGCATGACCCCGCGCTTGCTCGCGCGACCGGACGGGGCGAGCCCGCCTGCGCGTCGGGAACCACATCCCGCGAATGACCATGGGCAGCCCCGCCCGGCTCCACCAAAGCCCGGATGAAGGCTGTCGGGAACTAACCCGCTTGAACGCTACGTAGGGCAGGAGCCGGGCGCATGGCCCCCGCCCACCCACGAGCGCGTCCCACCCCACCCAAGACCATCAGCCCGCTGGCGAACCCGCGAGCCGATCACCCATGACCACAATCGAGAAACCAAGCCCTTGACATTCATCCCCATAGGTTGGTCATTCCGCC
>JBBSMD010000287.1:0-1766 GCA_038233355.1 Propionibacteriales bacterium
CGAGCGGCGGGTCGGCGTGGTCCACGCCCTGGCCAACACGGTCGGACTGGGGCTGCTCGCCACCTCGTGGGTGCAGCGTGGGGCCGGGCGCAGCGGCGTCGCGTCGTCGCTGGCCGGCATCTCCGTCATCGGGTTCTCCGGCTGGCTGGGTGGCCACCTCTCGTACGCGCAGGGGGTCGGCATGGACACCACGTCGTTCCAGTCGCAACCGAGCGAGTGGACCGACGCCTGCGCCGAGGACGATCTGGGCGAGGAGGAGCCTGTCTCGGTGACGGTGGCGGACGCACCGGTGCTGTTGCTGCGCCGAAACGGGCGGGTGCTCGCGATCGGCGACCGTTGCACCCACCGTGGCGGCCCACTGCACGAGGGACCACTGGTCGGCGACTGCGTCGAGTGTCCCTGGCACGGCAGCCGGTTCCGGCTCGACGGCGGCGAGGTCGAGCGCGGGCCCGCGACCCGTCCCCAGCCGACGTACGACGTGCGGGTCGACGCGGGACGGGTGCAGCTGCGCCGGCGGGAGGAACGCACGCTGCGTACCAACCCCACCAGCTGACCGCGGGTGCCACACGGCCTGTCTCACTCGCCTTGCTAAGAGGCTGCTGCGGTCATACCTCCCAATGGTTTTCGGACGCTGACCATGGTGGATGCGCCATGGTCAGCGCCCGATTACCTGGTTAACGTGGTAATCGGAGCGCCCGCCCCACCCTAGACTTGAGTGGTGACTCCTCCGCCCCCAAGTCCGCCGACGAGTCGAACGCTCGGCGTGGCGGACGCCCCGCGGGCCACGACGTCGAGCCCCCCGGATCTGTCCGACCTGGCCGCGGCGACCGGCTCCGAGTCGGCCCTGTGCCGCTTCCTCGACGGGCTGCCCGGCGTCGACCAGGTGGGGGCCGACGCCCGCGCCGCCGACCTGGCCACCCGCTCGATCAAGGCCGACTCCAAGCGGGCGGCCATCGACCTGGCCATCTCGATGGTGGACCTCACCACCTTGGAGGGGCAGGACACCCCCGAGAAGGTCCGGTCCCTGGCCGCCAAGGCGCGCCGTCCCGACTCCACCGACCCGTCCTGCCCGGCGGTGGCGGCGGTATGCGTCTACCCCGACCTGGTTGCCGTCGCCAAGCGGGCGGTCGCCGGCAGCCCGGTCGCGGTCGCCAGCGTGGCCACCGCCTTTCCCTCCGGGCGGGCCTCGCGGGACGTACGCCTGGCCGACACCCGCGACGCAGTCGCGGCCGGCGCCGACGAGGTCGACATGGTCATCGACCGCGGGGCGTTCCTGTCCCGGCGGTTCGCTCAGGTGCTCGACGACGTGGTGGCCGTGCGCGAGGCGTGCCAGCGCGCCGACGGCAGCCGCGCCCACCTCAAGGTGATCCTCGAGACCGGCGAGCTCGCGACGTACGACGCGGTCCGCCAGGCGTCGTGGCTGGCGATGCTGGGCGGCGGCGACTTCGTCAAGACCTCCACCGGCAAGGTCTCACCGGCCGCGACGCTGCCGGTCACGATGGTGATACTGCAGGCCGTACGCGACTACCGTGCCGCGACCGGCCGCATGGTCGGGGTCAAGGCCGCCGGCGGCATCCGCAGCGCCAAGGACGCGATCAGGTACCTGGTCACGATCGCCGAGGTGGCCGGGGAGGACTGGCTGACCCCGCGGTGGTTCCGCTTCGGCGCGTCCAGCCTGCTCGACGACCTGCTGCAGCAACGCAGCCGGATGCGCACCGGCCACTACTCCGGTCCCGACTACGTGACGGTGGCCTGATGGACGGCCG
>JBBSMD010000288.1:0-1762 GCA_038233355.1 Propionibacteriales bacterium
GTGGACTTTCGCAGTGTCAGGCTGCGTAGGCGAGCGCGTCGAGCAGGGCTTCGGTAATTACGGTCTTGTCGTTCGGGCCGGTGGTGTCGGCTGACAGTTCGGTAATTCGTTGCTGCCAAAGGGATCTGCGTAGTGCGGCGAGGGCGTCCAGGAAGCTGGGGGTGGTCTTGCGGGGGTACCAGGGGCGGACGATCCAGGTGCCGCCTCGTGGGTGCTGGTCGAGGTACCAGCACCAGGTCAGGCCGTGCAGCCACAGGGCGAGGCAGGCGGCGCGTTCGGGTCCTTGGCCTTTCCAGGACTGCGGGTTCTCGCCGCCGAGGTCTTGTTTGGTGTCGCGGAAGGTGACCTCGATGCTCCAGCGGCCGGCGTAGCGGGACGCGATGGCGGCGGGGGTGGCGGTCAGGTCGGTGCTGAAGAAGAAGTCGTCGGGCTCGATGCCGCCCGGGTCGCGGACGATGACGAGCCGGACCAGGGCTGTGCGGCAGACTCCGAACCAGAGCACGTCGCGGCGGTAGACCAGTCGGGTGTGGGTGGTGCCCCGGACGTCGAGGGTGACGGTCTTCCAGTCCTTGTCGTGAAGTGCGGCGGCGAGCTCGGGTGGGGTGGGGAGCCGGGCGCCTCGCAGGCGTGGTCGGCCGCGTTTGCCGGTCCGGGGTGGCGCCGCTTCGAACAGGGCGGCGTCCCGGCGCATCCGGGATGTCACATCAGTGCGGGGTAGGTCCGCGCCGGCCAGGGACGCATACGCGCCGTCGGCGCAGACCTGCAGGGTCTTGTCCGGCAGCCAGTCGGCGAGCTGGCAGAGCATCGCGGTGGCGTGGGCGACGGTGGTGATCGGGTCGTGCTTGCGGTGCAGCCGCGCGTTGATCGGTAGGCCGATCGGCATGCCGCCCCACGGCGCGCTCACGCGGAGCGTGACGACGACCATGTTCAAGCCGGTGGCGTAGACGACCCGGCGGGCGGTGGAACGGACCGCGTCCCGGAACACCCCAGCCCCTTCGATCTGGCGGCCGGTCTTGTGGAAGAGGGTGTCGTCGAGGTCGATCGACACCACCTCGGTGGGGCAGAACGCACCGACGGCGTGCACCGCCAGGATCTGCCACAGTCCAGGCATCGACCAGCGGCCGTCCCGGACGAACCGGTGGTAGGCGTCGTGGGCACGCCGGTTGGTCGGGTCAGCGACGGCGATCATCGCGGTGATGGTGCGCCGCCCCGGGGCCAAGATCCAGCCGCTGAGCAGGTCGTTGAAGATGGCGAAGCTCGGCGTGCGGAACACCGTCCCGGTGCGGTCCAGCAACGCCGTGAACGCGGTCACCGGACCCGTCGGAGCTCAGCTTGGCGGCTCAGCAGTGCGGCGAGCCCGGCGTTGCCCTGAACCTCCAGCTTGGCCTGCGCGGCCCGGTACCGCTCGACCGCGGCCCGCACCGGCGCAATCTGCTCGGAGCTGAGCATCACGGTCCGGTTCCGGCCAGCCTCGGAATAGCTCAGGACCGTCGCCTCGTGCAACGACAGCCCATCAGTGCACCGGCAGTTCGGCTTCCCGCAGCGCCGTCGTTGCAGCACCACAGAGCCGCGGATCATCCGCGGCAACCTTTCAGCACGCTCGGCCATCAGCCACATCCTCCCACCCATGAACTGCACGCGGAGCGCGTGCAGTTTGATCATGTCGTGGGAGGTCTCGAGGAGCGGGGACATGACTCGGCGTGTCGCCGGCAAGCGAGGTAGAAACGGCCCTACGTCAGCTCACGAAAGTGCGAAACTCCAC
>JBBSMD010000289.1:0-1720 GCA_038233355.1 Propionibacteriales bacterium
GTGGGGCAAGATCTCCGACCTGTACGGGCGCCGGCTGATCTTCCAGGCCGCGATCGTCACCTTCCTCGTCGGTTCGTTGCTGGCCGGCCTGGCGCAGAACATCGACGAGCTGATCATCTTCCGCGCCGTGCAGGGGCTGGGCGGCGGGGGGCTGTTCGCGCTGGCGCTGGCCACCATCGGCGACGTGATCCCGCCGCGCGAGCGGGGCCGCTACCAGGGCTACTTCGGCGCCGTCTTCGGCACCTCGAGCGTCCTCGGGCCCGTACTCGGCGGCTTCCTCGCCGACGGCCCCGGCTGGCGGTGGATCTTCTTCATCAACGTACCGATCGGTCTGGTCGCGCTGGTGGTCACCTCGGCGGCGCTGAAGCTGCCACACGTACGCCGCGACCACTCGATCGACTACCTCGGGGCCGCGACGATCGTGTCCGCGGTCACCTGCGTCCTGCTCTACACCGCCTGGGCCGGCCCGTCCCCGACGTACGGCTGGGGGTCGGCGCTCGGCATCGGTCTGCTGGTCGCGGCAGGCGCGCTGACCGCGCTCTTCGTCCTCGTCGAGTCGCGCGCGGCGGAACCGATCATCCCGCTGGAGCTGTTCGGTATGCGGGTCTTCAGCCTGGCGATCGTGTTCGCCTTCGTCATCGGCGTGGCGATGTTCGGCTCCCTGATCTTCCTGCCCTACTACCTGCAGATCGTGCGGGGCTTCAGCCCGACCGAGTCCGGGCTCGGGCTGCTGCCGATGGTGGTCGGGATCTTCTCGACCTCGATCGGCGCCGGCCAGATCATGAGCCGCACCGGGCGCTACAAGGCGTTCCCCATCCTCGGCGCCCTGTTCACGGCGATCGGCCTGCTGCTGCTCAGCCGCCTGGGGGTCGACACGCCGTACTGGCAGACCGCCGTGTCGGTGTACGTGCTAGGAGCCGGTCTCGGCTTCACCATGCAGATCATCATCACGGTGGTGCAGAACGCCGTCGACCGTCGCCACATGGGCACCTCGACGAGCTCGGTGACGTTCTTCCGCTCGATGGGCGGCGCCTTCGGAACCGCCCTGTTCGGTGCGATCCTGTCCAGCCGGCTCACCGTGCACCTCGGCGACGCGTTGCCCGCCGGTCGCGCGGCCCGGATCGACACCCAGGACATGTCTGCCATCAGCCGGCTGCCCGACGGCTTGCGGCAGCTGGTGGTCGGAGCGTTCGCCGACTCTCTGCACGACGTGTTCTTGTGGGCGGTGCCGGTCGTACTCGTCGCGCTGGCGGTCTCGTTCTTCATCCCGGAGATGCCGTTGCGCAGCCGCGACATGCCCGCCGGCCAGGCGGCCGCGCCCACCGGCGAGTCCGTCGCGGCCCCGGCCCGGTGAGCGCCGGGGGCTAGCTTCGCCGACCGTCCCGGCCGGAGAGCAGGTGGCGCTGCAGCAACGTCCGCGCGACGAGCGGAAGCTCCTCGGCGAGCAGCCCGGCCGCGGCGAGCACGTAGTCGACGTCCACGACGATCCGCGGTGACCGGGGAAGGCGCCACCCGCCCTCGACGTGGTCGCCGGTGGCCGAACGCAGCACCTTCTCGGCGGCCGCTTCGACGCCCGCTCCGGTGGTCGCGGCATGGCGCAGCACCCCGCCGGAGCCCACGAGCAGGTCCACCTCGCGCAGATCGGTGCCCGAGCGCTCGACCACCCGCCCGTCGGGGCCGAAGCTCACGCGGGCCCGACCCGCGTGGCGGCGCAGCGCAA
>JBBSMD010000290.1:0-1683 GCA_038233355.1 Propionibacteriales bacterium
CAGGCGCCTTCGATGATCCCGGTCGCGATCGGCCAGCCCTGTGTCAGCGCGGTCGGGTAGTCCAGGTAGGCGGCCTTGTTGGTCAGGTAGGTCGCGCAGGTGTCGGCGTTGGCTCTTCGGCTGGGGTCCAGACCGGTGGTGGTGGCGGCGCGTCGGAGGGCTCCGGCGACGCGGGTCGCGCCGCCGGCCAGGACGGTCTGGGCGTGCCGGCGGACCCAGGTTTCGGCGGCCGGGTCACCTTCGAGGTGGAAGGACCAGGCGGCTTTCCAGAGGTATTCCAGGACGTGCACGAAGTCGATGATGATGCTCACTGTGACGTCGCGGTTCTTGGCTTCGGCCTGGATGCAAGCGATCTGGTGGTTGTTGCCGTCTACCAGCGCGATCCGGGTGCGGAGGTGGTCGGGGTCTCGCCGGTCTGCTTCGTCGAAGATCGCCGCGACGACGGTCGCGGCGTCGTCGACAACGCTGGCGGTCAGCCACTTGTTGCGGGCGGTCGGTCCGGTGGTGGCGTCGCGGCGTTCGGTGTCGTTGCCGGGAAGGATGTCGGCGGTTGTGCGGGGGACGGCTGTGGTGTCGTAGACGGCGCCGACCTCGGCCATCCGTTTGCGGTTGCGTTTCTCGCCCTTTGACAGCCGGGTCGCGAGTTTGGGGTTCGTGCTCGCGGCGGCCTTGGCGGTTGCTGGGCGCAGCGCACCGGGACGCATCACCACGCCTTTGCCGTCACAGGACAGCACCAGCAGGTCACTGGTCGCGGCCGCGGGGGGTTGCCGCTGGGCGTAGAAGGCTTCGAAGTCGACCGCGGCGCGGCCGGCGAGGTCCTCGACCTGTCGTTTCCCGACCCGCTGACCGGTGCTGCGGGTGATCGCTTCGACGGCCCCGTCGAAGGAACCCCGCGAGCTCTCGACAGCGGCCAGCTGTCGCAGTCCGTGGGAGTGCTTCTCGGCGGGCAGGTTCAGCACCGCATCGGCGGGGTGCAGGTTCGCCTCGCCGCGCCGCCGGTAGGCGATCCGACGGACCTCGACCTCGCCGAAGACGGTCGCGAGCGCGCGCTCGCGACCGGTCTCGGCGCTCGGCCGTGGCAGCCCCGCGCTGTCGGTCACCTCGGGGATGCGAGCTTCGGAGTCTGCCCGCAGGTCCAGATGGTCCTGCAGCATCTGGCGGAACAGCTCGCGGGCATCGATCTGCAGCTGCTGTTCGAGCTCGCCGTGGCTCAGGGCGCCGGCCGGTGCGCCTTCCAGCCAGGACAGCACCGCCTCGAAACGGACCCGGGAGCCGGTGAACGCGGCAGAAGGCTCGAGCGTGGACTCGGGCCCGCCGTCGAGGGGCCCGGTCGGTGTCACGGTCAGCCCCGCCGTTGCTGCCGCCGGGACGCGAGGTCGGTCTGCAGCGAGGCGATCTCGGCGTCCGCTGCGCTGTCCAGGGCCTGCCGCGCGAGCCGGTAGCGCTCCAGCGCAGCGCTCACCCGCGCGACATCGTGCGCGGTCAGCGTCATCGTCTTGGTCCGGCCGCCAGCGGGATACGCCAACGCCGGGCTCTCATGCACCTCCCCCGTGGCGCACCGGCAGCTGGGTTTGCCGCACTTACGCCGCAGCGTGAACAGCACCCCGCGCAGCAGCGCGGGCTGGCTTGCACCCGGACGTCCCTTCACCACCATGACAGTATCCATTCTGTAGGTGATCTACC
>JBBSMD010000291.1:0-1678 GCA_038233355.1 Propionibacteriales bacterium
AGCACCCGATACCCGAAGTCCATCATCCGCAGAGCGAAGATCTTGACGGTGGCGGACTTGCCTCGCCCAGGCTTGCCGAACACGAACACGTTCGGGTTGGTGACCGGGATGTCGTCGTGTTTCACCCACCCCAACGGGTCGCAGTAGAACGCACCACCAGACAGCAGGTCGATCCCGATCTGGGCGCCGGTGGGCGGCAACCCGTGGGCCGCGATCAGCGGCCACAGCACCGGCGTCTGCTCGGAGGTCATCCGCCACGTCGACAACGGCGCGACCCCCGCCGCCGCCCAGCCCGCGGCTCGAGCACGTCGTCCCCGCACGGGCAGGAACTGGGTGAACAGGCGCTCCTCCACCGTCTGGGAGGTGGGAACGGGCCGGCGGGCGAGGTCGGCCCCCATGTCGGCGAGCAGACCAGCCACGCTGCGCGACGGCTGCTGGCGGCGAGCAGTCCGGCGGGCAGCGCGGCCGGCAGCGCGGTGGGCAGTGCGGTGGGCAGTGCCGTGAGGATGGCTGGTCGTCGGGGTCACCTTCGGGGTCACCGTCGGCCCCGTCGCCGAGGCACCCCGACACCGAGCGGGATGGTGGCGGCGGCGAAGGCGGAGTCCTGGGCGCCGTCGAGGCGCTGCGGGACGTACCCGGCCAGGCGCACCGACGCGTCCAGGCGCCTTCCGACCTCCCCGACGGGCCAGTCGGTCGGCACCGTCACACAGACCGCGGCGCTGGTGCGGACCAGGGAGCGTCCCCGGGTCAGCTTCTCGTCGGTGGCCTGGACCCGGGTGAGCGCGCGGCGTTCCGTGGCGCGCTCCAACCGGCCACTGCGGCGGCGCAGCTCCGACCCGGTGAGCGCCGACATCTCCTCCCGCCCGGTGATCCGACTGGCCGCCCGGGCCGAGACCGGGGCGAAGAACACGGTCAGGGAGCGACGCTCACCCGGTGCCGAGGGCACCAGCAGGGGAGCCAGCGCGCCGAGGACCGCGCCCTGGTCGGGCAGCAGGATGGTGTCGGTGATGCTGGCCCACTCGCCGTGGGTGTAGTGGCGCAGCTCGGTGCTGGCCGTGGTCGGTCCGGTCGCCGCCAGCGGGACCCCGGTGGCGGTGTGGTCGTGCTGGCGGTGTGCGATGTCGGCCGCTGTCAACGTGGCGCGATCGCCCGGTTCGAAACCGGTGCGGATGGCGGCGGCGAGGGCTGGTGAGTCGAGCCAGGTCACCGTGGTGGCGCCCATGGCTGCCAACAGCCGGGACTCGACCTCGCCCAACGTCCCGTACAGCACCCGGGCCCGGCCGGCGAGCCCGCCGCCGGCCCGTTTGCCGGCCCGCCCGATCCGGTCCTCGGCGACGACGACGGTGACGAACGCTTCGCCGCGCACCGAGGCCGGTGTCAACACTTGGGCGAGCTGGTCGTTGACCCGTCGTGACAGTCCCGGTCCGCTGGCGGTGCGGTGCGCGCGTACCCAGTCCTCGCGTTCGGCGCCATCGTCGGGCACGGTGCGCACACACAACGCGACGCTCGCGACCAGCTCGGTGCGGGTCGCGGCCTCACACAACTCGGCCAGACCCGCGCCCATCCGGTCACGGGCGTCGGCCTCGACCAGTCCCAGACCGGGATGCTCGATGCGGGCGCTCGCGGCCCACGTCCGGTGAGCATGGTGCTGGATCACCGCGACCCGGGTGAGCAGGGC
>JBBSMD010000292.1:0-1665 GCA_038233355.1 Propionibacteriales bacterium
CCGGGCGACCGCGAAGCCGATGGAGGCGTCGGTGGTGACACCGGCGACGAGGATGCGCTTGCCGTCGAGGATTCCCATGGATGGCTGCCTTTCGTACGTGGTGGTGGTCTGTGCCGGGCGCGGTCGGCTCGGTGCCCCATGCCGAGCCCGCCACGGTCGACTCGGTCCTCGCGCCGGGGCCGCCGCTGTCGGCTCAGTGCCCCATGCCGAGCCCACCGTCGACCGGGACGACCGCGCCGGTGATGTAGCCGGCGTGCGCGGAGGCGAGGAACGTGACCACGCCGGCCACCTCCTGCGGAGCGGCCAGCCGCTGCAGCGGCACCTGCTGTCGGTACTGCTCGCGCTGTTCCTCGGGCAGCGCCGCAGTCATCTCGGTGTCGACGAAGCCGGGGGCTACGACGTTGGCGGTGATCGAGCGGCTCCCCAGCTCACGGGCCAGGGAACGGGCCATGCCGACCAGACCCGCCTTGGAGGCCGCGTAGTTGACCTGACCGGGACTGCCGAGCAGGCCAACCACGGACGACACGAAGATCAGCCGGCCCCGGCGCAGGCGCAGCATCCCCTTCGCGGCCCGCTTGGCGACGTGGAACGAGCCGGTGAGGTTGGTGGCGAGCACGTCGTCCCAGTCCTCGGTACTCATCCGCAGGAGCAACGTGTCGCGGGTGATGCCCGCGTTGGCCACCAGCACCTCGACCGGACCGTGCGCCTGCTCGACCTCGGTGAACGCGGCGTCGACCTGTGCCGCGTCCGTCACGTCCCCGCGGACGCCCAGGACCCCAGGGGGCGCGTCGCCGCTGCGTGAGGTCACGGCCACGTCGTCGCCGAGTGCGACGAAGGCCTCCGCGATCGCGGCGCCGATCCCCCGGCTGCCGCCGGTCACCAGCACCGACCTGGCCACAGCGCCTCCCTGTCGTACGCGTCGTCGTCAGTCGTCCTCGAGCCGGAAGCCGAGCTTCATCGTCACCTGGTAGTGCGACACCGAGTCATCAACCACCTGGCCGCGCACCTGGGTGACCTCGAACCAGTCGAGGTGGCGCAGCGTACGGCTGGCTCGGGCGATGCCGTTGCCGATGGCCTGGTCGACCCCTTCCGGCGAGGTGCCGACGACTTCGGTGACGCGGTACGTACGGTCGGCCACGATTCCTCCACGGGCGCTGGGCGATGCCGGAGCGTACCGTGGAGGCATGGCGCGAGAGGCACGAGCCGAACCGGTCAGCATCACCACGGCCCGGGCCGGGCACAGCGCCGACCTGCAGGGACGACAGCGGCGCTACCTGCTGTCGATGCTGCTGCGCACGATCTGCTTCGTGCTGGCCGTCGTCACCACGGGGTGGGCGCGCTGGGTGTTCGTGGCCGCGGCCCTTTTCTTGCCGTACGTCGCCGTCGTCCTCGCCAACGCGACCAACCGCCGCAACCCGGTGCTCGCGGAGAAGTACACCCCGCAGCCGTTCGGCATCCTCGGCTCGCACGCCGCCGCACCCGCCGAACCGCAGGTCGTCACCCCGGACGAGGGGACCACAGACGAGCCCGGTGCCTACGAGCGACAGTGGCCGCCGACTGAGCCGCCCCCGGCCGCCGACCAGAGCACCGGGACGGGGCCAGAGCCGCAACGAACGTCGCCCGGCCACTCTCGGTGAGTGGCGCGGGCGCGGAGGAGCCGCTCAC
>JBBSMD010000293.1:0-1661 GCA_038233355.1 Propionibacteriales bacterium
CTGCACCGCCACCACGTCACGCAGCACGTCGAGCACCGAGGACAGCGGCAGCGGCGTCTCGGCCACCTTGAGGTGCCCGTTGGTCACCGCGACCGGGTGCCACCAGGCCCCGTCGACGGTCAGCGTGGGCTCGGGCTCGACCGTGTCGAGGCTGATGTGCACGCCGTCGTCGGCGAAACCTTCGTCGGCCACCGGGCGTACGAGCCGGTCGTCGACGTCGATACCGAGCGAGTCCAGCCTGGCGTGCAGCGCGTCGAGGTTGCCCGCGTCCTGCGGCGACAAGGTCGCGGCCACGCGCACCCGAAAGTCCAGCTCGCGGGCCAGCTCGATGCCGGCCAGCGCCCGCGCGTGCGACCCGGTCCCACGCTGCTTGTCGTGCAGCCGGGGCCCGGCCGAGTCGAGACTGACCTGGAGCGTCACCGCCGAGCGGTCGAGCGACTCCAACGCTTCGCGACGTCTGCCCCGGCCGAAGACCATCGCGTTGGTCAGCACCGTGACCGGCACCTGTGCCGACGTCTGCGTCAGCAACGCCCCGATCTCGGGGTGCAGGAACGGCTCACCGCCGGTCACGAGCAGCTCGCGGCCGCCCTGAGCGACGAACTCCCGCGTGGCGGCAACGGCCAGCGCGACCGGCATCAGGCGGGCGGTCGCCTTGGGTGAGGACTCGGCGCAACAGTAGGTGCAGGCGAGGTTGCAGTGGAAGTTGGAGTACAGCCACAGCCGGCTCCCCAACGGGACCGCGGCACCTTCGGTGAATGCCGGCCGAGGGGCAGGCCGTGCCGGTACGCCGCGCCGGATCGTCAGCCGCCACGGCCCGCTGCCGGCGCCGTCATCGCCGACGTCGATCAGCTGGTGCCCCGCAAGCCGTGCCCAGGCCGGCAGGTCGGCGAGGACGGATGGCTCGCGGGTGTGCAGCAGCAGCACCTCACCCTCGTCGATGCGGCGCATCGCCGAGGTGATCGCCAGCAGCAGGCCGCTGCCGCAGTCCATATCGCCGCCGTCGAACTCCGCAGCAGGCGCGAGATCCGCCGGTCCGGTGGTCACCATTGCTGCACGGCCGTCAGAACGACAGCGCCGCGGCGCCGTCAGCCAGGAGCGCGACCAGGCTGGCCCCACCTACGATCGACGCGCCGTCGATCAGGTCGTCGGCCCCGATACCGCGCTTCTTGGCGCACGGGCTGCACACGAGAAAGGTGCCCCCGGCCTCTACGAAGGTGGACACGAGCTCGCCCATCGGGGCGAACCCGTCCTCGTGGACGCCCTCGGCAACCCCCTTCTGCGCCAACCTCGTCCCCTCGGCGGACAAGAACACGGTGGTCGTCTGGCTCGAGGCGACCGACGCGCCAGCGACGACCATGGCGACGCTGCTGCGGTCGGGATCGTCGGTGGAGCGCGTGAGGTTGATGACGAGTCCGTTCACGAGGGATCCTCTCCGGTGATGGCGAGCCGCCACGGCTCATCCGGTTGGGTCATGCGAGCGCTGTTGGTCGTCTCGATGTCGTAGTGGGCTCGGCCGTCGGGTTGTCGGCCCGAGCCGAGGAACAGGTGACCGGTGAGGTGGCACCAGGCCGGCAGGTCGACGGCAGCCGCCGGGTCGGTCGCGACCAGTCGCAGCCGCGAGCCCGGCGTCAGCCTTCTCGCGACCGGGGCGAGCACCAACA
>JBBSMD010000294.1:0-1661 GCA_038233355.1 Propionibacteriales bacterium
CCCGGCGCGGGTGGTGGTGCTCGTCTCCGGTGGCGGCAGCAACTTGCAGGCGCTGCTCGATGCGAGCGGGGACTCGGCCTGGGGAGCGACGGTGGTCGCGGTCGGTGCCGATCGAGAGGGCACTGGCGGCGAGCTGCGAGCCGCCGCCTGCGGTGTCGAGACGTTCGTCCTGCCGCTGGGCGCCGCGGCCACCCGCGAGGAGTGGGACCAGCTGCTGGCCGACCGGGTCGCAGCACATGAGCCGGACATGGTGGTGCTCGCCGGTTTCATGCGGTTGACCGGGCGGGAGTTCCTCGCCCGGTTCGCTGGTCGTACCGTCAACAGCCACCCTGCGCTGTCGCCGGCGTTCCCGGGCATGCACGCACCCGCCGACGCGCTGGCCTACGGTGTGCGCGTCACGGGCGCCACCCTCTTCGTGGTCGACGCGGGAGTCGACACCGGTCCGATCGTGGCGCAGGTGGCCGTGCCGGTGCGCGCCGACGACGACGTCGAGACCTTGCACGAGCGCATCAAGGTCGACGAGCGGCGGATGCTCGTCGACGCAGTGGGCCGGATGGTCCGCGAGGGTTACACCATCGACGGCAGGAAGGTCCGGTACGGCGGATGAGCGAGCGTGACGGCGGCCCCGGCGGTGTGGACGGCAAGGTGCCCATCACCCGAGCCCTCGTCTCGGTGTATGACAAGACCGGTTTGGCCGAGCTGGCCCGCGGCCTCCACGAGGCAGGCGTTGCGCTGGTGTCGACCGGCTCGACGGCGCAGCACATCGCCGACTCTGGCGTACCGGTGACCCGGGTGGAGGAGCTCACCGGGTTCCCCGAGTGCCTGGACGGGCGGGTGAAGACCCTGCACCCGGGCGTGCATGCGGGGCTGCTGGCCGACGTGCGGCTCGACTCGCACCGCGAGCAGCTCGCCGCACTGGGGATCGAGCCCTTCGAGCTGCTGGTGTCGAACCTGTACCCGTTCACCGACACCGTCACCAGCGGGGCGGCGCCGGAGGAGTGTGTCGAACAGATCGACATCGGCGGTCCCGCGATGGTGCGCAGCGCGGCCAAGAACCACGCCAGCGTCGCGGTGGTCACCTCACCCGAGGCCTACGCCGACACGCTGGCAGCAGTACGCGGCGGTGGCTTCACCCTGGCTCAGCGGCAGCGGCTGGCCACGGTGGCGTTCCGGCACACCGCGACGTACGACGTGGCGGTCGCCTCCTGGCTCGGCAACGTGGTGGCCCCGTCGGCGGAGGGCTTCCCCGACTGGGTAGGGGGCACCTGGGCCCGGCAGGCCATGCTGCGGTACGGCGAGAACCCGCACCAGCAGGCCGCGCTCTACCGCTCGGCGGAGGGCGGTGGGCTGGCCCAGGCCGAGCAGCTGCACGGCAAGGAGATGTCCTTCAACAACTACGTCGACACCGACGCGGCCCGTCGCGCGGCGTACGACTTCGAGCCCCCCGCCGTCGCCGTGGTGAAGCACGCCAATCCGTGCGGGATCGCGGTGGGTGTCGACGTGGCCGACGCACACACGAAGGCGCACGCCTGCGACCCGACCTCCGCCTTCGGCGGGGTGGTGGCGGCGAACCGACCGGTGTCGGTGGCGATGGCCGAGCAGGTGGCCGACGTCTTCACCGAAGTGGTGGTGGCACCCGGGTACGAGGATGGTGCGCTGGA
>JBBSMD010000295.1:0-1652 GCA_038233355.1 Propionibacteriales bacterium
GTAGGCGTTCACGGGGTATCGTCGCTGTGAGCAGGAGTCCTTTCCGATGCAGGGAACGTTGCATCTGTGCGACGCGAGGATGCCGAGGCGGTCGCGCTCGCTGGCGGTGAGCCGGCGAGGGCTCAGGTCGTGGAGCTGATCGAGCGGTGGGAGGCGCTGACCGCGCAGGTGGCTGCGGGGATGGAGCAGGTTGCGGCGCTGACGGCGGAGGTCGAGGAGCTCAAGCGGATCGTCGACCGCGATTCCGGGAACAGCTCGATGGCGCCCTCCTCGGATGCGCCCAAGTCGCGGGCCGAGCGGCGCAGGCTCGCGCGCGAGGCATACAAGCGCTCGATGCGCAGATCCGGCGGCCAGCCCGGTCATGAGGGCAGGGCGCGGGAGCTGGTCGCCTCCGAGCGGGTGGACGAGCGCGTCGGGCACCTGCCCGACTGCTGTGGCTGCGGGCATGAGTTCGATGGCAGCGAGGAGCGCGTCGGCGATCCGGTGGTCTCCCAACAGTATGAGCTGCCGCCGATCCGCCCGCTGGTCTTCGAGCACGCACGGTGGCGGTTGCGCTGCCCGGCGTGTCGGAGGGCGGTGCTCGCGAGGCTCTCGGCCGGCGCGGGCTCGGGGTTCGGGCCGCGCCTGGACGCGCACATCGCGATGCTCGCCGGAGTCCTCCGGCTCTCGCGCGAGGATGTCCGCCGGGTGGTCGTCGAGGTCTTCGGGGTGCCCGCGTCCAAGGGCAGCATCGACAGCGCGATCATGCGCATGAGCGCGGTGCTGGCCGACCCGTGGGCCGAGCTGCGCGCGGCAATCGCCAAGGCCGAGGTGGTCCACGCCGACGAGACGACCTGGCGCCTTCACGGCGCCCAGCAGTGGCTGTGGGTCGCCGCGACGGCGCTGCTGGCCTGCTATCGGATCGATCCCTCCCGCAGCCAGGCCGCAGCCAAAGCGCTGCTGGGCGAGGACTTCGGCGGGTTCGTGGTCTCGGACCGCTACGTCGGCTATCACTTCCTCGACGTCCTCCAGCAGCAGCTCTGCTGGTGTCATGTGATCCGCCAGCTGGTCGAGGTCTCCCAGCGCCCGGGCGCGACCGGCCGGCGCGGCGCCGAGCTCGTCGCGCTCGCGCGCCAGGTCATCGCCGCTCACCGCGCCCACCTCCAGGACGGCCACGCCCCCGACTGGCTTGCCGGCCGGCTCGCGCCGCTGCGAACGCAGATCCGTGAGTTGCTCGAGCAGTGCGCCGCCGGGCGCCACGCCCGCAGCGCGAGCTTCGCCGCCGGACTGCTCGACGAATATGAGGCGCTGTGGACCTTCGCCGACGTCACCCAAGCTCAGATCGACCCGACCAACAACGCCGCCGAGCGCGCCGTGCGTCACGCCGTGCTGATGCGAAAGCTCCAGGGCGGCACCCAATCCGGCCGCGGCAGCCGCTGGATCGAACGCATCCAATCGGTCCGCGAGACCTGCCGCCTGCAGGACCGCCCCGTCCTGGCCTGGCTCACCCAGGCCGCCACCGCCGCCCACCACCGGCTGCCTGCCCCCACGCTGCTGCCCGCCGCACACAGTCCCTGACCTCACCCGGTGCACGCCACGCGCCCCCGGCGAATGCCGGATCCTCCCGGCAGAAGGAATCAGGGCCGCCGTCACGACACCCCGTGAACGCCTAC
>JBBSMD010000296.1:0-1644 GCA_038233355.1 Propionibacteriales bacterium
CAGACCCTGACCCGGCTCGAGCGCAGCCCGCTGGAGTCGTTCGGCGCGGGTCGCGACCTTGCGCGGGCGAGCCGGCCGCTGGTGGTCGAGGTCGACGGCGTTCGTACTGGCTTCATCGGGTTCGACTCGATCGGGGAGAGTCCTGCCGCAACGGCGTCCGCTCCTGGCACCAACCGGCTCGACATGCCTCCGCGCACCGGCCCGCTCGACCGCGCGGCGTTGCGCCGGATCGCTGCCGACGTGCGCAGCCTCAGCCGACGCGTCGACACCGTCGTGGTGATGCCGCACTGGGGCACGCAGTACACCCATGTGCCCGAACCGAGCCAGCGGCGCGTCGCCCGCGTCCTCGCCCGCGCCGGCGCGGACCTGGTAGCCGGCGGGCACCCGCACTGGGTGCAGGGCTGGGAGGCTGTCGGTGACACGGTGGTCGTGCACTCGCTGGGCAACCTGGTCTTCGACATGGACTTCTCACCGGAGACCCAGGAGGGTGTGCTGCTCGAAGTGGTCACCTGGGACGGCGAGCTCAAGGCGGTCGAGCCGGTGCCGTACGTCATCGGGCCGGACTTCGCCCCCAGACTGGCAGCACCGGCACGGGCCGAAGCGATCCTCGAGCTGGTGTGGGCCACGAGCCGCGGGCCGTTCCGTGCCGCGTCCGTAGCCGGTAGCGCCCCGGGCCGACGGGCCTGAGGGGCCTGAGGGGCACACGTCGGCCCGGCGGCACGGTGTGCAGATGAGCCGGATCGATCGGGCAGGCGAAATCGGGTGGACGAAATCGGGTGGGCCGGCCGGCGGCCCGGCGCCTATGCCCGGTCGCGAGGCCGGCCTATGCCCGGTCGCGAGCCGGCCGCAGCCACGACCACGCCACGGCACCGGAGCGGGCCAGCTGAGCGCGGTCGACCACCCGGGGCACGTCACCTGCGGAGTGGTAGCCGGCGTACGGCACGCTCCCCAGGCGTGCTGCGGGCATGCCTTGCCGCTCGAAGGAGTAGTGGTCGCTGGCCGTGTTGACACACTCCTCGGTGGCGACCTCGACTGCTTCGGCGGCCGCTGTCACGGCGCGCTGGACCGAGCCGCGGCCAGAGCCGCCGGTGCACACCGGCACCTGCGAGGCGGTGACCCCCACCCGGTCGAGCGAGAGCATTCCGCGCATGGCGGTCCGTTCCTGCTGGTCGAGCCGCCGTACGTAGAGCCGCGAGCCGAAGTGGTGACCGCGCTCCCCCTCACCTCGTGGCTCCTCCGCGCCGAACGCGATGAAGCGCACGGGTAGCCGCGTCGGCTGCCGGGCCGCGAGCCGGGCGAGCTCCAGCACTACCGCGACACCCGATGCGTTGTCCTCCGCGCCGGGAGCCTGCGGCACCGTGTCGAGGTGTGCTCCGACGACCAGGTGCGGTGCCCGCGGGTCGAACCCGGGCGGGTCGGCGATCACGTTGGTCGAGCGCCCCGCTGGCACCGGCACCCCCCACGAGACACCGGCCGGCACGGGCACGGCCTGACGATCTACGCCGTAGCCGAGCGCCTCGAACCGACGCTGGACGAGGCGCGCCGCCCGGGAGTACGCCGACGAGGTGGCTTCGCGCGGACCGATCCGGCCCGCCAGCGTGCGTACGACCGCCATGGCCCGGTCCGCCTCGAACCGCGCCGAGC
>JBBSMD010000297.1:0-1623 GCA_038233355.1 Propionibacteriales bacterium
TAGCCCGGATCGTGCATCAACAGGCGTGGTGTGGCTGTGTGGCGTCGCGCGGGTTGTGAGCGGGGTGTCAGTCGGCGTGGTTGGGGCTTGTCGAGCGCGTTTTCGGTGTTCGGGCAGGCGGCTGGGGCGCGATGGGGCTGGTCGACGGCGGTGTGCGGGCAGGGCGATCGGGGCGCTGGGCGCCGAAGGAGGGGCTGGTCTTCGCGGGTTGGCGGGCGGGTCAGGCGGCTGGGGCGGGCAGCGCCTTGAGGCGTGCGAAGGCGGCGGCGAGTTCGCTGGCCCAGGGCCAGGATCGCTGCAGGTGAAGGGTGGCGGCGCGGGCGTGGAAGGCGAGGCGGGCGGCGACGTGCAGCAGCCGGTAGCGCAGCCGTTTGGGTTCGGCTGTGGCGAGATCGTCGGTCAGCAGCAGTCGTTGGGTCCAGGCGATGAGGTCGTGGGCGAGGCGGACGATCTCAAGCCAGACGCGGTTGTGCTCGAAGTCGCGGAAGGGCAGGTTGCGCAGGCCGGTGTCTTTGTCGTTGCGGATGTGGTCCTCGACACGCGCGCGGGCGCGATGGTCGCGCTCGATGGCGGCGATCTCGCCGGTCTGGTCGGTGAGGATCGCTTGGAAGCGATGCCCGTCGTGGTCGGTGAACGAGAGCTGCGCGCCGGGATGGGCGCGCTCGCGGCGCACCAGCACCCTGGACCCCGCCGGCCAGGCGGCCAGGTCAAGGCCGTCGGTGATCTCGCAGACGTGACCGTTGGGCCGTTGGGTGGCGTCCTGATCAAGCGCCGAAACCCAGTCCCCATCGGGGATATCCAGGATCGCCTCGCGAACCGTCTCGGTGAGGTCATAGCCGACCGAGAAGGCGATCCGGGCCTCCCGGCACCAGTCCAAGAGCTCGTGGCAGGCGCCGGCGGAGTCCACGCGCAACCCGATCTCCATCTGCTCGATGTGCTCGGCGGGGATCTGCGCGAGCGCCTGCTCGGCCACCATGATCTGGTCGGCGGCGGTGTTGGCGCCGGCGTTGCCGGGACGCAGCTCGCCGCCCAGCGCCTCGCCGGTCTCATCGGCGTAGGCGAGCATCGGGTGAAAGCCATAGCCGCCCTTGAAGTTCCCGGCCACGCCCTCCTTGTCGGAATGGCTGGTGATCAACGTCGCGTCGAGGTCAATCGTCAACCGCGACGGGGCGCCCGCCAGCTCCCACACACCCTCACGCGCGCGGGCATGCGCGCCGCGCAACGCGTCAAGCAGACCCGGCGTGCTGGCGACCCGGTCGATCACCCGAAACGCGGTCGACGTCGACGCGACCGCACCGAACAACGCGGCCTGATCGCCGACCGCTCGCAGGTCGGCCAGGCAGTCGCCGCCGTCGGCGAGCATCACCGCGAGATCGCAGATCACGCGGCCGCGGTCGTGGCTGCCCGCCCGCAGCCCCGCCTCGCCCAGCGCGGCCGAGAGCGACTGCGTCAGCCCGGTCTTGTCGGCGACTTGGGCCAGCAGCGCGCTGCCCGCGTGCGACACCAACCCGTCTCCGTCCGACGTGACTTCTACGGTTACTGGGCGCCCAGCGTGCGTCACCTTCAAGGTGATCCTCCCGAGTCGATCCTTCAGGCCTCGAACACCCGAAGAATCCCTGCTCA
>JBBSMD010000298.1:0-1616 GCA_038233355.1 Propionibacteriales bacterium
AGGGGTGTCCACGACGCACGGACCTCGAGCTGGGCGGTCGACCCGTCGGCCGCCATGCCGCCGAATCCCTCCGACAGCACCGTGGTGACCGTGCCGCTCAGCGCGACGTACGGCGCTTCCGCCGTGGCCAGCGCGTCGGTGAGCCAGGACCAGCCCACCGCGGAGACGAGCGGGTCGGCCACCATCTCCGGGTCTACCTCGGCCTTGCCGAAGGCCACGCACCGGAACGTGCCCTCCCACGCTTCGTTGCCGGCGGGGTCGTACAGCAGCACGAGGCGGCCGCTGCCGATCTCGTCGCCAGCGAGCGACACGTCGGCGGCCAGAGCGGTGGCGAAGGGAGCGATCCGCTGCGGTGCGGGGATGGGCTCGACGGCGACCTCCCGGCGTACGCGGGCCGCACGCAGCGCCTCCACCGCCGCCACGAACTCCTCGGGCGGGCCGTCGAGATCGTCGCGCACACCCATGTCGGCAGGCTAAGCGCGGCGCCTACGCCCGCAACAGCGACGCGCCGCGTGACCTGGGAGGATCATGCCGTGACAGCAGCCGCACCAGCCCCGTCCACCGGCTCGGCGTCGGTCGACCCGGCCACCTCGGCGTTCCTGCTCGCGTGCCGGCGTGAGCCGGCGCCGCGCGTACCGGTGTGGTTCATGCGCCAGGCCGGGCGTTCACTGCCGGAGTACCGCCGGGTCCGCGAGGGCGTCGCCATGCTCGACGCCTGCTCGCGGCCCGAGCTGATCGTGGAGATCACGATGCAGCCGGTGCGCCGGTACGGCACCGACGCCGCCATCTTCTTCTCCGACATTGTCGTCCCGCTCCGGGCGACCGGCATCGACCTCGACATCGTGCCCGGCACCGGACCGGTGGTGGCCGAGCCGTTTCGCACCGCCGCCGACGTACAGCGGCTGAGACCGCTCGAGCCGGACGACGTGGCGTACGTCAGCGAGGCGGTGCGTGGCCTCGTCGGCGAGCTCGGGACGACGCCGTTGATCGGTTTCGCCGGGGCACCCTTCACGCTCGCGTCGTACCTGGTCGAGGGTGGTCCGTCGCGCGACCACGCCCGGACCAAGGCACTCATGCACGGTCAGCCCGACGTGTGGCACGCCCTGCTGACGCGGCTGGCCGACATCGCGGCCGCGTTCTTGCGGGTGCAGGTCGTGGCCGGCGCGAGCGCGGTGCAGCTCTTCGACTCCTGGGCCGGCGCGCTGTCACCGGCCGACTACATCCGCTTCGCCCAGCCCCACTCGGCCTCGGTGCTGGCGCAGGTTGCCGACCTCGGCGTGCCGCGCATCCACTTCGGGGTCGGTACGGGCGAGCTGCTGGCGCTGATGGGCCAGGCGGGCGCCGACGTGGTCGGCGTCGACTGGCGGGTGCCGCTCGACGAGGCCAGCCGGCGGATCGGGCCGGCGTGTGCGGTGCAGGGCAACCTCGATCCCGCGCTCGTCTTCGCACCAGACGACGTGCTCGAGACGGCTGTACGTGAGGTGCTCGACGCTGGAGCGGCCGCCCCGGGGCACGTGTTCAACCTCGGGCACGGCGTGCTGCCGAGCACCGATCCGGACGCGCTGGCTCGCGTGGTCGACGTGGTGCACGCGTACCCGGTCCCCGACGCCTGAGCG
>JBBSMD010000299.1:0-1604 GCA_038233355.1 Propionibacteriales bacterium
CTGCCCGCGCACGTACGAGCCGGCATCGAGGCGATCGTCGACGGCCGAGTGGTCGAGGCTGTCTCGCAGCCTGGCGGCTTCTCACCGGGTACCGCAGACCGGGTCCAAACCATCGACGGGCGGCGGGCGTTCGTCAAGGCGGTCCACCCGGGCCTCAACGAGGACACTCCGGGGCTGCACCGGCGCGAGGCCAGGGTCGCGGCCGCGCTGCCGGACGATGTGCCGGCGCCGCGGTTGCTCGGCGTGCACGACGACGGCGACTGGGTCGCGCTGGTGCTCGAGGACGTCGAGGGTCGCCAGCCAGCGACGCCATGGCTGGTGCCCGAGCTGTCCGCGGTGTTGGCCACCTTGGACCGGCTCGCCACCGTACGCATTCCGTCGACACTGGAGCACCTCGACGCGACCGGCACCGAGCTGGCCGAGAGCCTCGCCGGCTTCGAACGCCTCGCCGCCGAACCACCCGACGGCCTCGACGCATGGACGCGCGGGCACCTCGACGAGCTTGTCGACCTGGGCAGCCGCGCCGCCGCCGTCCTCAACGGCGACAGCCTGGTGCACACCGACGTGCGCGCCGACAACCTGTTGCTGCGCCCGGACGGCTCGGCCGTACTCGTCGACTGGCCGTGGACCACGCGCGGGGCCGCGTGGTTCGACACCCTGACGCTGCTGGTCAACGTGCGGCTCTACGGCGGGCACGACGTCGAGGCGCTACTGGACGCGCACGTCGAAGCCGATCCCGGTGATGTCACCGCGGTGCTGGCCGGCCTGGCCGGCTACTTCCTCGACAGCTCCCGTCGACCGGCGCCCGCTGGCCTGCCGACGGTCCGGGCGTTCCAGGCAGCGCAGGGCCGGACCGTCGTGGAGTGGCTGCGCGAACGGCTGGAGGCCGGCGGTTGAGAACACCGCCGAGGTTTCCCCACCCAGATGCGCGGCCGGTCGCCGGATCAGGAGCAGGCGCCGCCTGGGCCTCACTCGACTCGGGCCACCATCGGCAACCGGGACCGCGCGGTGAGACCGACGATCAGCGCGGTGAGCAGCGGCAGTACGACGACGATGCCGCCGATCAGCAGCCACGGGACGTCGACGAAGTGGTCCGGCAGGGCACGACCCTGCGCGTCCACCTCGGGCCAGGTGACCGACGTCAGGGGATAGGTGACAGCGATCCCGGGGATGAAGCCGACGGCTGCCCCGAGCGTCGCCCCCACCAGCCCGACCGTTCCCGCGTACGCGGCGGCGACCGCACGGCGCATCCGGGGGGCGGCTCCTACTGCCGACAGGGTCGCCAGGTCGGGTTTGGCGTCGGAGAGAGCGAGCGAGGTGGCGGTCAGCGTGCCACCCAGCATGAGGACCGCGCCGACGGCACCCAGGACCAGCAGGGCGATGCGTGTCTCACCGTCGTTCTGGTAGCCGCGCTCCACGTAGAACGACGCATCGGGGCTCATCGCGGCGACTGCCTCGCTGATGTCGGCCTCGGCCGACTTCGGGATCGGGCCCTCGACCAGGAGGCTCGTGGTGGTGGTCTCCAGGTCGAGCCGGTCGGCCACCTGCGGTGACAGGACCGCCTGCAGTGGCGCATCGGCTCCCGCGATCCTGATGTAGACCGC
>JBBSMD010000300.1:0-1604 GCA_038233355.1 Propionibacteriales bacterium
CGACGACCACTTCTCGATGGCGGTGCTGCAGTCCCGGGCGCACGTCGCGTGGGCGTGGGCACGGTCGTCGACGTTGGAGACGCGTCTGCGCTACACCCCGACCTCCGTATTCGAGACGTTCCCATGGCCCGACCAGGCGACACAGCAGCAGCGTGACCGCGCCGCCGAAGCCTGCCGACGCCTGCTGGCCCGCCGCGCGGAGCTGTGCCAGCAGTCCGGGATCGGGCTCACCAAGCTCTACAACGCCATGGACGAGGGCGCGTACGCAGACCTCAAGGCGCTGCACCGCGATCTCGACGAGGCCGTGGCCGACTGCTACGGCTGGCCGCGGTCGGTCGCCCAGGACGCCCGAGCGCTGGTGGCCCATCTGACCGAGCTCAACCGTGCCATCGCCACCGGCGCGCGCGAGTACCAGCCCTTCACCTACCTGGCGTGACCGGCCCGCGAGGCACGCCAACCGAGCCGAGTGCGCGCACGGCCGCGCACCAGCGTCTGACACCCTGAGCCTCATGCTGGTGTGGCGCTCGCTGGACGAAGCCGACCCGGGAGGTCCGAGCGTCGCCACCATCGGTGTCTTCGACGGTGTGCACCGCGGTCACCACGCGGTGCTGAGTGCAGCCGTCGACGTTGCGCAGGCCGAGTCGACCCCGGCGTACGCCGTGCCGGTCATTGCGGTCACCTTCGACCCGCACCCGCTCGCGGTACTGGCGCCCGACAAGGCCCCGGCCCTGCTCACCACGCTGGAGCAACGGGCCCGGCTGCTCGTCGAGGCCGGGGCTCGTCACGTCCTCGCGCTGCCGTTCGACAAGCAGATGACCGGGTGGTCACCGCGGGAGTTCGTGCAGCGGGTGGTCGTCGACGCGTTGTGCGCCGACGAGGTCGTGGTGGGCGAGAGCTTCCGCTTCGGCCACCGCGCCGCGGGCGACGTCGACGCACTGGCCGAGCTGGGTGAGGAGTACGGCTTCACGGTGACGGCGCTCGGGATCGCTGGCGATGGGCAGCCGTGGTCCTCCACCCACGTGCGCCGCTGCCTGGCGGACGGTGACGTGACCGAGGCGGCCCGCGTGCTGGGACGCCGGTTCGCCGTCGAGGGGACGGTGGTGCGAGGCGACGGCCGGGGTCGCCAGCTTGGGTACCCGACCGCCAACGTGCCGACCCCGGCGGGCATCGCCGTCCCCGCCGACGGGGTGTACGCCGGGTTCCTGCGCCGCCTCGACGAGCCGGATGCGCCGCTGCTGCCAGCCGCGGTCAGCGTCGGTACCAACCCGACCTTCGACGGCGTACAGCACCGGGTCGAGTCCTACGTGCTCGACCGGGACGACCTCGAGCTGTACGACGTGGCGATCGAGGTGTCGTTCCTACGGCGGCTGCGCGGCCAGGTGCGCTTCGACGGCGTCGACGCACTGGTGGAGCAGATGCAGGCTGACGTGAATGACGCCCGGGCGCTCCTGAGCGCCGCCGGTACCGGCGGCTGACGGGCGCATCAGCTCGATTCTCACCGGGGAAGTCATCAACTCATCAGGTCTGGGCTCGCACCCGGAGCCACACGTCGCCGGCGGTGTCGTCGCGTGTGGCGTGGAGGCGCCAACAGCCTGGCACGGGGA
>JBBSMD010000301.1:0-1600 GCA_038233355.1 Propionibacteriales bacterium
GTAGACGTTCACGGGGTGTCGGGACGGCGGGGCGGATGCCTTCTGTCGAGAATCCGGGCGTTGGCCGCGGGCCGGTGGGATGGCGCGCGGCGCGGCGGCCGGGTCAGGGTCCCTGCGGCGCGGCCGGCTGGAGCGTGGGGGCGGGTTTGCCGTGGTGTGCGGCGGTGGCGGCGCGGGTGAGCCAGTCGAGGACGGGCCGGTTTTGGAGGCGGCAGGTTTCGCGGACGGACTGGATCCGCTCGACCCAGCGACTGCCGCGGTCGGACTGGGTGCCGCCTTGGATCTTGCGCATCAGCACGGCGTGGCGGACGGCGCGCTCCGCGGCGTTGTTTGACGGGTCTATGTGTGCCTGGGGAACGTCGGCGAAGGTCCACAGCGCCTCGTATTCAGCGAGCAGCCCGGTCGCGAAGTTCGCGGTGCGTGTGTGCCGGCCGGCGGCGCACTGTTCGAGCAGCGTCCGGATCTGCGTCCGCAGCAGCGCGAGCTCGGCGGCCAGCCATCCGGGGTTATGGCCGTCTTGCAGGTAGGTGCGGTGGCAGGCGATCACCCGTCGCGCGAGCGCGACGAGCTCGGCGCCGCGGCGCCCCGCAACACCGGGGCGTTGGGAGACCTCGACGAGCTGGCGGGTCACGTGACACCAGCAAAGTTGCTGTTGCAGGACCTCGAGGAAGTGGTAGCCGGCGTAGCGGTCAGTCACGACGAACCCCCCGAAGTCCTCCCCGAGCAGCTCCTTCGCGGCGGCCTGGGAGCGGGACGGGTCGATCCGGTAGCACGCCACCAACGCCGAGGCGGCGACCCACAGCCACTGCTGCGCCCCCTGAAGGCGCCAGCCGGTCTCGTCGGCGTGAACGACCTCGGCCCGCTGGACAGCATGGCGCAGCTCGGCCCACGGGTCGGCGAGCACAGCGCTCATGCGCATGATCGAACTGTCGATGCCGCCCTTGGACGCGGGCACCCCGAACACCTCGACAACGACCCGGCGGACGTCGTCGCGGGAGAGCCGGAACACCCCGGCCAGCATCGCGATGTGCGCGTCCAGGCGCGGCCCGAACCCAGCGAGCGCCGCCCCGGGCAGCTCGGCCAGGGACGGGCGCCCGCACCCAGGGCAGCGAAGCCGCACCCGGGAGTGCTCGAACACCAGCGGCCTGACCGGCGGCAGCTCGAACTGCTGGTGGGTCACCGGGTCGCCCACCCGCTCCTCCCCACCGTCGAACCGGTACCCGCAGCCGCAGCCGTCGGGGAGGTGCTCGAAGCGTCGGTCCACGCGCTCCGGGGCGACCAGCTCGCGCGTCTTGCCCTCGTGGCCGGGCTGGCCGCCGGACTTGCGCAGCGAGCGCTTGTAAGCCGCGCGCGCCGCGGCGCGGCGCTCGGCGCGCGACTTCGGCGCATCCGAAGACGGCGGCATCGAGCTGTTCCCCGAGTCCCGGCCGGCCTTGCGCTCAAGGTCCTCGATGCGCTCCTCCAGCCCGCGGATCACCGCCAACACCGCATCCGGCCCCTCAGCCCAAAGCGCCTCCACATCATCCCGCCGCACGAATGCAAGATTCCCTGCAACCCGCAGGAACCCTGCTCAACCACACGACACCCCCTGAACGCCTAC
>JBBSMD010000302.1:0-1580 GCA_038233355.1 Propionibacteriales bacterium
GGCGGGACCGCTCGACGTCGTCATCACCAACGCCACCCTGCAATGGGTGCCCGACCACCTGCCGTTGCTGCGTCGATGGCGTGGCTGGCTGGCGCCGGGCGGCGCACTCGCCATGAGCGTGCCGGGCAACCACGGCGAGCCGAGTCACGTGCTGCTGCGTGAGCTGGCCGCCCGCGCTCCGTACGCCCGCTGGACCGGTGACCGTGAGCAGCCCACCGCCTCGGACGCTCGCACGTACTTCGAGACCCTGTCGAGCCCCGGCTGGCAGGTGGACGTCTGGGAGACGACGTACCTGCACGTGTTGACCGGACCCGACCCGGTGCTCTCGTGGCTCCAGGGCACCGGAGCCCGTCCGGTGCTGCAGGCCCTGCCACCCGACCTGCGGGAGCGGTTCACGGCCGAGTACGCGCAGGCGCTGCGGGTCGCCTACCCGCCACGGCCGTACGGCACGGTTCTGCCGTTCCGCCGGGTGTTCGCGGTCGCGACCAGGGAGCCGGCATGAGCCCGGTGGCCGGGCCGGCGTCCGGCGCATGGGTTGGTGCATCGTGACGGCGCGGTTGCACCACGTACTGGTCTGTTGCCCGGTCGGCGGAGAGGATGCTGCCCGGCGGTTCTACGGCGAGCTGCTCGGGCTCACCGAGGTGGCGAAGCCGCCAGGGCTGGCTGGGCGTGGTGGCGTGTGGTTCCGGGAGCCGGGAGTCGAGCTGCACGTCGGCGTGGACGAGCACTTCACGCCCGCCCGCAAGGCGCACCCGGCCTTCGTCGTCGACGATCTGTCCGCCGTGGAGGCCCGCCTGGTCGCGAGCGGTCATCCGTGCACGCCGGATGCCGGCTTCGACGACGGCGTGCACGCGTACCGGCGCTGCCACAGCGTCGACGGCGCGGGCAACCAAGTCGAGCTGCTGGGCGTCGTCGGCTGCTCGCGCTCGGGGGCTCGGCGTGAGCTTTGAACGGAAAGCGGGCGCTTCCAATGGCGCAGGAGCCGTGGGAAGCGTCCGATTACCACGTTAACGTGGTAATCGGGCACCCCGACCCCCACCGCAGCGCAGGCGCCTCAGGGCCGCGTGAGCAGGTCGGGTTTGGTCCGCAGCCCCGACAGCCCGTTCCAGGCGAGGTTGCACAGGTGCGCCGCGACGACGTCCTTCGCCGGGCGGCGCTCGTCGAGCCACCACTGTCCGGTGGTGGCCACCATGCCGACCAGCATCTGCGCGTACATCGGGGCGTACGTCGTGTCGAACCCCCGTCCCGCGAACTCACCGGCCAAGATGTGCTCCACCCGGCTCGCGACGTCTCCCATGATTGAGACGAACGACCCGGAGCCCGACCCCGCCGGTGAGTCGCGGACCAGGATGCGGAAACCGTCGGGGGAGCCCTCGATGTAGTCCAGCAGCGCGAACGCCGCCTGCTCCAGAAGCTCGCGCGGGTGGCCCGCGGTCAGCGCCGAGCGCACGAGGTCGAGCAGCCGGCGTACCTCCCGGTCGACCACAACCGCGTAGAGCCCCTCCTTGCCGCCGAAGTGCTCGTAGACCACCGGCTTGGACACGTGCGCGCGGGCGGCGACCTCCTCCACCGCGGTCCCC
>JBBSMD010000303.1:0-1568 GCA_038233355.1 Propionibacteriales bacterium
AACCCGTACCTGCAGTACTTCTACGAGACCGGCCGCATCTTGGCCCGGCAGCGGACGTCACCGACACGGGCGGCTGAGGTCGCAGAGGCGGAGTCGGACCTGTTGCGCCGCTACGCCGACCCGAGGACGGTGTGGGACCCGCAGATGCTCCTGGTGCGACTCGGTGCCTCGTACTCCGCGGCGGCAGCCGCGCTCGCCGTCGATCTGCATGAAGGCGCCGGCACGCACGTGGTCAATGTGGCCAACCACGGTGCGTTGCCGGGCCTGCCCGCGGACGCGGTGGTCGAGACGACCTGTCGGGTCGGCCCGAGCGGAGCGGTGCCACGACCCACGGCGCCGTTGATCGAACCGGTGCGGGGGTTGGCGTCGCAGGTGAAGGACTACGAGCGGTACGCGATCGTGGCCGCCGTCTGTGGTGACGTGCGCGCCGCCCGCAAGGCGCTGTTGACCCATCCGCTGTGTCCCGATGCCACCGTGACCGGGCGGCTGTTGGACGACCTGCTGGCCTCCAACGCGGCGTGGCTCCCGGCCTTCGCGTCGTGACCGCTAGCGGCCTCGTGCTGGGTGTCGACGCCGGCGGCACGAAGACCGACGTGATGCTCGTCGACGCCGAAGGTGGTGTCGCCGCGTCGGTGCGAGCTGGTGGCGCGAACCACGAGGCGCTGGGGTGGCAGGGTGCTGCCACGACCCTCTGCGCGGCTCTGACGCAAGGGCTGGCCGCGGCTGGCGCGGAGAAGGGTGACGTGGTCGCGAGCGCCTGGGGGCTGGCCGGGTTGGACTGGCCGGCCGACGAGCGAGCGTACCGTTCGATCGTCGACTCCCTCGGGCTGGACGGGCCGGCCGCGGTCGGCAACGACGCGTTCCTCGTTCTCGAGGTGAGCCCGACGCCGGTGGTGGGTGTCGCCGTCGTCTCCGGCACGGGGATGGTGGTCGTCGGTCGTGCCGACGACGGTAGGACTCAGCGCACGCTCGGGGTCGCGGCCGGACGGGGCTCATGGGGATCGGGACGCCACGTCGTGGACGCCGCAGTCGAAGCGGTCGCAGCGCAGCACCTGGAACTCGGGCCGGTGACGGCGCTGACCGAACAGGCCCTGAGGGCAGCCGACGTCGTGTCGGTGGAGGACTACTTCCACGAGGTGTGGCGGCGCGGGCGGACCCATCTGCTGCCGCGGGACGTGTGGGAGGTGGCTGCTGGTGGCGACAGCGCGGCAGCGGGCATCGCGGATCGTGTCGCCGACTCGTTGGCGGCTGGGGCCGCTGCGGTGGCGCACCGACTGGCGCTGACCGCGCCGGATGTCGCGCTGGCCGGGCGGGTGCTCGACCCCGGTCACCCGGTGCTGCACGACCGGCTCGTCGATGCGTTGGCGGTGCAGCTACCCGACGGCCGCCCCAGCCGCCTAGGCGTGCCGCCCGTCGTCGGTGCCAGCCTGGCGGCTGCCCGCCTGGCGCGCTGGGGGGTCGACGGCTGGCCGCTTCTCGCTACCGGTAGACAAGGTCGAGGCTGCGGAAGGCCCCGAGCTCGTGGTCGGCCCGGAAGTGCTCATGGTCGGCTCGGACCCGGTCGGCCG
>JBBSMD010000304.1:0-1568 GCA_038233355.1 Propionibacteriales bacterium
ATCGGGGGGCGAGCGGTGCAGGTGTCGTCGCTGACCCCGCCAGGAACCGAGCCCCACGACCTCGAACTGACCCCTCGTGAGCTGGCCGACCTGCAAGGCGAGGACCTGGTGGTCTACCTGGCAGGCTTCCAACCGGCAGTCGACGAGGCCGTGACGCAGATGTCGGAGGTGCCGGTGCTGGACGCGAGCGACGGCGCCGATCTCGACGTGAGCTACCCCTCGAACACGGGAGACGGAGACCCAGGCGACGCGGGGGACACAGGGGACACAGGAGGCCAGTTGGCCACCGACGTGACTGGGTCCATCGACCCGCACTTCTGGTTGGACCCGCGGCGGCTGTCGAGCGTGGCGGCCGAGGTGGCCGACGCGATGACCGCAGCCGCGCCCGAGCACGGGCGTCTCTTCGCGCAGAACCTCCACGCCTTGGAGCGCGACCTCGCCGCGCTGGACGCCGAGCTGGCCGAGGGGCTGTCGGACTGCGCCAGCCGCGAGCTGGTGACCAGCCATGCCGCGTTCGGCTACCTCGCGCAGCGCTACGGGCTCGAGCAGGTGGGCATCACCGGCCTGTCACCCACGGTCGAGCCCGACCCACGGCAGCTGGCCGGCATCGTCGCCTTCGTGGTGGACCACGATGTCCGCACCGTCTACACCGAGACGCTGGCGAGCCCGGCACTCGCTGACACGGTGGCCGCCGAGACCGGGGCCCGCACGGCCGTACTCGACCCGATCGAGGGTCTCGGCGACGCCTCACCCGGCAGCGACTACCTCGCGATCATGCGCGCCAACCTGGCTACGTTGCGGGAGGGCCAGCCGTGCCGCTGAGCGAGGGCCTGCACCGCTCCCCGGACGCGGGCACGAGCGAGCCAGCGGCCGGAGGTGCCGGCGAGCCGGTGCTGGTGCTGCGTGGTGTCAGCGTCGGGTACGGCGACCGCGCCGTGGTTTTCGACGTCGACACGAGTGTGCAGCGCGGGGAGGTCGTCGCTGTGCTCGGCGCCAACGGGTCGGGCAAGACGACGCTCGTCCGGGGCATCCTCGGACTCGCATCGGTGCTCACCGGTGAGGTCGAGGTGCTCGGCGTGCGGTCGCGCCGCCGGGTCGACCGGTCCCGGGTCGGCTACGTGCCGCAGCGGCACACCGTCGGCGGACCTGTACCCGCGACCGTACGCGAGGTGGTCGCGTCGGGACGGCTGCCCGCACTCGGCCTGCTCGGTCGGATGCGCCGCGCCGACCGGGTGGCGGTGGCCGAGGCGATCGACGCGGTCGACCTGCAGCCGTTCGCCGGCACCGACCTCAACGAGCTGTCCGGCGGGCAGCAGCGGCGGGTGCTCATCGCCCGCGCCCTCGCCTCGGCGCCTGACCTGCTCGTCATGGACGAGCCCACCGCCGGGGTGGACCGCGCCAGCCAGGAGGCCCTGGCACGCAGCGTCGAGCGGCTGCGCGCTCGCGGGGTCACCCTGCTGGTGGTCACCCACGAGGTGGGGCCCCTCGACGGGGTCGTGACGCGCGCACTGGTCCTGCACGAGGGTCGCGTGGTGCACGACGGTCCGCTGCGTCGTGACCTCGTCGCC
>JBBSMD010000305.1:0-1560 GCA_038233355.1 Propionibacteriales bacterium
CCCCATGTCGTCCACCAGCTGCGACGCGAACGGCGCATCCTGGCCGACCCGCCACACAGCCAGCGCGTCAGCGAGGCGTGGCTCGCCACGGATGGTGACCGCACGCACCCACGCCAGATGGTTGAGACCGACGTAGTCGAGGTCCACGTCGGCCTGCGCGACACCGAACGCGGTGGCCAGCCGCTCGCGCAGCACCCACGGGAAGTTGCACAGACCCACGACCCGCGGCGGGTCGCCCACGCCGTGTGCGAGCAAGGCCTCGGTGACCATGCCGGCCGGGTTCGTGAAGTTGACCAGCCACGCGCCCGGACGGGCGTACGCGGCTACCGCACGTTGCACCTCGAGCGCGACCGGGATGGTGCGAAGACCCTTGGCCAGCCCACCCACACCGGTGGTCTCTTGGCCGACAATCCCCCACCTACGGCCGAGCTCTTCGTCACCGTGCCGAGCGGCTTGGCCACCGACGCGGAACTGGGAGAACACGTACGCCGCCTCGCGCACGCCGTCCTCCAGCGACGTCGACTCCTCGACGACGACTGGGGCGTCCGCCGCGGTCACCATCCGACGGACGAAGCCGGCCAGGATGCTCAGCCGGTGCTCGTCGGGGTCGACCAGCGTGAGCCGCGACACCGGCAGCGACTGGCGGCTTAGCAGCAGGCCATCCGCGAGCTCGGGGGTGTAGGTCGAGCCGGCCCCGACGACCGCGACCTTCACGCGCCCTCCCGTCCGCGGGCGCGCTCCTCGTCGAGGTGCCACACCGTGCGGTGCGCCGCCCACTGGCGCCAGTGTGCGGCCAGCTGCGGCGTGGCCAGCACCGCGGCCGCGTCAACCGGGTCGCCGTAGTACATGGCCGTGACGTCGGCGGCGGTGACGCCGCGCGACTGCCCTTCGCGCATGTCGACGGCGTCCCCGACCTGCAGCGCGCCCGGCGCCACCACGCGCAGCATGACTCCTGGCCGGCGGGCGGCGGCAAAGGCGCGCGGGAAGGCGGGGTCACCCATCCGCATCCCGAGCTTCCAGCACGGCGTCCGCGGCTCGCTGACCTCGAGGACCGCGGTGTCGACGTGCCAGCGGGAACCGATCGCCGCGGTGCTCAGATCGAGCCCCTCGGTGGTGAGGTTCTCCCCGAACATGCCGGGGTCGAGTGAGGGGCCGAGCTCGTCGCCCCACCGGGCGTAGTCCTCGACGGAGTAGGCGTACACCGCCTTGTCGGCACCGCCGTGCTGCTGGGTGTCGGATTGTTCGTCGCCGGCCAGTCGGGTGGCCAGGACTTGCACGGGCCCGCGCACGGGATGCTTGTCGATGCTGGAGCGCAAGCAGCGACCGAGCCAGGTGTAGGTCTTCGGCGTACCGACGTTGACCGAGACGATGCGTGCGGACATGAGGTGTCTCCGCGGACGGTCCGGGGCGCCCCACCGCACGGCTGCGACAGCGGGGTGCGTCCCCCCGCCGGCCGGGCCGGCGACTCGCCAAGACGCGAGCCGCAGCGGCGTGAACCACGACACTACACGGCGCGTTGGGCGCCTCGTCCTCACCGGCTCCTGGCCGCGGCCTCCACCG
>JBBSMD010000306.1:0-1557 GCA_038233355.1 Propionibacteriales bacterium
CCTGTGAGCTCGTCAGGACGGGTCGGGGTCCATCGTCGCTCGCAGTGCCCGGCGCAACGTCTCGACCGTCGACTCCCAGCTCGCCGACTCCTCGGCGCAGGCGACCGCAACGGCACGCTCCCCGGCAGCGGTGGCCTCCGCCGCGGACTGCCGCCACGAGATCTCCTGCTCGGAGGTAATCTTGATGTCGCGCAGGAGCCGCCGACGGTCCCCGTCGTACAGCGCGAGCACCTCGGGCACCGTGACCTCGCCCTGCTCGCCGACATCGGCGTGCAGCAGCGTCATCAGCTCGTCTGACCACGAGTCGTCGCCGTGTGCCGCCGGCACCGTCTCGACCCGCCGCGCCTCCACGTCGAGGGGGAAGGCGAGCCGGCCGTCGAGACGTTCGGCCAGGACGTTGTCCAGGCGGTCGGCGACCTTCGCCAGCATCTCCAGCATCGTCGACAGATGGCGCGGCACGAACGGCTCGGCAGCCAGCTGGACCAGCGCCACCACCTGGTCCTCGACCAGCATGAACTTCACCAGCGGCCACCGACGGTTGAGGTCCGCGACCACCTCGGCGGCTCGCGTCCGGCCGCTGATGTCACGCACCAGCGGCGCGAACAGGGTCACCACCGACAGGCCCGTCGGCACCTGGACGAACACGAGGGCGCTGCCGCTGCGCAACGGGATGTCACCGTCGGAGTCCTTCATCGGCTCCTCGCCGAACCGCTCGGTGAGCACCCGCTCGACGAGCGCGCGCAGGTGGTCGTCGTCGCGGGGCGTCACCGCCTCCGGGAGCTCGTCGGCGACCTGCTCGACCACTGCGGCGGCGATGCCGAGATCGGGCGCGGGGTCGGTTCTGCCGACTGGCTCGACCCGCAAGAACACCGGGTGGGCGATGCTCCAGACCTCGCGGAACGCCCGGGTGGTCATGGCCGCTACCCGGTCGCCTTCCTTGCGCTGCAGGTCGAGCCAGTAGTTGGCCGAACCGGAGTCCGGCTCCTCCCGCGGGGTGTACGTGGGTGGGCGCCACCCGAGTGCCGCCATGCGCTGTGCCCCCGCCTCGTCGAGCGCGTATGTACGGTCGAGATAGGCGTTGCTCACCGCCTCCGCGCGCAGCATGGTCCCGCCACGCGCCTTGAACAGGACGTACGGCGCAGAACCGGCGTCCGGGTCGTCGTCCAGCCCAGACTGGGACGCGAGCAGCAGGGTCTGGTCGTCCGGCATGCCGGCCAGGTGGTCGGCCAGGCGCTGCTGGAAGATCGACCACGCCCGGCCGGCGCTGCGGTCGAGGTCGAAGTCGGACAAGTCATCCATGACGCTCCCAGGGTCGCCCCGACCGTACAGCTCAGGCCCTGGACGCCGCGGTCGCGCAGGAGTCGACGGCAGGTCACTCCCCCGACGGGCTGACGAGCCCGGACTCGTAGGCCAGGACGACGGCCTGCACCCGGTCTCGCAGCTGCATCTTGGCGAGCACGTTGCTGACGTGGGTCTTGACCGTCGTCTCGCTCAAGAACAGCTCCCCGGCAATCTCACCCGTCGCCTGCTCCACCGCTTTGCCAAGCAGCTGCCCAC
>JBBSMD010000307.1:0-1554 GCA_038233355.1 Propionibacteriales bacterium
GCCACGGTCAACGTGGTCGGGGGCTTCGTGGTCACCGACCGCATGCTGACGATGTTCGGCGGGCGACGACGCCCGCGACCGGTCGAGACCGGCTCGGCGGAGCGGGGCCGATGACGCCCACGTGGGTGCAGCTGGCCTACCTCGCCGCGGCCGTCTGCTTCATCCTCGCGCTCAAGGGGCTGTCTTCACCACGCACGGCCCGGCGCGGCAACCTGATCGGTGCCGCCGGCGCGCTGCTGGCGACCGTGGTGGTGTTCTTCCAGCGCGACCTCGACCATGTGGTGCCGATCCTCGTCGCGATCGCGGTCGGCTCGGTCGGTGGCGTGGTCGGGGCGCGCCGGGTGCAGATGACCCAGATGCCCCAGCTGGTGGCGTTGTTCAACGGTGTCGGCGGTGGTGCGGCCGCGCTGGTGGCCCTGCTGGAGGTGCAGGAGAGCGCAGCGCTGGGTGCCAGTGGGGTGGCGGCCTTCGACTCCGCCGCCAGCGCGTTCACGATCGTGGTCGGCTCGGTCAGTTTCGCGGGCTCGATGGTGACCTTCGCCAAGCTGCAAGAGCTGATGACGACCCGCCCGGTGATCTTCCCGGCCCTGCCGGTGCTGTTCGGCACGGCGCTGCTCGTCGCGGTGGCGCTGTCGGTGTTGGTGGTGCTCGCACCGGGGACCCTCGCCGGTGTCGGGTTGGCACTGCTGGGGTTGCTGCTCGGCGTCCTGTTGGTGCTGCCGGTGGGCGGTGCCGACGTACCGATCGTCATCTCGCTGCTCAACGCCTTCACCGGTCTGACCGTCGCCGCCGGCGGCTACGTCCTGGGCAACACCCTGCTGCTGGTGGCCGGCACCCTCGTCGGCGCGTCCGGCACGATCCTGACCCTGTTGATGGCGCGCGCCATGGGCCGCTCGGTCGCCAACACGCTCTTCGGCGCGCTGCGCGGCGGCTCGACCCTCGGTGCCGGTCAGGCCTCGGACCGGCCCGTACGCTCTGCCGGGCCAGAAGACGTGGCGATCCTCCTCGGTTACGCGCAGCGGGTGCTGATCGTGCCCGGCTACGGCCTCGCGGTCGCGCAGGCACAGCACACGCTGCGCGAGCTGGTCGACGTGCTCGGCGAGCGCGGTATCGCTGTCGACTACGCCATCCACCCCGTCGCCGGGCGCATGCCCGGGCACATGAACGTGCTGCTCGCCGAGGCGCAGGTGCCCTACGAGCAGCTGAAGGAGATGGACCAGATCAACGGGGAGTTCAAGCAGACCGACGTGGCACTCGTCGTGGGAGCCAACGACGTGGTGAATCCGGCGGCCAAGACCACTCCCGGGGCGCCGATCTACGGCATGCCCATCCTCGCGGTCGACGAGGCGCGGCAGATCGTGTTCATGAAGCGCTCGATGCGCCCCGGTTTTGCCGGCATCGAGAACGAGCTGCTCTTCGACCCCAAGACGACGCTGCTGTTCGGCGACGCGAAGGAGACGATGGGCAAGCTGCTCAACGCGGTGAAGAGCCTGTGAGGTGACTGGCCACGAATAGGCGTTCACTTCGAAAAGGCAACGGGAGTCAGTACGGCGC
>JBBSMD010000308.1:0-1510 GCA_038233355.1 Propionibacteriales bacterium
ACTCGTCGACGATGCTCTTGTTCGTTGCGAACGCGGCGATGAGGGCTTGGACGGCGAGGTTGTTCACGGCTCGTGGGAGTCCGCGGCTGACTTGATGGATGAGGTCGGTCGCGTCGTCGCTGAACAGGGTGTCGCTGCGTCCGGCGAGCGCGAGGTGATGGGCGAGGTAGGTCTTGGTCTCGGCGGCGTCCATCCCGTTCATCGTGTAGCGCAGCGCGATCCGCTGGTCCAGGGCGGCGAAGGTCCCGAGCTTGATCTTGCGCCGCAGGGTGGGTTGCCCGACGAGTAGGCAGCCGAAGGGGCTGTGACTGTCGAGCTCAGCGTTCGTGAGGAGCCGTAGCTCCTCGAGCTGGTCGACGCCGAGCAGGTGCGCCTCATCCAAGACGACGACGACACTGCGGCCACGTTCGTGTTCCTCAGCCGCGAGCAGCTCCGCGGTCTGCGGAATGAGCATGCTCTTCTGGTAGCGGGGGGTGCCGCCCAGGGCGGTGACGATCCCGGCGTAGAGGCCGCGGGCTCCGACGGCGGGGTTGCCGAGGTAGACGATGGTCGTGCGACTGGCGTCCAACCCGGCCAGGGCAGCGCGGACGGCGACGGTCTTGCCGGCGCCGACCTCCCCGGTGATGACGCCGAGGTTGCGTTCCGCCAGGCACCAGCTGATCCGGGCGACGGCCTCGCCGTGGCTGGCGTGCCGGTGCAGCATCTGCGGGGCGAGGGTTTTGCCGAAGGGCATGCGCCCAAAGCCGTAGTGGGCCTGCAGATTCTGGATGGTCACCGCTGTCCCTCGTTGCTGTCGCTGGCGTCGTGGTGGGTGAGTTCGTGGGCGAGGACGGTGAGGTCGAGCTGGCCGGGTAGTTCCCCGACGACCGGCGCTGCGCCGCCCGGCTGGCCTTGCAGCTGGGTCTGCTGCTGGTCCTGCTGGTCTTGTTGATGAAGGTGTGCGGCGAACTGCGCGAGGTCGGCTTCGAGCGCACGGTCGTAGCTGCTGCTCTGCTGGGCAGTGGTGCCGGCGGTGCCGGTCAGGTCGGTGTAGTTGATGCCGGTGCCACCCTTCAGGGCGTTGTGGTGTTGGGCGGCGACCAGCGCGAGGTAGTCGATCCCGGTCGCCGCTGCAGCTGTGGGGGTCGCGGGGTCGGGGTGGGCGTCGGGGTGGACGTGCCGGCCGATCTGGTGCGGGACGGCTTGTCCCATCGGGTGGCCGTTGAAGCGCACGTCCAGGTGAGTCAGGTCGAACGGGTCGAACGCGACCTCGACGGTCCGGCCGACCAGTGCCGCGTCGACCTCATAGGAGTTCCCGAACAGGCTGAGGGTGGCGGTCTTGCTGACTTTGCGATGGTGGGACCACAAGAACGCCTCGCGCAGCAGCACAAGGTCGGGCGGCGTGACGGGGCCAGCGGCGAGGAACCGCTCCAGTGGGGTCTGTTGCGTTTCGGTGTGCACGCGGTGGTGGTAGACGGTCTCGACCCACGCGGTGAACAGGGTGTTGAGCTCACCGATGTCTTTGACAGCG
>JBBSMD010000309.1:0-1506 GCA_038233355.1 Propionibacteriales bacterium
CGAGCGTTCCCCTCGTGTCGCCGCGACGACGGCGTAGTCGGGGTCGACCGGATCGCTCAGCACCCGCTGCAGCAGGTCGGGTGACGGCGCCCTCGGCGCAGTCACAGTCGACGCGGACCCGGTCGACGCGGTCACGGACGGCCTGGAAGAAGCGGACCCGGTCGACGCGGTCGCGCTGCGGGCCGACCGGTGCTGGTGGGCGCTCATCGCGCGGCCGCGGTCGGTGACGTGCTGCCCGGTTCGTCACCGGTGCGCACAGCCGGTACGAGCGGATCGGACTCCTTGACCGGCGGCCGGGTGCGCATCAGCGTGCGCACCTGCCAGGCGTACAGCAGCCCAGCCCACCAGTACAAGCCCGTGCCCCAGATGGCGAAGCTCCACCCGAAGGTCCTGGCGAGCAGGGCGAACGTGCCGGTCCCGTCGCCGAGCAACAGCAGCGGGAAGGCATACAAGAGGGCGGCCGTCGCCGCCTTCCCGAGGAAGTGCACCGGCAACGAGGTGTAGCCACGGGTGCGCAGGAAGGGGATGACAGCGAAGAGCAGGACGTCGCGCAACGGCAGGAAGACGGCCAGCCACCACGGGATGATGTCGCGAAGGGCCAGGCCCGCCACCACGGCGAGGATGTACAGCCGGTCTGCCACCGGGTCGAGGATCTGGCCCACCTTCGAGCTCTGGTTGAGCCGACGGGCCAGGACTCCGTCGAGATAGTCGGTCACGCCGGAGGCCATCAGCACGAGGAGGGCCACGACGTCGGCCTCGGGTCCGAGGACCAGCCACAAGAACAAGGGCACGCCCAGCAACCGGGCGAAGCTGATCAGGTTCGGGATCGTCCAGACCCGGTTGGAGAGCGTGCTCGCACTCTCGTCGGTCACCGATCGCCTCCCGCGGCCGCGGGGCGCCACGCCACCACCCCTCGGTCCAGGCTACCTGCCACGGCGGCGAGATCAGTCCAGCGACAGGGTGCGCAACAGCAACCTCGCCGCGTCGCCGCCGTGCTCGAGCGCCGCGTCCACGGCACCGGGCACGTCGAGGTCGTCCAGCAGACGTTCTCGCACCAGCCGCTCCCCTTCCCGGTGGCTCCCGTCGCCGCGGTGGCGTGCCGAGGCCGCGTAGAGGGCGTCGACACGTTCGGCCGCACCGTCGAGGTCGGAGGTCCGCAGCTCCCAGTCCCGGTGCCAGACGCGGTCCAGCAACAGCATCCGCACCGTCGACGGCCGGTGGGTGGCCAGCAGGTCGGCGACCAGCACGAGGTTGCCGGTCGACTTGGCCATCTTGTGGCCGTCGACGTAGACGGTGCCGACGTGCAGGTGCGCCCGGGCGAACGGCGCGACGCCGGTCGCCGCCTCGACCATCGCCTGCTGGTATGCATGGTGCGGAAAGGCCAGGTCGGCACCACCAGCGAGCACGTCCACGCTGGCACCCAGCACGCTGGCCGCCATGGCGGCGCACTCGACGTGCCACCCCGGTCGCCCCCACCCCCACGGGCTCGGCCACGCCGGGTGGTGC
>JBBSMD010000310.1:0-1499 GCA_038233355.1 Propionibacteriales bacterium
GCCACCTGGGTCGACGAGGAGGTGGTGACCGACGACGGGCTCGTGACCAGCCGGGGGCCCGACGACCTGGACGCCTTTTGCAGCACGCTCGTCGAGGAGTTCGCCGCTGGCGAGCGCGAGCAGCGGACCGCCTGACGTACCCGCCGTCGAGGAGTCGCGGATGAGCGTCGGTGTGGGCGACCGGGTCAGCTGGAACACCCCGCAGGGTCGTACGCACGGCACGGTCGTGGAGGAGAAGACCGCTGACTTCCAGCTGGCCGGTCAGCACTTCACCGCATCCGAGGACGAGCCGATGTTCGTGGTCGAGAGCGAGAAGAGCGGCAACCGAGCCGCCCACAAGCCCGGTGCCTTGCGCGAGCTGTGCACGTGAGGACCAGGAAGCCGCCCGATCGAGGCGGCCGCCTGGCCGCGCGGGTCCTGCCGGTGTCGCCAGAGGTGCCGGGACGGCGTGGCGCGGCGGGTGTGGTGTGCGGCCGGCCGGCCCGAGTCGCACAATAGGGAGCCGTGCCCAGGCTGCGTACCGTCTCCCCCGCCGACCCCGGCTGGACCAGGCGGCGGGCGGGTCGCGGTTTCGTCTACCTGGACACCGCCGGTCATCGCGTCGGCGACGAGCAGCGCGACCGCTGCAAGCGACTGGTGATCCCCCCGGCCTGGCAGGAGGTGTGGATCTGTCCACACCCCAACGGCCACATCCAGGCGGTCGGGACTGACGACGCAGGTCGTCGCCAGTACCTCTACCACCCGCTGTGGCGGCGCAAGCAGGACGAGGCAAAGCATGCGCACGTGCTCCAGGTCGCCGCTCAGCTGCCGAAGGCGCGAATAGTGGTGGCCGAGCACCTCGCGTTGCCCGGCATGCCGCGTGAGCGTGCCCTCGCCACCGCGTTCCGGTTGCTCGACGTCGGGTTCTTCCGCGTGGGCGGGGAGAGCTACACCGAGCAGAACGGCTCCTACGGCCTCGCCACGATCCGCAAGGAGCACGTGCGTGTCAGCCGCGAGTCCGTGGTCTTCGAGTACGTCGCCAAGTCGGGCAAGCAGCAGCACGTCGAGATCGAGAACCCCGACGTGCGCGGGGCGCTCACCACCATGCGCCGGCGCCGTGACGGTGGTGAGGAGCTGCTGGCGTACCGCGAGGGCCGGCGCTGGGTCGACATCACCAGCGACGACGTCAACTCCTACGTCAAGCAGGTCATCGGGGGTGACGCCTCGGCCAAGGACTTCCGCACCTGGCACGGCACCGTGCTCGCCGCGGTGGCGCTCGCCCAGCGCAGCAACACAGCCGACAGCACGAGCGCACGCAAGCGCGCCATCGCGGCCGCCATGAAGGAGGTGGCCAGCTACCTGGGCAACACCCCGAGCGTGGCCCGCGCCTCCTACGTCGACCCACGGGTGGTGGAGCTGTTCGAGGACGGTGTCACGATCGCGGGTGTCCTGCGGCGCTCGGGTGGCGTCGACTACGAGGACCTGGCCGCACGGGCAGGCATCGAGCGGGCCGTGCTGGC
>JBBSMD010000311.1:0-1493 GCA_038233355.1 Propionibacteriales bacterium
GCAGCGCTCACGCGGTGACGGCCTCGATCATGGCATCGAACTCCTGGCCGAAGCCGATCCGCTTGGCCACCTCGGCGAGCACCTCGTCCGGGTAGAGATCGTCGTCGATCAAGAAGGCCAGGTCGATGGCCGACATCCCGAGGTCGGCGACGATCCCCAGATCCCCGGCAGGCTGGGCGTCGTCGTCGTCCTCTGGGTCGGGCAGGTCGAGCAGGTCGAGCACTCCGCTGGCCAGCGGCCACTCAGTCGCCGCCGTGACGTCGGACAACACGGCGTCGACTTGCGCACCTCGCACCCGTACCAGCACGAAGAAGTCCTCGTCGACGGCGACGAGACCGAGCACGCCGGAGTCAGCAGGCCACGGGCGCAGCGCCTGGACGAGCGCGTCGAAGTCGGTGGCCACGCGGCGTGGAAGTGCCTGTACCTGCCAGACGCCCTCCTCGCGGTAGGCGGCGACGGCGAAGTCGACGTCGTTCTCGGACATCGCACCTCACTCTCCCGGTTCTGTGCATGCGGCTCCGCCGATGGTGGCAGAACCGGGGCGGCGGCGCGAGCGTGCGCCCACGCCCGGCTGTGGGCTGCGCGGCGGTCGCTAGGCGTTCGCCGGCGACCGGATCGGCTAGCGTCGCCTGCCATGCGCACTCACGTCGCCGACCACCCCCTGGTCGCGCACAAGCTCACCGCGCTCCGCGACGTACGCACCGACAGCCCCACCTTCCGCCGGTTGACCGAGGAGCTCGTCACGCTGCTGGGGTACGAGGCGACCCGCGACGTACGGGTGGACCCGACGGTGGTGCAGACGCCGGTCGCCGAAGCGCACGGAGCGCGGCTGGCGGCGCCGCGTCCCCTCGTCGTGCCGATCCTGCGGGCCGGGCTGGGCATGCTCGAGGGCATGCAGCGGCTACTGCCGACCGCGGAGGTCGGCTTCCTCGGCATGATCCGCGACGAGGAGACGCTGCTCGCCTCGACCTACGCCGAGCGGCTCCCGGCAGACCTGGCCGACCGGGCGTGCTTCGTGCTCGACCCGATGCTGGCGACCGGTGGCACGCTCGCCTCGGCGCTCGACTTCCTCGTCCGCCGAGGCGCATCGTCGCTGACGGCCATCACGCTGCTGTCGGCACCCGAGGGGGTGGAGCGGATGCGCAAGGAGACCGAGCACCTCGACGTACCGCTCACGCTGGTCACCGCCGCGCTCGACGAGCGCCTCGACCACCGCGGCTACATCGTGCCGGGCCTCGGTGACGCCGGCGACCGGTTGTACGGCGTGGCCGGCTGAGGCTGGCCGAGCCGGTGCTCGTCGTGGACGCCTGCCGGCGAGACTGTCGCGAGCGGCTATGGCGCCCGTGCGGGAGGCGCCGTACTGACTCCCGTTGCCTTTTCGAAGTGAACGCCTATTCGTGGCCAGTCACCTCACAGGCTCTTCACCGCGTTGAGCAGCTTGCCCATCGTCTCCTTCGCGTCGCCGAACAGCAGCGTCGTCTTGGGGTCGAAGA
>JBBSMD010000312.1:0-1489 GCA_038233355.1 Propionibacteriales bacterium
GCCGCTGCGACCCGCTCGGCCGCCTGCGGGCTCAGGCCGACTCGCCGATGCAACGCAGGTGAGCATCGAGCAGAGCGAGATCGGCCGCGGCGCGGCCCTCGGCCCAGCCCAGACCGTTGCTGATCGTCGTCGCCCGGTGCACCGCGTGCGGGAACAGCTCGTCGCGCACGCCGTCCACCTGCTCGCGCCGACGATCCAGCAGCGGCACCAGGGCCCCTGGCTCACTGGACCGCTGAACCGCATCGGCGGTGGCGGCATGCAGGCGTTCGCCGATGCGTGAGGCGTACGCGAGCAGGAAGGAGCGACGGAACGAGCGGGTGCGTGAGGTGCCCCACCGGTCGGTGTGGCGACCACGCCGCAGCAACGCGGTGTCGGCCTGCACCAGCAGCGACGTGGCCAGCAGCTCGACCGCGTCCAGGTCGTCCGGTGCCCCCATGACGGTGCTGAACCCGAGGTGCTCGGTGATCACCGACGTGCACCGGTTGGCCGCCGCCACCGCATCGATCAGCATCGCCTTCGGCATGACGTACGGCGCGTCGATCCACACGCGCCGGGCCGCGACCTGGCCGGCGCCCCCTACCGGCTGCTCGTGCCGGCGCTCGTCGAGCAGCCGCTCGAGGGCGTACCGGCTGATCAGCTCCTGGGCCTTCGCCGACAAGGTCTCGGCCTCCTCGTCGTACTCGGTGGACTCGGCTTTGGCGAGCAGTGCCCGCACCCGGGCCAGCTGTCTGGAGTCGCTGCGGCTCGCCGCTCGGGAGGGACGCTGGGCCGACCCCGGCGGCGGCAGGACCGCGGCGAGGGCCGGCAGCCGAGCGAGGAGCCCGCACAGCCCCATGGCCAGCTCCAGTCCCGCGGCGGTGGTCAGGTCCGGCGCCTGGTGCCGACCCAGCCCGGCAAGGTCCGCCCGCCACTCCGCCGTGACCCGCTGCGGTGAGTGCCGGGCAGTCTCGGCTACCAGAGCCGCGGCCACGGCGGGAAGGTGCCGGACCGTCAGCCGTCGGCGGACGATCTGGGCGAGGTCGAACGGGGTCCACCCGTGCGCCACGACCGTGGCCACCGCCTCGGCCACCAGCGACTCCAGCGCCTCGGCGACGAGGAGCGGCCGTACCGCGCACTCCGGTCCGCTGAGCAAGGCGGCGACATCGCCGCCGACCGCCGGATCCTGCGCGACCTCTTCGATCGCCTCCGCGGCGAGCAGCATGGCCGCGGCGCGCTCGTCGAAGGGATAGGTCTGGTCGTACGCCTGGTCGTAAGTCTGGGCGCCGCTGGGAGCGCGACTGCCGCGATGGGCTCGCTTGCGCCGTTTGGCTGCCCTGCGTGCCCGGTTGTTGACGCCCATAAAGCCACCTCCTGGTGTGATCACCGAGAAGGCTGCCAAGGAGGACTGACACTCTTGCCACCGACGCGCCGACGCGCCGCGATCGGCATGAAGTGCCAACCGGCCAGGCATTAGCCGTAGTCACGCCGGGCGCCCGAGGCCGAGGACCGA
>JBBSMD010000313.1:0-1479 GCA_038233355.1 Propionibacteriales bacterium
CATGGGGCACCGAGCCGACCGCGCCCGGCACAGACCACCACCACGTACGAAAGGCAGCCATCCATGGGAATCCTCGACGGCAAGCGCATCCTCGTCGCCGGTGTCACCACCGACGCCTCCATCGGCTTCGCGGTCGCCCGGGTGGCGCAGGAGGAGGGCGCCACGGTGCTCGTGTCGAACTTCGGCCGCGCGCTCGGCATCACCCGCCGCATCGTCGGCCGGCTGCCGCAGCCGGCACCGGTGCTCGAGCTCGACGTCACCGACGAGTCGCATCTCGCCGGGCTCCCCGACGCGGTGCGCGAACACGTCGACGGCCTCGACGGCCTGGTGCACTCGATCGCGTTCGGCAACCCCGAGACCGTGCTCGGGGGCAAGTTCCTCAGCGGTCCGTGGCCCGACGTCGCCCAGGCGGTGCAGGTGTCGGCGTACTCCTTGCAGTCGCTGACCGCGGCCGCGCTGCCGCTGCTGAGCCGGGGCTCCGGCGTCGTCGGCATGACGTTCGACGCGACGGTCGCCTGGCCGGCGTACGACTGGATGGGCGTGGCGAAGGCGGCGCTGGAGTCGACGTCGCGCTACCTCGCCCGCGATCTGGGGCCGGAAGGGGTGCGGTGCAACCTGGTGGCCGCGGGGCCGCTGAAGACCCTGGCGGCGAAGGCGATCCCGGGTTTCGAGGACATCGAGTCGGCGTGGGGGACCAGGGCGCCGCTGGGCTGGGACCACGGCGACACCGAGCCGGCGGCGCGGGCGGTGGTGGCGCTGCTCAGCGACTTCTTCCCGGCGACGACCGGGGAAATCCTGCACGTGGACGGCGGTTACCACGCGATGGGTGTGTGACCTGCCACTCGCGTCTCAACGGTGAGGGGAAAGCGGACCCTGGCCGAGGTGCTGTGCCGCCGCGTGGACGGGCTTCGTCGCGTCCTGCCCTGGTGTTGGCGAAGTCCTGCGGGGAGGTGGAGCAGTCGAGTTCATGCCGCGAGGGCGGTTGGCCGTCACCAGCGTTTGGCCGCGACCCGTCCGGTTTCTGTGCACAGGCGTGGTGGATTTTACAGCGTATCCACCATGCTCGAACACGGGTTCGCATTGTCAGTGGCAGTGGCTAGTCTGCGGGATGTGAGAGAGCACCCGACCCACCCGAGCAGCGGCCCCGGCCCCGCCGGCGGCGCTGCCGGCGTTGTCGACGCCGAGACCGCCGTGGACAGCGGCGCAGCTGCCGACGCAGGCGCTGGCGTGGGTCCCTGCGTGGCCGCCGACGCGGGCACCGGACAGGTCGGCGGGGCCGGTGCCGGCCGCGACGGTGCTGCCCAGCCGGTGGAGCCGCCGCTGGGGGAGCCGCCGTTGGGGGTGCATCCGTTGTTGGGTGCGGTCGCGGCGGCTCGTGCGGTACTGGCCCAGGTGGAGCAGGTCCGCAGCTGGTCGCTGTCGGCTGGTGAGGCCGAGACCCTGTCCACCCAGGTGGTCGCGCTGCGCGGCCAGGTCGAC
>JBBSMD010000314.1:0-1472 GCA_038233355.1 Propionibacteriales bacterium
TGGGTCTCCGCCACCGAGACGGCTGCGATCATGCCCGGGATCACCACGATGAACGGCACGAACATCTTGGGGAAGGCCCCGATGATGGGCGCGCTGCGCGCGGAGTTCATGCTGTTGGACGCCATGGCCCGCTGCACCTCGACGAAGTTCGTCGTCCAGTAGCCGAACGACAGCACGAAGCCGAGGCCGAGGCCGATGCCGATGACCGACAACACGGGGCTCTCGATGCCGGTTAGACCGGTGCCGGGCCACGAGCTGAGCTGGGCTCCGTTGCCGGCGTCGTTGATGCGCTCGGTCAGGCCCGACCAGCCTCCCACGTTGTAGAGGCCGATCAGGGTGAGCGGTGCGAGCGCGGCGACGATCACGAAGAACTGCAAGACCTCGTTGTAGATCGCCGCGGACAGCCCACCCAGAGTGGTGTAGGTGAGCACGACGGCCGCCGCCGCGATCGTCGACACCCACAGCGGCCAGCCGAGCAGGGCGTTGACGATGCTGGCGAGCAGGAAGAGGTTGATGCCGGCGATGAGCACCTGGGCGACCGCGAAGCTGATGGCATTGACCAGGTGCGCGCCGGTGCCGAAGCGGCGGCGCATGAACTCGGGGACGCTGCGCACCTTGGAGCCGTAGTAGAACGGCATCATCACCACGCCGAGGAAGAGCATCGCGGGCACGGCGCCGACCCAGAAGTAGTGCATGGTGGGCAAGCCGTACTGCGCACCGTTGGCCGACATGCCCATGACCTCGACCGCGCCGAGGTTGGCCGAGATGAAGGCCAACCCGGTCACCCACGCCGGCAGGCTGCGCCCGGAAAGGAAGAAGTCGAGGCTGCTCGACACCTGGCGGCGGGCCAGCAGTCCGATGCCGAGCACGAACGCGAAGTAGATAGCGACCAGCGTGTAGTCGACGAAACCGGCATCGAGCCGGAACGTCGTCGATTCTTCCGCGGCCAACAGCACGTGCCACCTCCGTGGACGGCAGCCCCGAGCGAGCAGGCGGCACACTACTCCCAGAGGTCACATGCGCAACAGGTTGCAGGGGGCGACTGTTGGCGTCGTCGCCAAGGTGCCGGCCCGCCGCCCCGCAGGAGCGATCGAGTGGCCCCGGGTGGTGGTCCACATCGTCCGAGTGGCCCCATGCGGCTGCTCAGCACGTCCAGGGACCACCACATCGGGCCACTCGGGTGGCTGGCAGTCGTCGCGCCCGGTCTTGGTAGCGGCGGGGTTGGCGCCGCACTGGACGAGCGCGGTCGTGCGCCGCTCCCATGGTGGATAAGACGTCTGGCGTACGGAGGGTAGGACGTCGCCGACGAGGCGACGGTGTCGACCGGTACGGGGTGGAGCTGAGGGGACTCGAACCCCTGACCCCTTCCATGCCATGGAAGTGCGCTACCAGCTGCGCCACAGCCCCGGGCGCCGTCGTACGTGCCGACGGGCCCGCACAGCATAGCCGCCGGGCCGCGGCGCTCCGAACCA
>JBBSMD010000315.1:0-1469 GCA_038233355.1 Propionibacteriales bacterium
CCTGGTGGCCGAGTACGACGGTGACGACTCCTATGTCGTGGCGGCGCTCGACGCCGCGGCCGCCCTGGACATCCCGGTCGCCGTGCTGAGCAACATCGCCGCCGCGGTCGACCAGGGCTGGGCCGGTCAGCTGCGCCGGGCTGGCGTCCCGGTGCTGGAAGGCACCCGCAACGGGCTGGCCGCGCTCGGCCACCTGCTGCGGCGAGCGTCTGCACCGCGTCCACCGGTGGCTGCGCCGGTGGACGCTGAACGGGCCGCCAGCTGGGCGGCGAGGCTCGCGGCCGGGCCGCTGGGCGGTAACGAGGCGATGCGGCTGCTCGCCGACTACGGCGTACCGGTGCCGGCCACGGTTGCGGCGAGCGATGCCGCTTCGGTGCTCGCGGCGGCCGAGCGCATCGGCTACCCGGTGGTGCTGAAGACCGACCAGCCGGGACTCGCGCACAGGTCCGACGTCGGCGGGGTGGTGCTCGGGTTGGCCGACCCGAGCGACCTCGACGATGCGTACGCCTGGCTGGCCTCCGAGCTCGGTGCACGAGTGCTGGTGCAGGAGCAGGTGCCAGCCGGGGTAGAGCTCGGGCTCGGCATCCTCCGCGACCCGGCGCTGGGTCCGCTGCTGGTGCTGGCCGCCGGCGGGATGCTGATCGAGGTGCTCGCGCAGCGGGTCGTGGCGCTCCCGCCGCTCGATGACGACGCCGCGAGCCGCCTGCTGGCGCGGCTGCCGGCGGCCCGGCTGCTCGACGGCGTACGCGGCCGGCCGGTGTGCGACCGCGACTGCGTGGTGCAGGCGCTGGTGGCGCTGTCCCAGCTGGCGCTCGAACTCGGTGACCACCTCGACGCGGTCGACCTCAACCCGCTGGTCGTCACGCCGGCCGGTGCCGTCGCCGTCGACGCCCTGGTGGTCGCGCGCCCCGTCGTGCCGGTACCACGTTGACGTGGTGACGGGTTGCTGGCAACGACCGGTCCGGCGCTCAGGCCGGCGCGAGCTCGGGGAACGGCAGCGCGATCGGGTCGGGCGCGAGGCGGCTGCGGCCGTCGGCGTCGAAGCGGTCCAGACCCAGGTCGGTGACGTCGACGACGTCGGTATGGCCGGTCACGACCAGGTCGGCGGCCGCTCGGGCGACCGCCGGCCCCCACATCATCCCGTGCCCGCCGGCGGCGGCCACGACCGTACCGCCGACCGGCCCACCGGTGCCGATCAGCGGCCCCAGGATCGGCAGGTGGTCGGGGGTGAAGTCGATGGTGGCGGCCCACACCCGGCGCACGCCGAGATGTGCGGTGACCGGCAGCAGCTGCTCGATCCGTCGCCGCATCCGGGCGTGGTAGTCCCAGTCGAAGCGGGCTGCCTCACCCGACTCCTCGGCGGGGTTGCTCATCCCCCACATGAGCCCGCCCTCCTCGGGGCGCCAGTAGACCCCCGACGCCACGTCGAAGACCATCGGCAGCCGGTCCGCACTCAGCTCGGGGTGGGC
>JBBSMD010000316.1:0-1467 GCA_038233355.1 Propionibacteriales bacterium
AGGCACACCCGCGGCACTCCGCCGGCGGTGGTGGAGACCGACCCGCTGACCTGGATCGCCCTCGCCAGCGGCCGCTTGTCGTGGCCGCAGGCTAGGGCGCAAGGACGCGTCACGGCCTCGGGTGAACGCTCCGACCTCTCGGAGCTGCTGCCGCTGACTCCGGGGGGCTGACGGCACGCGACGGGGTGCGCGCGCACTGGGTGACCGTGGTGCCTGTCCCCGTTGGATCGGGGTGGCCCCGGTGCCGCCCTATTGGACCGGGGCCACCCCGAACCAAACCGGCGCGGGGCGGTCGTACGCTGCGCGGATGAGCGACGACGACGTGACCGACCGGCTCCGCCACCGCGTCCGCGACGAGCTGCCCGCTGCGCTCGACGACCTGCGCGACCTGGTGCGCATCCCCTCGGTGTGGGCCGACCCCGAGCGCCGAGAGCACGGGCACCGCAGTGCCGACGCGGTCGCCGGCCTGCTGCGTGCCGCCGGCTTCGCCGAGGTCGACGTGGTCGAAGCCGGCGGCGCACCGGCCGTCATCGCCCGCCACCCCGCTCCCGACGGGACGCCCACGGTGCTGCTCTACGCCCACCACGACGTACAGCCGGAGGGCGACCGGGCCGACTGGGCCAGCGAGCCGTTCGAGCCGGTCGAGCGGGACGGTCGGCTGTACGGGCGCGGGGCTGCCGACGACAAGGCCGGCGTCATCGCCCATCTCGGCGCCTTCCGCGCACACGACGGCAGCCCGCCGGTCGGCGTGACCGTCTTCGTGGAGGGGGAGGAGGAGTCGGGCTCGGAGTCGCTGCCTGCGCTCATCGCCGAGCACCGCGACGAGCTGGCCGCCGACGTCATCGTCATCGCCGACTCGACCAACTGGGACATCGGCGTGCCCGCGCTGACCACCTCGCTGCGCGGGCTCGCCGACTGCGTGGTCGAGGTGCGCACCCTCGAGCACGCCGTGCACTCGGGCATGTGGGGCGGAATCGTCCCGGACGCGCTCACGGTGCTGTCCCGTCTGCTCGCCACGCTGCACGACGCCGACGGTGACGTCGCCGTCGACGGGCTCACCACTGGCCCGGCCACCGACCTGGACTACCCGGAGGACCGTCTGCGCGCCGAGGCGTCGCTGCTGCCCGGCGTACGGCTGATCGGCACCGGGTCGGTAGTGCAGCGGCTGTGGACCAAACCCGCCATCGCGGTGCTCGCCATCGACGCGCCGCGGGTGGCCGCCGCCTCCAACACGCTCGTACCCGTCGCCCGCGCCAAGGTCAGCCTGCGGGTGGCACCCAGCGACGACGCCATCCGCGCCCGGGAACTGTTGTGCCGCCACCTCGAGGAGCACGTCGGCTGGGGCGCCGAGGTCACCGTCACGCCTGGAGACGTCGGGCAACCGTACGAGGTGGACGCGCAGGGTCCGGCCTACGACGCGGCGCGTTCGGCCTTCCGGGACGCCTGGGGCGGCACCGAGCCGGTCGA
>JBBSMD010000317.1:0-1466 GCA_038233355.1 Propionibacteriales bacterium
AGCGTCGACCTCGCCCGGGTCAACGAGCGGGTGAAGCGGCTGGCTGCCTCGCAGAGCGAGGACATCGTCGGCCGGCTCCAGCGTGAGTCGGTGCAGGTGGTGGCCGGCCTCGGTCGTCTCGAGGCGCCCGACCGGGTGAGCGTGCGCGAGCCGGACGGTCGCCAGTACACGGTCGACGCCGACGTGGTGCTGCTGTCGACCGGCGCCCACCCGCGGGTGACCGACGCCGCGCGACCCGATGGGGAGCGCATCTTGACGTGGGAGCAGGTGTACGACCTCGACGCGCTGCCCGAGCACCTGGTCGTGGTGGGCAGCGGCGTCACCGGCGCCGAGATGGCCGGCGCCTACCTGGCGCTGGGCTCGCGGGTGACGCTCGTCTCCAGCCGCGACCGGGTGCTGCCGGGGGAGGACGCCGACGCCGCAGCGGTGCTCGAGGACGTCTTCACCCGCCGCGGCATGCGGGTGCTGTCCCGCTCGCGGATGAGTGCCGTACGCCGCCGCGACGACGGCGTGGTCGTCCAGCTCACCGACGGCCGGTCGGTCGCCGGGTCGCACTGCCTGCTCGCGCTCGGGTCGATCCCCAACACCGCTGACCTGGGACTTGATGCGGCCGGGGTGGAGACCGACGAGCGCGGGTTCATCACGGTCGACCGCGTCTCACGCACCACGGCCCGAGGTGTCTACGCCGCCGGGGACTGCACGGGGGTGCTCATGCTCGCGTCGGTGGCGGCGATGCAGGGCCGCATCGCGATGTGGCACGCCCTCGGTGACGCGGTGTCTCCCTTGTCGCTCGCGCACGTGTCCGCCAACGTGTTCACCGCCCCCGAGATCGCCACCGTGGGCGCCACTCAAGCCGCCATCGACGCCGGCGAGGTCGACGCCTACGCGGTCACACTGCCGCTGGACGGCAACGCCCGGGCCAAGATGCAAGGCGTGCACGACGGCTTCGTGAAGCTGTTCTGCCGCACGGGCTCGAGCATCGTGGTCGGCGGAGTCGTGGTCGCTCCCGCCGCGAGCGAACTCATCCACCCGGTGGCGCTGGCGGTCGCCTGCACGCTCACCGTGGACCAGGTCGCCAACGCGTTCACCGTCTACCCCTCGCTGTCCGGCTCGGTCGCCGAGGCTGCTCGGCGGCTCCACCGCCACGACACGGCCTGATCCAGGACGGTTCGACCCGGGACGGTCTGCGCGGGACCGTCCGACCCCCGTGTCCGCGGGGCGGTCTACCTCCGCATTGGTTGGCTCAGCCAGCCATCGACCGAACGGTCGAGGGGCTGTCCGTCCAAACAGATGAATTTCCGCCGCACCCCCGGCCACTTCTGATTCCGCGTGCGGAAATGGCACCAACGCCTGATTTCGGTGGCTACCGACCATAACCGCTGGACAACCGAAAGCGGCGCGCAAAACAACACAGATGTAATTCTCGCGCAAGCCCGAGTTTCTCTGCGCAATCAACCAAAACTTGC
>JBBSMD010000318.1:0-1458 GCA_038233355.1 Propionibacteriales bacterium
GAGGTGCCGACACCGCGCGGGTCGAAGCCGACGATGTCGTAGGCGTCGCCGATCCGCGGCCCGGCCTCCTGGGCGAAGTAGGTGGTGAAGTCGACGCCGGAACCTCCCGGGCCACCGGGGTTGACGAAGAGGGTGCCGACGGGATCGGCCGACGCGGCCGACGTGCGGCGCAGCTCGAGGGTGACCGTGTCGCCACCGGGGTCGGCGTAGTCGAGCGGCACGTCCACCTCACTGCACTCCTGGCCGGTGCCGCAGCTGGTCCAGTCGAGCTCTTGGTCATAGAACGGCTGCAGCGCCTCGTCGGGCGCCTGGCGGTCGGCCGGCCGCTCGGCACCGTCCGAGGGGTCAGCCGGTGTCTCGCTGGACGGGCTCCGGCTGACCGGGTCGCTGGACTTCGGCGAAGCAGGGGCTGGGCCGGCCGGCTGCATCTGGCTGGTCTCACCGCACCCGGCGACGAGCAGGAGGCCGAAGGTGGCGCTAGCGACGAGCCGCCGGCCGCGCGCGGCTTGCCCCGCGTACCTGCTCATCGGCCTGCCTCTCCTCGCCCGGCGTGGTCGCGGCAAGCCTAGGTGGCCGGCAAAGGCGGTGGTGCTGCTTCGTCCACACGTGTGCGGGTCGGCGCGCCGCGCGGCTTCGAATGGTTTTCGGGCGCTGAACCAGGTAATCAGAAGGCAGCTGAGGCAAACGGGTCAGGAGGCGAGGCGCAGCATCAGCGCCTCGAGCGCGAGCAGCGGCGCGGCGTTGGCCGTCAGCGCCTCGCGGCAGGCGAGCACGCCCTCGATGTGCGCGAGGGTCTGCTCGGGGGTGCCCGAGCGGGCCAGCTGTTCGATGGCGCTGACGTGCTCGGCATTGACCAGCTCGACGTGCGCGCCGGTCTGACGCACGAGCACGTCGCGGTAGAACGACAGCAGGTCGATCAAGACGCCGTCGATGCTGTCGCGCATCACCCGCTTCTGCCGCTTGCGCTGATCCTCGCGCAAGCCGCTCAGGGCACCGGCGAAGCCCCTGGTCCGGCTGGCCCGGTCGCCGGCGCCCCAGGCCTGCTCGAGATCGGCGAGCTCGCGCGAGTCGAGCCGCGCCGCCGCCGCCGCACCTTCCTCGCTCGCCACGTCGTGCACGTTGGCCGCGGCGGTAAGGCACCCGCCGAGGTCGCGCAGGACGGTAGGGATGGACAGGACCTCGCGGCGCCGGTTGCGGGTGGCCTCGTCGAGCGCCAGCAGCCGCGCCCGGCCGATGTGGCCCTGGGACGCCCGCGCCGCGTAGGCGGCCATGGCCGGCGACACCCGGTCGCGTCGCTCCAACACCGCGGCGATGTCGGCGGGCGGTGGCGTACGCAGCACCAGGGTGCGGCATCGCGAGCGGACGGTGATCAAGACGTCCTCGGCGGTGGGAGCGCACAGCACCCACACCGTGCGAGGGGACGGCTCCTCCAGGCTCTTGAGCAACGCGTCACCGGCC
>JBBSMD010000319.1:0-1458 GCA_038233355.1 Propionibacteriales bacterium
GACCACGTCCGGCCGCACATCGGTCAGTGGTACCTCGACGGGTCGCTGCCCGTGCGCGAGCTGGCCAAGCAGTTCGGCCAGCTGGGGCTGCTCGGCATGCACCTGCACGGGTACGACTGCCCGGGGATGTCCGCGACGACGTACGGCCTGGCCTGCCGGGAGCTGGAAGCGGTCGACTCCGGCGTGCGTTCCTTCGTCTCGGTGCAGGGGTCGTTGGCGATGTACGCGATCCACCGCTTCGGCAGTCCGGAGCACAAGGAGCGCTGGCTCCCGGGCATGGCCGCCGGCGAGTACATCGGCTGCTTCGGTCTCACCGAGCCCGACGCCGGCTCCGACCCCGGCTCCATGCGCACGCTCGCGCGTCGCGACGGGACCGACTGGGTGCTCGACGGCACCAAGATGTGGATCACCAACGCCCCCGTCTCCGACGTGGCCGTGGTGTGGGCCCGTACCGATGACGGAGTGCGTGGCTTCGTCGTGCCCACCGACACCGCCGGCGTCTCCGCGCCGGAGGTGCCGGGCAAGCTGTCGTTGCGCGCGTCGGTCACCGGCCAGCTCGTCCTGGAGGGGGTCCGGCTGCCCGCCGACGCCGTCCTCCCGGAGGTACGCGGCCTCAAGGGGCCACTGTCGTGCCTGACCGAGGCCCGCTTCGGCATCGTGTGGGGGGTGACGGGGGCGTTGCGCGACTCGCTGGAGACGGCGCTGGCGTACGCCGCGACCCGCACCCAGTTCGCCCGCCCGGTGGCCGGATTCCAGCTCACCCAGGCGAAGTTCGCTGACGCCGCCGCGGCGTACGGCAAGGCGGTGCTGCTGGCTCTGCACCTGGGCCGGTTGAAGGACGGGGCGTACGGGTCCGGCCGGGTGACGCCGGAGCTGGTCAGCGTGGCCAAGCTCGACAACGTGCGGGCTGCCCTGACCGTGGCACGCTCCATGCGCTCGGTGCTCGGCGGGTCCGGCATCACTGCCGACTACTCACCGCTGCGCCACGCGCTCAACCTGGAGACGGTGCTCACCTACGAGGGCACACAGGAGGTGCACCAGCTCGTGGTCGGCAAGGCGCTCACCGGTCTGGACGCGTTCGCCGGCTGAGCGACCGGCGTCGAGGCTCCGATTACCACGTTAACGTGGTAATCGGACGCTTCCCATGGTTTGCAAGCCATTGGAAGCGTCCGGAAACCGTGGTGAGCCCGTCGTGACGCCGACGAAGCTCCACGTGAGATCCGTCTCGGCCAGTACGCCCGGTCCCCGCCGGCTCCCGACGCCCGCGACCGGGTACGCCGGGAGCGACCCGCCGCGGTGCGTCAGGTGCGCAGCAGCGCCAGCACGGCCCGCTCGATGCCTGCCCGTGCGGCCAGGTCCTCGTAGTCGACGCCACCCGAGCGCCGCAGGACACCCGCGATCGTGACACCGTCCTCGAACAGCTCCACCACCCGTGGGTCGACGTAGGAGGCGCGGGCC
>JBBSMD010000320.1:0-1457 GCA_038233355.1 Propionibacteriales bacterium
CCTGCGGTACGGGGTGGGGGCCCGGGTGTGGCTGCCGGACGGGCTCGACCCGTGCGTCGCCCTGTTCGCCGAGTCGGCCGCCCGGGTGCTGGTGGCGGTGCCGCGCAGCGAGGAGGTGCGCTTCACCGACATGTGCACTGCTCGGCGCATGCCGCATTACCGGGTCGGGGTGGTCGACGTCCACGGTCCGCACGCGGCCCTCGACGTGCAGGGCCAGTTCGTCCTGCCGCTGGCCGAGCTGCGGGCCGCCTGGTCGGCGACGATCCCGGCGGCGATGGCGGGGTGAACTCGGCGGCTCGCCTACGCGTACCCCCGACCTCTGCTGCGAGACGGCCGGCACTGGCGGGCCGATAGCCGGACGTGATCCGGACACCGCAATCAGTCGGTCGAGATGACCACGATCCGCTCGCAGTTGCGAAGCCTGTCCTGAGCATCGCGACTGTCCAGATAGGTGATCCGGTCTCGTCCGCGACCGCAGTTGACGACATCGCGGTCGGCGTCGTCGGCGAGATCCATGTAGTCACGTCCCGCGCCGAGGTAGACCCGGTCGTGACCGGTGCCCATGTCGGCGTTGTCCCGACCCTGGCCCCCGTAGAAGACGTCGTCACCACTTCCCATGCTGAGGAAGTCGCGTCCGCGCCCGCCGAAGGCGATGTCGTCACCACGGAACCCGAACATCAGGTCCCCGAAGTCACCCGCGCCCGGTCCGCCGAACATGGTGTCGTTGCCGTTGCGGCCCAGCAGAATGTCATTCCCTACCTGACCGCGCATCAGGTCGTCACCGGCGCCGGCGCCGATCCGGTCGTCGCCGCCTTTGCCGCGCAGCCGGTCGTCGCCGCCGAGCCCGCGGATCCTGTCGTCGCGCGGGGTACCGGTGATCGAGTCGGGTCCGTTGGTGCCGCTGATCTGGTCGGCCGTCGCGGGTGGCGCGGCGAGGGCGACGGCGACCGCCGCCGCACCGATCACGCAAACGCTTCGTCGCATGTATCCCCCAAGGGTCGTCGGGCGTCGCGTCAGAGGCTGAGCTGTCGACGGACCCCTGCCAGGTTGCTCCTGTCCGGCCTGGCCGTCAACGGCTCCAGCCGGCCATCCTCGGCCGGGTGGGTACCGTGCGGTTCGTGCCGGCACGCCTGACCACGCTGTCGCCGGCCGAGCTGGTCGACCGGGTCTCCCGGCTCGATGCCGACGCGGCCACCCCCGACGACGTACGGGTGCTGACCAAGCACTACCTCGGGCTGCTCGTCGCGCGGGCCCCGGGCAACAGCGTCGAGGTGCGGGTGCCGCCGTACGCAGTGGTGCAGTGCGTGGCCGGCGCAAGGCACACCCGCGGCACTCCGCCGGCGGTGGTGGAGACCGACCCGCTGACCTGGATCGCCCTCGCCAGCGGCCGCTTGTCGTGGCCGCAGGCTAGGGCGCAAGGACGCGTCACGGCCTCGGGTGAACGCTCCGACCTCTCG
>JBBSMD010000321.1:0-1443 GCA_038233355.1 Propionibacteriales bacterium
CGGGGCGCCAGGTGTGCCGTCGAGTGGCGGCAAAGCGACGTCCCAGCCGCCGATTGAGGTGCACATGCCGCCACTCGATGCGGTGGCGTCAGTTGCCTCAGGGTTCGACCACGAGCGCCCAGCTGCCGAGCGCGAGGATCCGCTCGCCGCGTACCTCCTGCGTCGTGGTGAGGACGGTCAGCACGCCGCCGGTCTCGGGGTCGAACTCCACGTCCTCGGCCGCTCCCAGCACGTGCCCCTCGGTGGTCATGACCCGCCGTCCCAGCAGGTCGCGGCTCTTGTGGTCGAGGTCCTTCAGGTCACCGCTGGGTTCGACGATGCCGTCGGCGCTCGCGACCGTGACCGCGTCGCGGCCGAAGCCCTGCACCTGCGCCCAGGGGAGCAGGTCCCCCTTGCCAGGCGTGCCCTTCAGATGCAGCCCGACGACCCGGCGGCCGGACTCGTCGAGCACGAAGCGGCGCACCTTGCCGACGCTGGATGCCTCGGTGGTGCTGACCACCTTGTGGTTCTTGGCCTCCGAGAAGCGCATCAGGCACTCCCTCCGCCGCTGCGCAACCGCGCTCGGAACCCGTCGACGGCTGCGCCGAAGCCGGCCAGGTCGTCGGAGACGAACTCGCACACCGATGCCGGCACGGTGAGCAGGTCACCGGAGGCGGCGATCGTCTCCGGCAGCGGGATCAGCACCCGCTTGTTGTCCTTGGCGAGCGCCTCGGTCGGGTCGATCTCGTAGCCGACCACGTCGGCGGTGGCGCGGACCTCGATGACAACGTCGGTGACGACACCGAGGTCGGTGCCGGTGTCGGTCATCACCCGCGACCCGAGGACGTCGCCACCCTTGGCGTCCGCCTTGTCGACGACCTCGCGGCGGGCGGCGAACACCTCCTCGTCGTCGATCACGATCGCGTCGCGACCCAGCGCCCGCACGCCGGCCCAGGGGAGCGCTTCCTTCTTCGGTCCGGCGAGCAGGCCACGCCCGGCCAGGGTGAAGGCCTCCACCCGGTTGCCCTCGTACACCACGTCCTTGACCTGGGCCACGTCGTCGCCGCGCATTGTGACCACGGGGCGGCCCAGCACCTCGGTGGCCCGCATCAGCAACTCCATCACGCGCCTCGGTTCCGGCCAGAGATCACACCGCCGCTGCGTCGGCGCGCCTGCAGCAGCAGGAACAGCCCGAACAGCACCAACAGCGCGACCGCTACCACCAGGAGCCACCAGTACCAGTCCATCGACCCTCCACTCGGCTGCCCGCAGCGTACGGACGGCCAGGTCAGTATCGCGCCCGGAGGCTCGGTACGCCGAACTGCCGTCGGGGGCGGTCTGCCGAGGGACACGATCACGTCGGCCACTCGTGCCGGCTCGACCAGCATGTGCAGGTGGCTGCCGGCCATGGTCCGGGTCGGCCACCCGCGCCGGGCCGCATCCGCGCGCTCCTCCGCGTACGTC
>JBBSMD010000322.1:0-1429 GCA_038233355.1 Propionibacteriales bacterium
TACGGCAGCAGGGCGTTGCGGGTGCCCCTCTCGCGTACGGCGGCGCGCTGGATTGGCGGTTTGTGCTGGTTTGCGTCACCGAGAGCAGCACGAACCGACCGACCAGCGTCGCAGGGCGCCGGTCGGCTGGTTGTGGCGGACGCGAAGGGCCCGGCGGGCCGTCGACACGAAGCGTCGGACCTGCCTGAGACCCTGACGAGGTGAACGATCCAGGTGCCGTCGGTGGTCGACCACGGCACGCCGCGCCCGGCGACCCCGCCTACCGCGGCGCCCCACCCGACACGGGAACGCCCGGGGTGGCACCGCCGGGGTGGCCGGCCGACGTCCGCCCGCCCGGAGCGCCGGACTGGGAAGGCACCGCGGTGGCGTGGCTGCTCGACCAGTGCCCGCCGGAGTACCGCGCGTACGCCGGGCTTCGCCGCCACCCGGTCGTGCTGGCCCGCTTCGCGGTGCTGCACGTCGAGGCCATGCAGGCCGCTGCCCGGGCCGGGCTGTCGCAAGGGCGTACGAGCCTGGCCGACGTCGCCGCCCCCGACGTGATCGAACGAGCCTTGGAGACCTGGCAGCTCGAGCAGGCTCGGCTGCTCGGCCTGCGACGCGCGGTCGGCCTGGTCGAAGAAGCGCTGCGCGGCCGTCGGTTCCGGCACCGACTGTGACGCCGTGGCCGCCGGTTCCGGCACCGACGGTGACGCCGTGGCCGCCGGTCACCGGCACCGACTGTGACGCCGTGGCCGCGCGGGCGGCTGGGAGGATCGCGGCGTGACCATCCACTCGGCGCATCCGTTCGCGACTCCGCCGGGCGACCGGGCGCCGCTTCGACGCTTCCGTGGCCGGATGTCGGCGCCGGTGAGTTTGTGGACGAGCTCCACGGACTCCGGCCTGCCACCGGCGACGGGCAGTCCCGAAGGGCGGACCGATCCTGCCGATGGCCAGGTCGAGGCGGCGAGCCCCGGACCGGGGGAGTGGGCGGGGCTGACCGTGTCGTCGTTCGTCGTGGTCGACGGCGAGCCCGGCGCCCTCATCGGCATGGTCGACCCCGACAGCGACCTCGCCGCGCTCGCGGTCGAGACCGGTCGGGTCGCGGTGTCGTTGCTGACCTGGTCGCACCGTGACGTCGCCGACGTGCACGCGGGCCTCGCACCGTCACCGGGCGGTGCCTTCCGGACCGGCCGTTGGCAGCCGAGTCCGTGGGGCCCCGTGGTCGCCGACGCGTCGGCGTGGCTGGGCGGTGCAGTCGTGACGTCCGCGGCGCGCGAGGTCGGGTGGTCGCTCCTGCTCGAGGCACGGATCGAGCACATCCACCTCACCGAGCCGGATGACAGTGCCGGTGGCGGCACGCTCGTGCACCGGCGGGGCAGATACGAGCGCGGCTGACCCGTACCGGTCAACGCGTCGGCCCGCCGGGCACCGCCTGGTCGACTGAATGCCA
>JBBSMD010000323.1:0-1415 GCA_038233355.1 Propionibacteriales bacterium
AAGCTGGCCGACACGGTGGTCGGGATGGACGCGCTGGCGCCGGCCAGCTGCTGGTCCGCGATGCAGCACGCCGTGCGCAACCTGGGCAAGCCGGGCGTGGTGGCCGAGGCGATCTCGGCCGTCGACATTGCCGTGTGGGACACCTGCGCCCGGCTGCTGGACGTGCCGATGGTGACCATGCTCGGTCAGGTGCACGAGGCCACCCCCATCTACGGGAGCGGGGGGTTCACCTCCTACGACGACGCCGCCCTGGCCGGCCAGCTGGCCGGCTGGGTGGACCAAGGCATCCCCCGGGTGAAGATGAAGGTCGGTCGCCACCCGGAGGCCGACGAACACCGCGTACGGGTCGCGCGCGAGGCCATCGGCGCCGGCCCCGAGCTGTTCGTGGACGCCAACGGCGCCTACACCCGCAAGCAGGCGCTGCGGTGGGCGCAGCGCTTCGCCGAGCACGACGTCGGCTGGCTGGAGGAACCGGTCAGCTCCGACGACCTGGTCGGGCTGCGCCTGCTGCGGGACCGGGGTCCCGGCGGCATGGACATCGCCGCCGGGGAGTACGGCTACCACCTGCCGTACTTCGAGCACATGCTCGCGGCCGGTGCGGTGGACTGCCTGCAGGCCGACGTCACCCGGTGCCTGGGCATCAGCGGGCTCCTCCGCGTGGGCGCCCTGTGTGACGCCCGGTGCCTCGACCTGTCTCTGCACTGCGCCCCCCAGATCAGCGCCCAGGTCGGGTGTGCAGTCTGGCACCTGCGTCACCTCGAGTACTTCCACGACCATGTCCGCATCGAGGCGATGGCCTTCGACGGCGTGCTGGTGCCCGAGTCGGGCGGCTACCTGCGCCCGGACCGGTCCCGGCCCGGCCTTGGTCTCGAGGTCAGGCACGCCGACCTGGCGGACTTCCGGACCGGTTGAGCACGCCCGGGGCTCGCAGAGTCACAGCTGCTCGCGTACTCCCGCCTCGTGGTGGAGGCGGGCGAACTGCTGCTGGCTGTCACCCTCCATCGCGACCCGCCCCGCGCCCACGCGGAGCAGGGGGAGCACCGTGCGCCGCGGCGAGAAAGAAGACCGCCGCCGGGACGAGCTTGCCGGAGCAGGCGACCACCGCCGGCACCAGCAGCGCGGCGCCGGCGTAGAGCATGACCACTCCGGTGCGCACCACCGTGGCCTGGGGTGGGGACAGCAGCATGGTCACTCCGACCGCCACCCACGACACCGACAGGACCGCCATCGAGGTGGCCGCTGAGCAGCCCGCTGGCACCACCGAGTCCGAGGAACCCCATCGCCATCGGCGAGGCGATGGGACGCACCACCACCTGCGGCATCAACGCCGCCGGAGCCGCCGGCTTGGCCCCGCAGTACGCCGACTGCAGCGGCGCCTCGACCTCCCCGACCGCGGCGTCGACTCCCGCCCGCCC
>JBBSMD010000324.1:0-1405 GCA_038233355.1 Propionibacteriales bacterium
GCATGCACCCGGTCGACCACGTCACCGCCGTGATTGCGCAGGTCACGGATGGACACCTCACCCGTGTCTCACACCGTATCCGTGCTGCACCAACCAGCGCCGTCACCGTGGTGTGCGTCAACAAGCGGCGTCAGTCGTCCGGTGGACCAACGTGTGGCACGCCTCGGCGATCCGCTCGACCGGCTACACGCTGGGAGCCGCCGCTGCGGTGGGTGCGGGGGTGGACACGCCGCGGGAGGACCGCCGGCTGAGGTGCTGGGCCACCCGGTGTCACCCTTACATGCGTAGGTGGCTTCGGTTGAGCCGTGGTTGGCGACGTGGGTCGAGCCAGCCCGGTGGGGTGAACCACGGGCGTCCGTCGGGCCCGAGGTGGACACTCCACTGCTTGCGGTGGATGACACGGTGGTGATGCCGACACAGCAGCACCCCGTTGGCCAGCGACGTCTCCCCGCCGTCGATCCAGGCGATGATGTGGTGCGCCTCGCACCACGCCGGCGGCCGGGTGCAGCCCGGGAACGCACAACCGCGGTCGCGGACCACCAGGGCGCGCCGGATCGGGCAGGGGAACAGTCGTTGGGTGCGACCGACGTCGAGCGGGTGACCATGCCGGTCGACGATCACCGTCGACACGTGCGCATCACAAGCCAGCCGACGCACCGCCGCCACCGACAACGACACCCCGGTGTCCAACAGGCCGGCACCGACCTGGTCCCGCAGCTTGTCGTACCCGATCGTCAATGCCAGGTGCGGCTTCTGCCCACCGGTGGTCGGCAGAGTCCCGCCGTCGAGGTGGCGACGGGCAAGCTCGACCAACGCCTCGCCCATCCGCTGCGGATGCGACCGGATGTCACGACCGGTGCCGTCGGCCGCCGAGTCGGGCAGGTCACCCCCGGTGTGCTCGCCCGCCGGGCGGGGTTTGGCCAGCGGGTCGAGCGCGGCGGCGACGAACGCCCACGACTCGACGTCGAAGCGGCCGCGCACACTGACCATGCCGTGCCGATCATCACCCGCGGTCAGGCTGACTCGCTCGGCACGCTTGTCTTCGCGCTCGAGCTGCTCGGCCAGCTTTGCCTCGGCCACCTCGGGCGCCACCACGTCGAGCAGGCGGTTGGCCACCTGCGCCAGCGGCAACGCGTTGAGCTCGACGGCCTCGCCGAGCAAGAACGACTCCCCACTCTCCCGGACCTCGGCCGGGAGCTCGCTCGGCAGGGCAGCCACTGCCCGCGAGATCACCTCCGCCTGATCGGCGTCGATGGCGCCGGCGCACAACGCCGCCTCGGTAGCCGGGGCGGCGGTGGCCAGCCGGCATGCCGTACGCCACATCGTCTTGGCCCGAGCCGGGTGTGCCCGCAACACCCCCGAAAGCCACGCCGTACCACCGGTGGCGGCCGACCGCTTCGGCAGC
>JBBSMD010000325.1:0-1404 GCA_038233355.1 Propionibacteriales bacterium
GCCATGCTCGTCGACGACCTGGTCGTGTGCGGCGCCGAACCCCTGTTCCTCACCGACTACCTCGCCACCGGGCGGGTGGTGCCGGAGCGGGTGGCCACAATCGTGGCCGGGGTCGCCCGCGCGTGCGCCGAGGCGGGCTGCGCACTGCTGGGCGGGGAGACCGCCGAGCACCCTGGCCTGCTCGAGCCGGACGAGTACGACCTCGCGGGCGCGACCACCGGCGTGGTCGAGGCGGCCGACCTGCTCGGTCCCGAGCGGGTGCTGAGCGGGGACGTCGTGCTGGCGATGCGCTCGTCGGGTCTGCACGCCAACGGCTTCTCGCTGGTGCGGCACGTGCTGCTCGAGCGGGCGGGGTGGTCGCTGGCGCGAGACGTCCCCGAGCTCGGCCGCACGCTCGGCGAGGAGCTGCTCGAGCCGACCCGGCTCTACACGCGGGCCTGCCTCGCACTCGCCCGCAGCGGGTACGCGCACGCGTTGGCGCACGTGACCGGTGGCGGGCTCGCGGCCAACCTGGCGCGGGTGCTGCCCGCCCACCTGAGCGTGGTGGTGGACCGGTCGACCTGGTCACCACAGCCGGTGTTCGACCTGGTCCGCCGGGTCGGCTCGATCGGCCTGCCGGATCTGGAGCGCACGCTCAACATGGGGGTCGGCATGGTGGCGCTCGTCGCGGCCGACTCCGCCGACCGCGCGGCGGCACTCCTCACCGAGCACGGCGTCGATGCATGGGTCGCTGGTGCGGTAAACGATCACGCCGGCGGCGACGTCGAGCTGCACGGCTCGTACGCCTGATGGTTCGCGTCGGTGTGCGGTGTGCGGTGTGCGGTGTGCAACCCGTAGCCACGACAAGTGCGCCACTTGGCCCGGCACGGCGAGCGGGCCACGACCCGCCCGGGCGCACCAAGGTGCACGGCGCGACGATCGCCGGGTAATCTGGGGCCACGAGAGAACCGACGGCGACCGGGCGAGCAGTTCAGCTCGTGCCCGGCCAAATGTGTGCGAGGGGTCGATCCTATGGGGCGCGGCCGGGCCAAGGCGAAGCAGACGAAGGTCGCTCGCGACCTGAAGTACCGCACGCTCGACACCGACTTCACGTCGCTGCAGCGGGAGCTGCACGGCGACCCCCCGGCCGAGGACGGCGAGGGCGACCTCGACGACGAGGAAGACGCCGACGAGTACGACGAGCCCCGCTCGTCCGCGGTCTGAGCCCGGCTCAGCTCCTCACGACCCGAGGACGCACTCGGGTCGCGGCTGGACGCTTTGCCCTGCCAAGAGGCCACCGTGCCACGCGGAGCAAGCCAGTCACCGCCGCGGCGGCAACCACACCTGGCGCAGCCGTCCGACGTCGGTGATGCGGCGCTCGGCGAGCCGGTCGGCGGCCACGGAGGGGGGCACGCCTTCGGTCGC
>JBBSMD010000326.1:0-1395 GCA_038233355.1 Propionibacteriales bacterium
CCGGCGTCGGCGTCGTCGAGAGCCTTGGGCAGCACCTGGTCGCGGACGGGCAGGTCACCTGTGAACAGCAGCGGACGGGCCGGGGCGTCGTCGTAGTCCCACTCGGTGATGCGGGTGAAGAACATCCGCAGCGACCCCAGACGCAGCGAGCGGCTGGTCGCCGACAGAGCCCGGCCGGGGCTGGCGCACGGATGGTCCAGGTCGTCGATCAGCCAACGTTTGTAGTCCTCCAGATGCGTCCGCTTCAGCTGCGCGACCGAGGTGACCGCGGGGTGGGCGTGGAAGATGAACGTCGCGAACAGGCGCAGGCCCTGATCGGTGGCTCGGACGCTGGCTGGACGCAGCGAGCACGAAAGTTGCTGCAGATAGCGGAGCATCGTCGCGGACATGACTGGCAGCACCAGCTCCAGCGCTTTCCAGGTCAGCACCGGCGTGGGCCTCATCGCCCGACCTGCAGGTGCGGGTGGTCGATGAGCAGCTGCGCATCGATCGCCTCGGCGGCGCGGCGGTACTGCCCGGCCAGCCAGTCGTCGGTCAGGTGCAGATAGAGCCGCGTCGTCTCGATCGAGGCATGCCCGGCCTGGGCCTGGACGGCTTCCAGGCTCATCCCGGCCTCCCGCAGGCGGGTCAGGCAGGTGTGGCGAAGCTCGTGGCAGGTGCCGCGGCTCAGGCCGGCCCGATGGCGGGCTCCGGCCAGGACCTCATCGAGACCGGCGGCGGTCAGTGGCCTGCCCCGCCGCGGCCCCTTGAGCACGACGAACACCACGTCGGTGTCACTGTCGGGACGCTCGGTGTCCAGGTAGTTGGCCAAGGCGGTGAAGAACCGGGCCGAGACGCTCACCCGCCGCTGCCGCCCGCCCTTGCCCTCGGCGATGAACAGCTGCCGGGACGCCGCGTTGACATCACCGAGCCGGAGACCGAGGGTCTCGCAGCGCCGCAGCCCGGCCAGCAGCATCGCGGTCACCATCGCCGTGTCACGCCGGGTGCGCAGCGCCATGAGCAGCGCGGCGACCTCGTCCGGGGACAGCACCCGCGGCAGCGTTCGAGGTGTGCGGACCAGCGGCACCGTCTGCCGGGGCCGGGTCCGTTCCCGCCGGGTCGGCAGGCCACGAGGGACGGGATTGGCGAGCACGTCACCGCGCACCAGCAGGAACGCGAACAGGCCCGACAGCGTCGATAGTCGGCGGGCGACTGTGCGACTCGAGACGCCGGCGTTCTCATCGACAGCCCGCACCTTCCGGCCGTCACCGCCCGCCCGCTGCGCGCTGATGAACGCCAGCACGTCGGCGCTGGTGACCTCGGCCGGCGCCTTGGCGACGAACCCGAAGAAGACCTTCAGGTCGAAGGCAGTCGCCAACAGCGTGTTCGGCCGGCAGCGCGAGCCGACGAACTCCA
>JBBSMD010000327.1:0-1393 GCA_038233355.1 Propionibacteriales bacterium
CGAGCGCGACGAGCAGGTGCGTGACCGGGTCTTCGAGCTGCTCGACGGCGTGGATGCGGTGCACCGGCTGGCCATCACCCGGCTGGCGGACGCCATGGGCGACACCCTGCCCGACCTGCGACGCGGCGACGCGGCGGTCGATTGGCTGTTCGAGGCCTACGGCGTCGGTGTCGACGACGTTGCGGCGGCGTCGACAGCCCTGGAGCCCGTGCGGCCGTACCTGCACGAGCACGGCGGTGAGGTGGAGGTCCTGGGCATGCAGCACGGCATCGTGCGGGTCCGGATGCTCGGTGCCTGCTCCGGCTGCACGGCGGCCGCGCAGACGCTGCAGCACGGTGTCGAAGAGGCGTTACGCGAGAATCTGCCCGGCTTCAGCGCGCTGGACGTGGAGCCCGACGATGCCCCCCCGCATCCGCCGCCGGGGCAGGTGCTGCTCCAGATCACCCCCCGGCCGGACTGAGCCGATGGCGCAGCTTCATCCGGTGCGCCGGCCGTGCTCGATCAGCAGGCGCCGCACCTCGTCGACCACCACGGGCACCGCGTCGCCAGCCGGTGATGACAAGCCGTGTCGTACCTGGACCGTGTCGGTGCTCTGCACCCCGACCACCAGAGTGACCGCCGGCAGCACTCCCAGCCCGAGCGCGACGGCCAGCGCCCGCTCGGGGGTGGCCAGATGCATGTCGGCGAGGACGTCGCGGCGCTGGTGCACATCGAGCCGGCCGACGTCGAGGACATCGGGGCGTTGCACGACGACCGTGCCGGGCGGGCGACCGAGGTCCACCGTGTCGACCACCAGCAGCAGGTCGGCGCCACTCATCAGCTCCTGCACCAGGTGGATGCCGCCGATGCCCACCTCGAGCACCCGGACCCCGGCCGGCAAGGGAGTGTCGAGCAGCGCCGCCGCGACCGCCGGCCCCACACCGTCGTCGGCGCGCAGCACGTTGCCGAAACACGCGACGACGGCGTCCACCGAATCAGGGTAGGCAGGGCCGACGCACGATGGCGGCACCCGAACGGGACATCCTCAGCGCCCGCCTGCGGACGTACCCCGTCGACCGCTATCCGGTGCAGCACGCCACCAACCAGTTCCACCTGGGGTCGGTGCTCCTGCGCGACGGTGGCGACCCCGGCGCTGCGCTGGCGGCGCTCACCATTGCGCGCGACGTCTTCGAGCAGGTCGGCATGACACTCGAACGCAGCAAGGCCGCGGTCATGCTGGGGGTGGCCCTGCACGGTGTGAGGAGACTTGAAAACGCAGCGGAGGAACTGGACCGGGCGGCCCGAGACCTCGACACGCTCGACCAGCCCGTCGAGCTGGCTGCGGCCTGCTACAACCTGGGGTTGGTCCGCCACGCGGCAGGCGAGCTCGAGGGGGCTCGGGCCGCCTGGAGGA
>JBBSMD010000328.1:0-1373 GCA_038233355.1 Propionibacteriales bacterium
CCCGCCGCTTGCGCGCCCGTGCCGCCCGTACGCTCGCACCGCCCACCGCCGCGGCGCCGGCCAGACTCACCGATCCCGCCGTGATCGACCACGGGCCGAGGCGGTCCGGATGTCTCATCGGGGATCCTTTGCGGCTCGGGATGCGCCGGCAGCGTACGTGCGGGGCACGCGCGGCGAGATGCGGGTGACGATCTCGTAGGAGATGGTGCCGACCGCCTCGGCCCACTCCTGTGCGGTCGGTTCCCCTGCGGCACCGGTGCCGAACAGCACCACCTCGTCACCAACCCGGTCGGTGGCGCCAGGACCGAGGTCTGCCACGACCTGGTCCATGCACACCCGCCCCACCAGCGGCACCCGCCGGCCACCCACCCACAGGTCGACCGCGGACGACGCGTGGCGCGGCACGCCGTCGCCGTAGCCCAGCGGCACCAGACCGAGCACGGTGTCGCGCGGCGCCTCCCACGTGTGTCCGTACGAGACGCGGCTACCGGCCGGCACCGGCTTGACCGCGGCGAGGCGCCCGCACAGCGTCATCGCCGGCCGCAAGCCCAGTTCGGCCGAGCTAACGTGCTCGGGCGCCGGCGAGCAGCCGTAGACCGCGATACCGCAGCGCACCAGGTCGTAACGGGCCCAGGGGCGGGTCATCGCGGCCGCCGAGTTGGCGAGGTGCCGCAGCCCCGGGTCGAGCCCGGCCTCGGCGCAGACGGCCAACGCATGCTCGAAGGCGTCCTCCTGTGCGGCCAGCGACGCGTGACCCAACTCGTCGGAGCAGGCCAGGTGTGACCAGGTGCCGGTCACCTCCACCAGCCCGCGCCGCTGCGCCTGCGCGGCCGCCCGCACCAGCGACGGCCAGTGTGCCGGCGTCGCCCCGTTACGGCAGAGCCCGGTGTCGACCTTGAGCTGCAGCCGGGCCGGTCGACCGGCCCGACCAGCGGCCCCGACGATCTCGTCGAGCTGGCGTACCGACGAGGCAGTGACGTCGACGCCGGCAGCGATCGCGGGCGCGAAGTCCTCCCCGGGGACAGCCAGCCAACACAGCAGCCGACCGGTGTCGCCGGCCGCGCGCAGGGCCATCGCCTCCTCGAGCACGGCGACGCCGAGCCAGTCGGCCCCGGCCTCGCGCGCCGCGGCGGAGACCGGCAGCATGCCGTGGCCGTAGCCGTCGGCCTTGACCACGACCATCAGCCGGCTGGGCGCGGCCACGGCGGAGAGCCGGCGGACGTTGTCGCGCACCGCGTCGAGGTCGACGCGAGCCTCGGCCCGCAGCCCGCCGGCGGGTGCTCCGCCGAGCAAAGCCGGCTGCTGGGCCGGCTGCGGAGCCGTTGGCTGGGCCGGTGTCGGGGCCGGCTCTCGGGGAGCCCACACCTCAGCCG
>JBBSMD010000329.1:0-1354 GCA_038233355.1 Propionibacteriales bacterium
GGTCAGCGCGCCGGCGATCGCCGCGGAGATCCGCCAGCCGAACGGCGTCAGCCCGAAGACCTGCTCACCGGCCGCGATGAGCCACTTGCCGCCGTCGGGATGGACGATCTGGGTCACCTCGGGCTTGAACAGGCCGGTGAGGCTCCCCGCGACGATCCGGTCGTTGGCCTGCTCGGTGAACTCGCGGACGTAGCCGTACTGCAACAGTGACCAGGCGTCCTTGGCGTAGTACGTCTCGTCGAACAGCAGCGCCCGCGGCTCCCCGAGCCGCCACAGCCGGGCGATGGCGGCGAGCAGCGTGACCGCGATCGGCCCCAGCCAGCCCCACAGCCGCGACGAGCCGTGCACCGGGGACCGCAGGCGCTGGCGGAGTGGTCGCAGGGGGTAGCCGGTGCTCGAGCGTCCGAGCGCGAGGGTGCGCACGTTCGGCGCCGTGGCCGGCGGGGTCGGCACGGGCCGCGTCGCCTCGCTCTGCCGGACGCTCACACCGGCGATGGTAGGTCGCGTCGGCGCCGGACAGTCTCACCGTGGTACGCCAGGATGGCGCCGTGAGCGGCACCCTCGTCCTGGCGGCCACGCCCATCGGGCAGGTGGCCGACGCCTCGAGCCGCCTGCCGCAGGTGCTCGAAGCCGCCACCGTCGTGGCCGCGGAGGACACCCGCCGGCTGCGCCGGCTGCTCGACGCACTCGGGATCACGTTGACCGGCCGGGTGGTGTCGTACTTCGAGGGCAATGAGGAGCGGCGCACCCCCGAGCTGCTCGAGGTGCTGCTCGGCGGCGGTGACGTCGTGTTGGTGACCGACGCCGGCATGCCGAGCGTGTCCGACCCGGGGTACCGCCTGGTGAGGGCCGCGGTCGCGGCCGGGGTGGCGGTGAGCGTCGTGCCAGGACCGTCGGCGGTCACCGCGGCGCTAGCGGTGTCCGGCCTGCCGGTCGACCGGTTCTGCTTCGAGGGCTTCCTGCCCCGCAAGGCCGGTGAACGTACCCGCCGGCTGGCCGAGCTGGCCGGCGAGCCGCGCACGCTGGTGTTCTTCGAGGCCCCGCACCGGACGGCCGCGACGCTGGCGGCGCTGGCGGAGGCCTTCGGCGCCGATCGCCCGGCCGCGGTGTGCCGTGAGCTGACCAAGACGTACGAGGAGGTGCGCCGCGACGGGCTGGGTGAGCTGGCCCGGTGGGCCGCCGCCGGCGTACGCGGGGAGGTGACGCTGGTGGTGCAGGGCGCTCCCGCGCGGCCGGAGGCCTCCGCGGACGACGTGGTGGCGCGGGTGGCGGCGCTGGAGGCCGACGGGCTCAGCCGCCGCGACGCCGTGGCCGAGGTGGCGGCCCGCACCGGTGCGCGTCGGCGAGCCGTCTA
>JBBSMD010000330.1:0-1342 GCA_038233355.1 Propionibacteriales bacterium
CGCGCCAGCACGTCGGGCCACGCGTCGTCGTTCCACCGGCCGCCGTCGACGAGCAGGTCGGCTGCACCGACCGAGCTCACGACGAGATGGCCCGCACCGACCCCGGCTGAACCGGCACCGGGGTAGAGCCACAGGCTCCCTGACGCCCGCCGGGCGAGCAGGTCGGGCCGGTCGTCACCGGTCCAGTCACCGACCGCGGTCACCGGGTCGCGGTGCCGCCAGCCGGCCCAGCCGCCGGTACGCGAGGCGAGACCCGTGCTGGTGCCACGGTGCAGCCACAGCCGTCGGTGCCGTACGGCGATCACGTCGCCGAGGCCGTCGCCGTCCCAGTCGCCCACCACCTGGGCCGAGCGGGCAGAGGCAAACCGGTCGTCGGCCAAAGCGGCCACGCGCGCCCATGCCCGACCGCGCCCGGGCCGCGCCCGCAGCTTCCCCGTGCTCGAGCGCACCACGGCGTCGGCGACACCGTCGCCGCTGACGTCGTCAGTCAGCACTGTCGCCGACAGGTTCGCCCACCCGGACCAGCCGCCGATCCGGGGCCCGAGCGAGCCGTCGGACCGTCCCGGACGCAACCACGTGCGGCCGGTCGACGGGCTCGAGACGAGCACGTCGGCGTCGACTCCGGACAGGCCGAGCTTCCAGGCGTACAGAGCGCTACGAGCGCAGCATCGCCGGGCTCGGAGCGGTGGTCTCGAAGTTCCCGATCGCACTGGTCCCGAACGTGACCCCGTTGTAGCCGAGCGTGTGGGCCTCCATGACTGGGCGGGTGATGCCGCCGTAGCGGCCCTCCCAGATCCGACCGAAGCGGTCGATCAGGAAGTTGTACCCGATGTCGCTCCAGCCCCGAGACTGGGTGTGATAGGCGTGCACCGACCGCAGGATCGACGGCACGTCCGCGCGGGAGTAGTCGTTGGCGTTGACGGTGTGGTGGATGACCCCGCCGTCCACCTCCCCGTAGGACGGCGTTCCGGAGCGCAGGCTCTCGTCGGCTCCCCACTGTGCCCGCGAGTACACCTCCGGCTGCTCCGGCACGCCCACGCCGCCCGCCGAGGCCGACGCCAGGCCCGCTGAGTGCGTGCCGGTGTTCGTCGCGGTCAGCGAAGGGGCGCCGACTGCGTCGGTCGGCCCGGTGCCCGGGTCGATCACGTCGACGCGCGCATTGGCCGGCAGCGCACCGTCCTTCGAGCCGGCCCGCACCTGGACCTCGTCCACCCGGCCTACGAGGACCAGCTCGCTGCCGGCACGCGCCCCGGCCGCCTCCGGGGTGCGACGTGAGCGGGTAGCGCTCGACGTCCGGGGCGATGCCGGCCGGTGGCTGCGCCGGTGGCCGGGCCGGCACAGC
>JBBSMD010000331.1:0-1340 GCA_038233355.1 Propionibacteriales bacterium
CATCCTCGAAGCCGCCGAGGAAGCCGGCCTCAACCTCCCCTACGACTGCCGCAGCGGCACCTGCGTCACCTGCATGCAGCTCTGCACCGAGGGCGAGATAGACCAGGACATGGCCTTCGCCCTCGACGACGAAGACGAGGAGAAAGGCTACCGTCTCATCTGTATCGGGAGTCCGCTTTCTGATGTTGTCTTGGATACCTAACATTAACAGTAGATACTTGTCTGGTTTACAACTTGGGCTGGTATAGAATTACAGCGAATGATCCAAAGAAGGGTCCGAAGCCTTTTCGAAAGTCTATAGTTTGTTAGGTGGGAAACATGGCTGATAAATACAACTCACTTCTTACGCTGTTTAAAGAGCAGCTTGAAAACGAGTCAAAACGTATAGCTAGTGAGCATACTCTTGTAAAGAGAGGTCATTTTCTAATTTGGTGGTATTTCATAAAATTGCAGGGGTTGCCACCCTCCGATTTAGAAGAGATCGTGTGCGACGATGGCAACGACCTTGGACTCGACGCTATATACATTGATGAAGACAATGTCGTACATTTCTACCAGTTTAAGAATCCCGAAAAAATGAATAAGGCATTTCCTGAGGGAGAAGTCGACAAGGTATTGTCAGGGATGCGCTTGATTCTTAATAAGAGACATGAAGCAATAGCAAATGAAGATTTAAAGGGTAGAGTAGATGAAATATACCAGACAGTCCCGAGTGGATACCGGTTACATCTAGTAACAAGTGGAATAGATATCTCCAAAGAATCCAAAGAGAAACTGGACAATTTTGTTAGTGAGCTAGGTGGACCTTCAAAGACGTTCTTCACATGGCATCTAGAAGATCTTGTCTTCTTGCAGGATGTATTCTACCGTGAGAATTTGCCTACCGTTGAAGATCCAATACGCTTTGAGTTGGAGCGACAGGCTCCATACCAAGTAAGATCGTCAGACAACGACTGCTACCTATTTCATCTCGATGGTACTAGACTCGCCCAACTCTATAGCGAACACGGTGAGCAGCTACTTCAACAGAACATTCGAGTCTATCAAGGCGATAGAGCTACAAATGCGAGCATCAGGGAAACTGCGACAAGCGAAGACTCAGCTAACTTCTTTCATTACAACAATGGTGTGACGTTTTTGTGCGAAACGGCAGGATGGGATCAGTTTATTTCTAAATTGACTCTTCACAAAGCGCAGATAGAGATATCGTCAAGAGTTGTGGATTGGATTCTCCAGTCACGCGGCGACCTTATCCTCGGTTCCTTCGACAAGCTCTCCGTTTCTGAACTCGGCTCCAGCTCTAACCAACGCCACCAGGTGAGCCCCGGTCAGCTTCCTCC
>JBBSMD010000332.1:0-1332 GCA_038233355.1 Propionibacteriales bacterium
CATGGCATGCTCGGGCGTCCGATCGGCGCGAACCGGCCGGTCGATCGGCGAGAGGTAGCACCGTGCCGCAGGCGTCCCCCGTACCCGACACGATGCGGGCGTGCGTCCTGCACGCGCCGAGGACCGTGTACGTCGAGGAACGTCCCGTACCGCGGCCAGGGCCCGACGACGTGCTGGTGCAGGTGGGTTCCGTGGGCACCTGCGGCTCCGATGCGCACTACTTCGAGCACGGGCGTATCGGGGACTTCGTGGTGCGCGCGCCGCTCGTGCTCGGACACGAGCCGGGCGGCCGGATCGTGGCCACGGGTGCCGAGGTCGAACCGTCGCGCATCGGGCAGCGGGTCTCCGTGGAGCCCGGCGTGCCGTGCCGACGCTGCGATGCCTGCCGACACGGCCGCTACAACCTGTGTCCCGAGATGCGCTTCTTCGCCACCCCGCCGGTCGACGGCGCCTTCTGCGAGTACGTGACGATCGCCTCCGACTTCGCGTACCCGGTGCCCGACCGCCTCAGCGACGACGCCGCCGCGCTGATCGAACCGCTGAGCGTCGCTATGTGGGCCCACCGCAAAGCCGGGACCGGCGCCGGCACGGCACTGCTCGTCGCTGGCGCCGGCCCGGTCGGGCTGCTGGTAACGCAAGTCGCCCGCGCCCTCGGGGCCACGGAGGTGGTGGTCGCCGACGTCGATGCCGGTCGTCGTGCCCTTGCCGCCCGGCTCGGTGCCACCGAGGTGATCGACCCGCGGACCACCGCTCCCGAGGAGGCCAGCGTCGACGCCTTCATCGACTGCTCGGGAGCGCCGTCGGCCGTCGGGGCCGGCATGTCCGCCGTACGCGCCGGGGGCTCGGTGGTGCTGGTCGGCATGGGTGCCGACGAGATCGCGATGCCCGTCCACGTCATTCAGCAGCGCGAGCTCGCGGTCACCGGGACGTTCAGGTATGCCAACACCTGGCCGTCGGCCATCGCTCTGGCCGCCACCGGGGTGGTCGACCTCGACGTCCTCGTCACCGACCACGTCGACCTCGATCACGTCGCCGACGCGCTGGCGCCGCCGCCCGGCGGCGAGCACGTCAAGATCATCGTGCGCCCCGGCGGCCGGTGAGCGGTCCTTCCCGTCGACTTGTCACGGCCTGAAGGCGTCAGGACGCCTCGTCACGGTGACAAGTCGGATGCCGGCCGCCCGCGGTCGGGCATCAGGTCAGCTGCTCGACGGCGTACCCGCCGTCGTCGCGCTGCGTCACCCGTACGCCGGCACCCTTGCCGAGCGGGTGCACCGTGATGCCGGTGAGTCCCAGCACCGCCGCCTCGCTGGTCGGGCTGTGTCCGCAGACCAG
>JBBSMD010000333.1:0-1321 GCA_038233355.1 Propionibacteriales bacterium
CCCAAATATTTGTGATGGAAAACGTACCTCAATTGCTGGGCTCAGAATTCCGATCTGATGCCGTGGCAGTAGGTTAAGGGTACAATCGCAGACCTTTTTGCAAGTGGAAGAACAGAAATCCTCAAGTACAGTAAGTATCTAAGGTCTTCGAACATCGAAGTTATAATGACGTAAATGGTATTTGGAGGAATATTGTGGAAGAAAGCAAAACGGTCACTATAACCAATGAGCTACAAGACTCTATAAGCGTTTTTCTTCATTCTGAGGATAGTGTTGACGCTGCGATACTAACCATTGACGGTATCAAATATCACTTCGAAAGAATCGACGGGGCAAAACTCACCTCAGACTACAAGGTGGATCTTGATCGAGATTATAATCCTCAGCTAAATTCTGCAGGCTATTGCTATATACTTGCTCCCTTCTCAAAATAGATAACATATTGTCAGAAGGTTCCAAATACGGCACTCTTTGGTCACGCAACGAACTAATCCTTACACTATATCTTTACTGTCAAATCCCGTTTGCTCAGACTAAAGCCAATAATCCCGAAGTTATTCGCTTAGCTCACTTTCTCGGACGGACGCCAAGCTCTGTGGCACGCAAACTAGGCAACTTTGGAGCTTTTGACCCTTTACTGGCCCAAAAAGGCGTCACGGGGCTTACGCATTACAGCAAGATGGACAAGGCAATATGGAATGAATTTGATCGGAATTGGGATCAACTAATAGAGAAGAGTCGCCATCTTCTCACGGAACAATATGAGGAACGCACACTACCTAGCGAAGAAGGGAATTCATCTGTAATTTCTCAGCCGTCAGGAGCTACCGAACAACCAAGGGTGGTTAAGACGAGGCTACGTCAAGCATTCTTTAGAAGAGCTATATTATCCAGCTACCAAGACTCTTGTTGTGTGTGCGGCATTGACTTAACTCAACTCTTGATAGCGAGCCATATCATACCTTGGTCAACGAACCAGAAAACGCGGGTTGATCCTCGAAACGGCCTGTGTCTCTGTGCGCTACACGACAAAGCATTTGACAGAGGGTTAATGTCCGTAAAACCCACGCACGAGATCACCGTATCGCACTTGGTAAACAACTCATATGCTCCGTTTATCAATACTTCGTTAGTAGCGTTCCAACAGCGGTAGTCAAAATTATTGAGCTATGTGCGATCATGGAGAGATGAAATCTTACTCAGAAGACCTTCGCCAAAAGATCGTTGTCGCCGTGGAACGCGGAACGCCCAAGTCGGAGACCGCCCGCCTTTTCGGCGTGAGTCTCTCCTCAGTCAAGCGCTATGTCGGGATGGCGAGCAG
>JBBSMD010000334.1:0-1287 GCA_038233355.1 Propionibacteriales bacterium
ACCGCGACCGGAACCCCGCCCACCACGTCGTTAACAGTCTCGCATCAGGTCATGACCCGCATGGGTAGGCACGTGTCTCGCCTCCCACGGTCAGCGAGAGAACCGCTTCGTCGTCCACCAGCCAGTCCACCTCGCGCGCCGGCTCGAACGCGGGGTCGTCGATCGGGGGGATACTCCGGAGGCCCGGTCCTCGCCGGCCACGCCGCCCCGGGAGACCGAGCCGGAGCAGCTCGTGGCGAAGATCGAGAAGTCCGTGACGGCGCACCATGGCTGAGGCCTGCCTCGGGCTGCCGCGCGGGGCCTACGGTGCAAGGCCCGGCGACCTGCTCTGAAGTATCCGCGCGCTCGGAGGGACCCTTCCGTCAGCCCGGTCACTGAACGGAGCTTTGACGTCCCGGCACACTGGAGGCGACAACGAGGAGGACGTCGTGCGCGTAAAGGCACTGACCGGGCTGCTGGCGGCGGCCGTTCTGGTGGTCAGCGGCTGTGCCGCGACCGGGAACGAGGCCGCGGCGGGCTCGGGCACGTCCGGATCGGCGGCCGCGGAGCTCTCGTTCACCGGGGAGAGGCTCGACGGCTCGTCCTACGACGGTCGAACGCTGGAAGGGAAGCCGGTGGTGCTGTGGTTCTGGGCGCCGTGGTGTCCCACCTGCCGCGCCCAGGCCGGCCACGTCGAGACGGTCGCCGCAGAGTACGCCGGCCGCGTGAACGTGGTGGCGGTCGGGGGCCTGGCCGACGCCGACGACATCGAGGCGTTCGCGCGAGACGTCGACGGCCCGACCCACCTGGTCGACGTGGAGGGCGCCATCTGGCGTCACTTCGGCGTCACCGCCCAAAGCACGTACGTGCTCCTGGACTCCGACGGGGCCGTGGTCAGCCAGGGCTACCTGGACGACGAGGCCCTCTCCGCCCAGGTCGCCGAACTCGTGAGCTGACGTGCTCACCGGCGGCGCGGCCCTGGCCCTCGGCGCTGGAATGCTGGCCGCACTCAACCCGTGTGGCTTCGCACTGCTGCCGGCCTACCTGACCCTCCTGGTAACCGGCGACCAGCCGAACGGCTTGGTCGCCGTGGCGCGTGCGCTGAAGCTGACGGTGGCGATGACCGCGGGGTTCACGTCCGTCTTCGCGGTCTTCGGTCTCCTCGTCGCCCCGGTCGCCGGCTCGGCGCAGCGCTACCTCCCGTGGTTCAGCCTCGTGGTCGGCCTCGCCATCGTGGGAGCCGGCCTGTGGCTCCTCGCCGGCCGCAGCATCGCGGTCCCCCGGGTCAGGTCCCGCGGTGGCGCACCG
>JBBSMD010000335.1:0-1264 GCA_038233355.1 Propionibacteriales bacterium
GAGGACACCGCTCCGGTACCACCGACCGCCTCCACCGACGAGCCACCCGAACCTGCCGGGGCGTGGCCCGCACCGAGCCGGCCCGCACCGAGCCGGCCCGCACCGAGCTGGCCCGCACCGAGCTGGCCGGCGCCGTACGCATCTCCGGCACCGCCTCCGTACCCCCATGCGCCCCTACCGCCCTACTCGTCACCCGGCGGCTACGGGTCACGCGGGCGGGCCGCCTGGGTCGTGCCGGTGGCGCTGCTGGCCGGGCTGCTCGGCGGTGGGGTCGGCGCCGCCGCCGTCGTGGGTCTGCAGGGCGACGGTGCGGGGACCGCCGCGGCGACACCCCCTCAGCCCACCTTGCCGAGCACCGAGACCCTCGAGCCGCTGCCGTCGGACAACGCCTCGGTGGTGGCGGTCGCCAGGCGGACGCTGCCCAGCGTCGTGCAGATCAAGGTGAGCGTTGACGGTCAGGAGGGCACCGGTTCGGGGTTCGGGCTGGATGACGAGGGGCACGTCGTCACCAACAACCATGTCGTGGAGATGGCCGATGACTCCGGTCGGATCGTCGTGGTGCTGCGCGACGGCACCGAACAGCGCGCGGAGATCGTCGGCCGGTCACCCTCGTACGACATCGCGGTGCTCCAGATCGAGCCCGCTGGGCTCGTCGCGGCGCCCCTGGGGCGTTCGGCCGACCTCATGGTGGGCCAGACCGTGATCGCCGTCGGGTCACCGCTGGGTCTGTCCAGCACCGTCACCTCCGGCATCGTGAGTGCGCTGGAGCGTCCGGTGACGACCGGCGGGGGGGACGCCAGCTCGTTCATCTCCGCGGTGCAGACCGACGCCGCCATCAACCCGGGCAACTCCGGAGGGCCGCTGGTCGACCTGCGAGGCCGCGTCGTCGGCGTCAACTCCGCGATCGCCACCATGGGCTCCTTCAGCGGCGAGGGCGGCAACATCGGGGTCGGGTTCGCGATCCCCATCGACCAGGTGCAGCGTACGGCGGCGCAGATCCTGCAGACCGGCCGTGCACGCTACCCGGTGATCGGGGCGAGCGTCAGCGTCGCCGACGGATCCGACGGGGCGCGGGTGACCGAGCTGATCAGCGACGGGCCGGCTCAGCGGGCCGGCCTGCGGGCCGGCGACGTCATCGTCGAGGTCGACGGGGTGGCGGTGGGCAACGGCACCGAGCTGATCGTCGCGATCCGCCGTCACCTACCCGGTGACACGGTCACGCTGGCCTACCAACGCGGCGGCGAGCAGCGCCGGGTGCAGGTGC
>JBBSMD010000336.1:0-1260 GCA_038233355.1 Propionibacteriales bacterium
CTACACCGCCCTGGTCATCGCCGCTGCGGTGTACGGGGCGTTCCTGCTCGGTGGCGGGTCGATCATCGTCTCGCTGTTCGCCGTCGCCCTGGCCGGCACGGGTCTGCTCACCACCGTCGGGGTGATCGTCGCCATGGACACGTTCGGACCCGTCAGCGACAACGCGCAGGGCATCGCCGAGATGTCCGGAGACGTCGACGGCGAGGGGGCGGCGATCCTGACCGAGCTCGATGCGGTCGGCAACACCACCAAGGCCATCACCAAGGGCATCGCGATCGCCACCGCAGTGCTGGCCGCCACGGCCCTGTTCGGTTCGTACACCGACGCCATCACCCAGTCGCTCGCCGACGCCGGTGCCGTGCCCGGTGCCGACGACCTGTCGTTCCTCTTCACGGTCTTCAGCCCCAACGTGCTCGTCGGGCTGCTGATCGGTGCGGCCGTGGTGTTCCTGTTCTCCGGCCTAGCCATCAACGCGGTCGCCCGGGCCGCGGCCGCGGTGGTGTTCGAGGTGCGCCGACAGTTCCGCGACATCCCCGGCATCATGGCCGGCACCGGCCGGCCGGAGTACGGCAAGGTCGTCGACATCTGCACCCGTGACTCGCTCCGCGAGCTGGCCACCCCGGGCCTGCTCGCGATCCTGGCACCCGTCGCAGTTGGTTTCGGTCTCGGCGTCGGGCCGTTGGCCGGCTTCCTCGCCGGCGCCATCGGCACGGGCACCTTGATGGCGATCTTCCTGGCCAACTCCGGCGGTGCGTGGGACAACGCCAAGAAGCTCGTCGAGGACGGAAACCACGGCGGCAAGGGTTCGCCGGCGCACGAGGCGACTGTGATCGGCGACACCGTTGGCGACCCGTTCAAGGACACCGCCGGACCGGCTATCAACCCGCTGCTCAAGGTGATGAACCTGGTTGCCCTGCTCATCGCCCCCGCGATCGTGCAGCTCAGCATCGGCGACGACGAGAACACCGCGCTGCGCATCCTGATCGCCCTGGGAGCCGCCGCCATCATCGCCGCAGCCGTGGTGGTCTCCAAGCGCCGCTCGACCTCGATCGAGACCGACGTGGAGCAGGTCCCCGCCTGACCCCCGCCGTCGGGGTGAGCGTTCGACCGACCGGCACCTGCGGCTCAGGGCGAGCGGGCCAGCAGCCGCCGACGTGCACTGGTGATGCGCTGTCGCAGGCGCACCCGGTGTCGTAGGTGACGCAGCCGCTGGCCGAGGTACGTCGAGCGAAGCTCGAGCCCCGCCGGTTGGGGGCGGCC
>JBBSMD010000337.1:0-1259 GCA_038233355.1 Propionibacteriales bacterium
CGCTCATCCGCAGCCAGGCACAGAACCGCAGCCGCCGCTGAGGGGTCACGGCACCCGCCTGCGCATCTGGTCGAGCGGCTCACCGGCAGGCTCTGGAGGCTGATCGGTCAGTTCGTGCTGCTTTCCGGCGACACGAACCGCACAAACTCACCAAACAGCGCGCTGGACCCAGCCGGCTCAGCCCTTTTCCACCCGGCGCAGCCACTCGTGGTCGGTGCCCACGGTGACCAGGCGCTGCACGGCTCTGGTCAGTACGACGTACAGGATGCGCCACCCCGACTCGGCCTCCTCGACGAGTGCTCCGGGTTCGACCACCACGACTCCGTCGAACTCCAAACCCTTGGTAGCCAGCCCGTCGAGGACCGACACCCGGCCGTCGTAGGCGGCGAGCAGGTCGGCGAGCTGCCCGGCGACGTGTGGACGCTGGTCGGTCGTGGTCACCACCGCGACCGTGCCCTCCACCGCGTCGGCGACCTCGGCCACGGCCTCGCGCACGGCCGGGTCGAGTCGCTCGGCGAGGCGGTGCTCGGGGTCGTACCCGGTACGGCGTACCGCCCGCGGCAGGTCCGGATCGTCGACCGCGACGCGAGCCACCCCGGCGGCGAAGTCGAACACCTCCGCAGAGTTGCGGTAGTTGGTGGACAGCCGGAACGCATAGGTGGGCAGATCCCCCAGCGCGGCAGCCCGCGCCGCCGCCGACTCGTCGGGACGTGGCCACGACGACTGCGCCGGGTCGCCGACCACGGTCCAGCTGGCGTACCGGCCACGCCGGCCGAGCATGCGCCACTGCATGGGCGAGAGGTCCTGCGCCTCGTCGACGAGCAGGTGAGCGTAGGCGTCGTCCTCGGTGCGCGCGGTCGGCGCGACCCGTTGGTCGGCCTCGAAGCTCATCAGCTGGCGTGGCTGGTCCTCGCGCAACAGCTCGTTGAGCGCGTCGCTGACGCCGTCGACCCGGTCACGCTGCACGTGTTCCTCAGGCTGCGGCACGTCACCGAGCAGGTAGCGCAGCTCGTCGATGAGCGGCACGTCCTCGATGCGCACCTCACCCCCGGCCCACGCTGTCAGCAGCGCCGCCACCTCGTCCTCGTCGAGGTGCGAGCCGGCGTAGCGGCGCAGGCGCTGCTCGTCGTGCAACCAGCGCCACACCTGGACGGCGTCCAGTGGTGGCCACCAGGCATCGGCGAAGTCGGTGAACGCGTCGCTCGACAACAGCTCCTCGTCGAATGCGGCTCGGCCGGCGTCGCGGCCCCGCTCACCAC
>JBBSMD010000338.1:0-1232 GCA_038233355.1 Propionibacteriales bacterium
ACGGTCGCGGCCACGATCATCGCGATCGGCACGTCGTTCATCGCCGCCGGCTACGGCAACCTGATGGACTACCTGCAGACGCTGTTCGGTTTCTTCAACGCCCCCCTCTTCGCCACCTTCATCCTCGGTATGTTCTGGAAGCGCATGTCGGCGACCGCCGGCTGGGTCGGCCTCGTCTCCGGCACGCTCGCCGCGATCGTCGTCGCGATCCTCAGCGAGGACGCGCTGGGTGACCTGAGCGTCGGCCTGGTGCCGCTGTCGGGGCAAGGGGCCAGCTTCGTCGCCGCCGGAGCCGCCTTCGCCGTCGACATCGTGGTGAGCGTCCTGGTCACCACGGTCACCCCAGCGCGCAAGGAGTCCGAGCTGCGCGGGCTCGTCTACTCGTTGACGCCGCGCAGCTCGCTGCGCGACGAGGACCACGGGCACTACCCGTGGTACCAGCAGCCGACCAAGCTGGCCGGTATCGGTCTCGTCCTGGTCATCGCCCTCAACCTCATCTTCCGCTGAGCCTCGGAGGCACTCATGAGTCACAGCGACAGCAACGAGACCCGGTCAGACGACGCCGAGACGGGCACCCGGACCGCAGGCGCCTTCGACATCCGCGTCATCATCGGCGCCTTGCTGGGGATCTACGGCGTGGTCCTGCTGCTGACGGACCTGGTGGGCAACCCGGAAGCACGCGTCGACCGCGCCAATGACATCGACCTCAACCTGTGGACCGGCTTGGCCCTCCTGGTCGCCTCGGCCATCTTCGTGCTGTGGGCCAGGCTGCGACCGATCGTGCTCAAGGAGTCGGCAGAGGAGCCACCGGAGGCGGTCTGAGCCGGCACCACCTCGCCGGTGTGCGCTACCCTGTGCCCGTGGCCACCACCCTGCTCCTTGCCGAGCCGCGCTGACCAGCACCCCGTCGGCGCGGCCACCCCTCGTTGCCCGAGGGGTTTTTTCATGCCCATGCCAGGAGCACCGGCGAGCAGGAGACGATCGTGAGGACCGACCAGCAGCCCGCGCGTGAGCGCGGCGGCTACGACGTGGCCGCCGTCCAGGCCAAGTGGCGGCCGGTGTGGGAGCGGCTGCAACCGTTCGTCGCCCGAGACGGCACGAGCACCGGCGAACGACGCTACGCGCTGACGATGTTTCCCTACCCCTCCGGCGACCTGCACATGGGTCACGGCGAGGTGTTCGCCGTACACGACGTGCTGGCGCGCTACTGGTTCCAGTGCGGCTACGACGTG
>JBBSMD010000339.1:0-1229 GCA_038233355.1 Propionibacteriales bacterium
AGCAGGCGGGCGCCCAGCGGACCGGGTGGCAGCTCGCCGCGGCGCCACTCCACCTGACGGCAGGTGTCGGAGTCAGCGCCGCCCTGGCGGGCGCGAAGCCACCGGTTGCCCACCGCCCACCGCCCGAGCGGGTCGAGCGCCACCGTCAGCGCGTCGGCAACCTCGTCGCCCTCGTCGGGGGCGCCGACCCGGAGACGCTGCCGCAGGAAGCCGCGCACCGGGTGCTCCAGCCACCGGACGAGCGCGTCGAGCTCGACCGGGTCGGCCGGGTCGAGCGGCGGCAGCGGTCCGGGCAGGAACGGCGCGGGCGGCCGCCGGGGCCGGCGCGCTGCTGTTGCGCCGGCCAGCCCCGCGCCGTCGAAGCTGAACGGGCCGACACCGCCGAGGGCGCCCGGGGTGAAGTTGCGGGCGTCGAAGGGCTGCAGCGGGTGGCGCACGACGACCTGCTCCCGGGCGGCGCCCTCGGCCGTCCGGGCGGTGGCGTCGACCACGTCGAGGATCTCGCCCAGGGGCACCGCCGGTGGTCGAGGCGTGTTGGTCCGCTCGTCGGCGCCGGTGTAGAGCACCACAAGGTGCTCACGCGCGGCGAGCAACGCGTCGAGCAGCAGCTGACGGTCCTCACTGCGCCGGTCACGCTCCCCGACCAGCGGGTCACGGGCCAGCACGTCGTCACCGTCGACCCCTACCGTGCGGGGGAAGACGCCGTCGTCGAGGCCGAGCAGGCAGATGACCCGGTGGGGCACCGAGCGCATCGGCACCATCGAGCACATCGTGAGATGACCGGTGCGGAAGTTGGCGCGGGTCGGTCGCCCGGCGAGGCGGTCGGCGAGCAGCGCGCGCACGTCGGCCAACGACAGCACGGGGTCGCCCAGGGTGCCGTCGTCCAGGGCGCCGTCGTCGGCGGTCGCGGCCACCTCCGCCAGCTGGCGACGGGCCTGCGCCAGCTGCCACTCCTCGGGCCGGTCGACGCGGGTGAGGGAGTCGAGCGCGGTGCTCAGCGTGTCGAGCCACCCGGCCAGCGGCTTCTCGCGCAGGAGGTCGTCCAGGGTGGCCCCGAGCCGGTCGACCAGCTCGGCCAGCCGGCCGGCGAGATCGATGTCGGTGGAGTCGACGTCGTCGAGCGGCAGCGCGAGCCCGACCCAGCGGTGCTCGTCCTCCGACATCGCCGCGCCGAGAAGCAGCCGGTCGAGCCCCGCCTGCCAGGTGTTCTGACCGATGCCCTGCATGGC
>JBBSMD010000340.1:0-1216 GCA_038233355.1 Propionibacteriales bacterium
CGCGGCGCAGTAGACGGGCGAGGTTGCGGTTCATCCGGGCCGTGTCGGAGGACGACTGCGTCTCCGGCATCGCCGGCGCTGGCACCAGGCCGTGCTTGCGTACGAGAGCGGCGAACATGTTCCACTGGCCGCCGTCCTCGGCCGGGTTGGCCAGCAGGTGCGCCACGGTGCGGTCGTCGGCGTCACGGTCGGCCGTGGCGAGGATCGACTCGAGCCAGTGGTTGGCCTTCTCCAGCTTGTCCCAGAACAGCAGGTGGGCCTGGGAGAACTGGAAGTCCTTGACCCCCATCCGCTGCGCGGCGCCGACCCGGAGCAGGTTCGCCCCGGCGAACAGCCAGCAGCGTCCCGACTTCTTCTGGTTGGTGACCTCCCAGTCGTCGATCAGGTGCGACATCGAGTGGTCGATGCCGGCGACGACGTCACGGTCGAGCGCGACCTCGTCGATCGACGTCGTGGTGACAGCGTTGCGCGCGACGCGGAAGGTCGGGTCGGCGTCGAGCTCCTTGGTCAGCTGCTCGACGTTGGCGAGGTCCAGTGGTTGCGACAACGGGTTCTCCCTTGGCGATGACGGCGAGGCGAGCGTACGCCTGCGCGGCGACGCCGACCGGTGCAACGGTTGCGTTCAGAGGTCCAGGTCGTCGAGCGCAGCCTCGATGCCCCGGTGGAACGTGGGGAACGCCCACATCGAGTGCCGCAGGGTCGCGACGGGCACCTTCGCCCGTACGGCGACCGCCAACCCGCCCAACACCTCGCCGCCGCTGGGTCCGGCGCTCGTGGCCCCGACCAGCACGCCGGCGTTGGCGTCGGCGACGAGCTTGACGAAGCCGTCGTTGCCGGCCTTGTGGATCCAGCCACGGCTGACCGTGGGCAGCTCGACGAAGCCGGTGCGCACGTCGAGACCGGCGTCGCGGGCCTGCTGCTCGGTCATGCCGACCGCGCCGATCTCGGGGTCGGTGAAGGTGACCCTGGGCAGCGCCGCGTGGTCGGCACCGGGGCCCTCCTCGCCCGTGATCATGCGGGCGGCGATGCGGGCGTGATACATCGCCACGTGGGTGAAGGCGCCCTTGCCGGCGACGTCGCCGATGGCCAGCACCGGCACACCCTCGCCCTTGGTGCCCTGCACCCGCAGGTGCTCGTCGACCTCCAACCGGTCGTGCGCCTCCAGGCCGAGCACCTCGACCCCGATGCCGTGCAGGCGGGGCCGACGCCCGGTCGC
>JBBSMD010000341.1:0-1216 GCA_038233355.1 Propionibacteriales bacterium
CTACCTGTCCACTTTGGCCCGCGAGGCCGGTGAGGAGGTGCCCGCCGACCTCACCAAGGCGCAGGCGTCTGACATGATCGAGCGGCTACAGGCCAGGTCGGGCCGCGTGCAGAGCTGAGCCGGTCCCCCGGCGACACGGTCGGGCCCTCGGCGTTGCTCTGCGTCACCGCCCCTTGCACGTCGGCCACCAGCCGCTGAGCGAACGCCTCACCCGCTGCCGGCATCGAGCTGTAGGGGTCGAGGAAGATCTCCACCAATCAGCGGTGACCGTGCGGGCCCGTCGCTCCGACCACGAAGTTGGCTCGATAACCGAAGTCGGACAGCAGCGCCACCTCCTGCGGATCGGCCTGTGGGTCGTCACTCCACACCCAGAACGCACTGCCCGCCAGTGCCTCGACGGTAGCGGGGAAGTCGGCGAGCGGGAACGAGCGCACCGGGAAGAGGTCGAGCGGAGGTACGTGCTGCGGGTCGCGATCGATCCCGCCGGCGACCTCGGAGATCTCGTCTGCTCCCGCCGGCGCGAGCGAGACCCACCAGGCCGCCGCGTTGAGCGCGGCCGCCTCCTGCTCGGCCACGTCGACCAGGCACTGCAACGTGCGCCGGGCACCAGGCTGCTCGAGCACCCCTTGGCACTGTGGCAACAGTCCGCCCAGGCTCAACTTGCGCGTGAACGGCCCGTCGGGGTCCTGGCCACGGCCGGGACGGCGAGTGAGGCGGCACCCCCCGAAGCGCTTGGCCCGATAGAGCGCGGCGTCGGCCAACCGGAACACCGCTCGCGGCGCCGGGGTGAAGTCGACCACGTCGCGGGAGGAGGCCACCCCGGCCGACAGGCCGGTGCCGCGGATCTCGTCGGTACCGGCGTCGACCACCTTCTCGGCCACCGACTCCACCTCGGCCGCGTCCCCGTCGAGGACGCGGAGCGCGAACTCGTCACCGCCCAGCCGTACGGCGTGCCCGTCGCCGAACGACGCGGCCGCCTTGGAGAGCAGCGCCCCCACCCGGCGCAGCAGTCGGTCGCCAGCGGCGTGACCCGCCTGGTCGTTGACCCTCTTCATGCCGTCCACGTCGAACAGGGCCACGAGCACCTCGTGCCTCCAGCGCCTGCTCGACCAGCTCGTTGGCCCGGCGGCGGTTGCCCAGGCCGGTCAACGGGTCCGTACGCCAGCCGCCGCAGCTCGTCCGAGCCACTGAGCCGGGCCAGCGCGAGCGCCAGCAC
>JBBSMD010000342.1:0-1190 GCA_038233355.1 Propionibacteriales bacterium
CGTCGAGCAGCGCCCGGATCAGCTCGGCGCCGACGGTGCTCTTGCCGCTGCCCGGCGGTCCTTGCACGGCCAGCACCTCGTCGCGCAGTGACCGTCCGACCCGGACGGTGGCCTGCTTGGCGGTCTCGCCGGGTCGGCGGGTGAGGTCGGCCGGGACGTGGCGCCGGAGCAGGGCGACGCCGAGTCCGGCCTCACCGCGCAGCAGTTCCTCGCCGGTGGTGGCGATCGACTGCCGCAGCACGGTGGTGCCGATCGGCCCCGGAGGACCGAAGCCGCGCGTCCGTCTCGGCTCCGCCTTGCGCTTGACCACGACATACCCGGCGGCCGGGTCGAGCTTGGTCACCGTGCCGGCGCCTTCACCGGTGTAGAGGTCGTCGACGGTCTGCCCGACTCGGACCCGGGTGTCCTGCGGCGGGAAGTCGTAGCGCCACAGCGTGCTGCGCTTCTCCTTGCCCACGTCGTACGGCTCGGACAGCGGGCCCAGCGTCGACCCGTCGTCGGCCAGCTCCTCGACGAGCAGGTCGCGGACCCGGAAGTACTCCCACCACGCCGGCCGCTCCTCGCGGCGATGCCACTGCACCAGGTCGGCCAGCAGCGGCTCCCCCGCCTCCCGCAACCGGGCGGCCAGGTCGAGCTCGGCAAGCTCCTGGTCGCTCAGCGGACGGTCGGGCTCGGACAGCGCCTCGTCCGGCCGGGGCTGCGCGCCGAAAGCGTCCTCCAGCTCCGCCCGCCGTTGCTCCAGCCAGTCGTGGAGGTCGCGGGTGGAGACCACGTCGTCGCGGTTGTAGGCCTCGATCTGGTCGAGCACGTCGTCGCCGCTGTCGACCAGCCACCGCTCGTACGCCACGACGCTAGCCATCGCGTCGGCGACCTCGGCGTCGCGGCTGCGCTCGCCGGCCCAGTAGAACGCCTCCAGCTTCTTGATCGAGTACGACTCCTTGCTGATCCGCAGGCCCCGCCGCACCACCGCGTACAGGTCGACGAACCGCTCCCCGCGTAGCAGCTGGTCGAGCTCGACCTCCCGCACGCCGTGGCACGCGGTCAGCCGCTTGAGCGCGGTGATCTCGTACGCCGCGTAGTGGTAGACGTGCATGCCCTGGTGGGCGCGCCAGCGGGCAAGCAGCCGGTCGACCAGGTCGATCGTCAGCTGCCGCTCGGCGTCGTGGTCGTGTGCCCACAGCGCGGTGAAG
>JBBSMD010000343.1:0-1187 GCA_038233355.1 Propionibacteriales bacterium
GACGAGGGTGGCCGCGACCCGGTGCTCGGCATCGGCTTCCTGGCGGAGGCCTACCACGCCACCGACCCGGCGTACGAGGGGCGGGTGACCGTGCCTTGCCTGGTCGACGTCCCCAGCGGGAGGGTCGTCACCAACGACTACTCGCAGATCACCCTCGACCTGTCGACGCAGTGGACCGCGTACCACGCGCCGGACGCGCCCGACCTCTACCCCGAACACCTGCGCGAGCAGATCGATGCCGTCAATGCCGAGGTCTTCCGCGACGTCAACAACGGCGTCTACCGCTGCGGGTTCGCCACCAGCCAGCAGGCGTACGAGCAGGCTTACGACGCGCTGTTCGAACGCCTCGACGTGCTCGACCGCCGGCTCGCCGACCAGCGCTACCTCGTGGGTGACCGGCTGACCGAGGCCGACGTGCGGCTGTTCACCACGCTGGTGCGCTTCGACGCGGTCTACCACGGGCACTTCAAGTGCAACCGGCGCAAGCTCACCGAGATGCCGGTGCTGTGGGCGTACGCGCGCGACCTGTTCCAGACGCCCGGCTTCGGTGACACCGTCGACTTCGACCACATCGAGCGCCACTACTACGTCACCCACGACCAGATCAACCCGAGCGGCATCGTGCCCAAGGGGCCGGACCTGTCCGGATGGGCGGCGCCGCCCGGCCGCGGGTGAGCCCGGCAGGGCGAGAGGGCGGCGCCATCGGCGTGCGTCTCGGCTGTCCTTGCAGAGATCACGATCGAGCGACGGTCCTCTGAGCCAGCGGTGGGACGCGAGACACTGCATGCATGAGACGTCTCGTCAGCGCCGGAGCGATGACGCTGCTGCTGGCTGTGCTGCTGAGCCTCCCGCCAGCGCCGACGTACGCCTCGTGCGCCCGTGACAGCGGACCGGCGGGATCAGCCGTCATCTTCCTGGGTACGGCGGAAGGCGAGCGTCGTGGTTACACCCACTTCGCGGTGTCGGAGGTGTGGGCAGGGCCCTCGCTCGCTCCCGATGTGTGGGTGCAGTCAGGCCAAGAGCAGCCGATGTGGCCACTGAGCCTCTCCCTGCGTGTCAGGGTGAGTTGAGACCAGCGGTTCACAGCAAGTCCGCCTGACGCAGGGCGAGATTCAGGATCAAGTCCATGTCCAGTTCGATCATTCCGGCTTCGATGAGCATCGCCGATGATGGTGCGATGAGTAGTC
>JBBSMD010000344.1:0-1181 GCA_038233355.1 Propionibacteriales bacterium
CCCGCAACGCGGGCACCGTCTGGTTGCGCAGCAAAGCCGCCCACGCCGCCGGACCCAGCAGCTGGGTCACGGCCTCCACGGTCCAACCGGCCCGCTGCAACGCCGAGCGCCACAACGCCAGCTGCGCCTGATCCAGCACCTGGCCTCCGGGACCTCCGTGCGGCGGCTGCCCGGGCGAGGTCACCACGACGGCGAGCCTAGGGCGGACTACTCTCCACACGCATCGGCCACACGCATCGGCGTGCCCGCCGGTATCGTCCGCACCCGACAGCGCCGTGGAGGCCAGCTCCCAGATGACGCCCGCGACGACGCGCGTGTACCTGCACATCGGCGCCCCCAAGACGGGCACGACGTACCTGCAGGCGGTCTTGTTCCGCAACCGAGCCGCACTGGCCGAGCAAGGCGTGCTCTACCCGGGCACCCGCGAAACGGCGCACTACGAGGCGGTGCTCGACCTGCGCGGGCTCGACTTCGGCGGATACCACGACCCGCGAGCGGACGGCGCGTGGAGCGAGTTGGCGGCCGCCGCGCATGCGTGGACCGGGCACTCCGTGGTCGTGTCGCACGAGTTGCTTGCCGGGGCCGACGCGGAGGCGAAGGCACGGACGGTCGCCTCCTTCGGCACCGCCGAGGTGCACATCGTCTACACCGCGCGTGACCTCGGTCGCCAGGTGCCGGCCATGTGGCAGGAGTCGCTGAAGAATGGCCAGCGGCTCGACTTCGAGCAGTACGTGCAGCGGCTCGCCGCACCCGAGCGGGAAGGGCGCGCCGCCCGGATCTTCTGGCGCCAGCAGCACGTCGTCGAGGTGCTGCGCGCCTGGGGTGACCATGTGCCACCCGAGCGCCTGCACGTCGTACTGGTGCCACCGCGGGGGCGACCAGCAGACCTGCTCTGGCGCCGCTTCGCCGGTGTGGTCGGCATCGACGGCGAGGGGTTGCGACTCGACGCGGAACGCACCAACGTGTCCCTGCGGCTGGCGGAGGCCGAGCTCCTGCGCCGGGTCAACATTGCCCTCGACGGCGTGCTCGACTGGCCGCAGTACGCCCCTACCGTCAAGTTCTGGTTCGCCGAGCAGGTGCTGGCAGGGCTCGGCGACGGCCCCCGCGCCACGATTCCCGAGTCGATGTACGGCTGGGTGCGCAGCGAGGCAGCGGCGATGGCCGACGCGTTGGCCACGTCG
>JBBSMD010000345.1:0-1181 GCA_038233355.1 Propionibacteriales bacterium
CCCGCCGCGACGGCATGTCGTTAGTGACCAGACTCCGAGCGCTGTCGTCCCGCCGTCTACGGTCGGGAGCCAGCTGAGTCGCCGAGCCGGGCCACAACCGGCTCGGCGAATTCCCCGGGGCGGTTGGTGTGCGCGTGGTGCCCGACCGGCAAGGGCCACCAGCCAACAGTCGGGGATCCGGCTGGCCACGTCGACGACCTGTCTCGCGGGATGTGGCTGGTCGTTGCCAGGACCCGCAGTAGCGTCTCGTCACATGCCCGACGAGCCGGTGCGCCTGCACACCGCCGCCGAGCGCGAGTGGCGCCACCGCGGGCCGACACCGGCAGCGGTACAGGCATTGCGGGCACGCGGCGACCAGCTCCGGCGACTGCCCGGCGGCCAGGGAAACGCGTGGACCGACGGCCGGCTCGTGCTCAAACCGGTCGGCTGTGTGCCCGAGCACGCCTGGATCTGCGAGGTGTACGCCGCCTGGACCGCCCACGACGAGGTGCGCGTGCCCGAGCCGGTCGCGCCGGCGCCCGGGCAGGGCCACTGGTCGGTCGACGGCTGGGGCGCGCATGTGTTCGTACCCGGTCGAGACACCGAGCTGCCCCGAGAGATCGAGACGGTCCGGGAGGCGAGCGACGCCTTCCACGCCCGACTACCGCAGCTGCCCCGGCCCGGATTCCTGGACGAGCGCGACGACCCGTGGTCGTACGGCGACCGCCTGGCCTGGGAAGACGCCACCCCCATCGGCCACCCCGAAACCGTCTCCCTCGTGACCCGATTGCGCGAGCACCTGGCTCCGGTGACCGAGCCCGACCAGGCGATCCACGGTGACGTCCTGCCCAACGTGCTGCTCGCCGATGGTCAGGCCCCGGCGGTCATCGACTGGCCGCTCTACTTCCGCCCGGCCGGCCTGGCCAACGCCATCGCGGTCACCGACGCGGTCACGTTCCGCGGCGCGCCGCTGGCGCTGCTGGACCGGTGGGCGGCCGGTGACGACTGGGGCCAGCTGCTGGTCCGAGCGCTGCTGTACCGGCTCGGTCCCACCGGCTTCTTCGAGCGCCGCGACAGCCTGATGGGGAGCTTGCTGAGCCACGTCGAGCGGGCCCGACCGGTCGTGGACGCGGTGTTGGCTCGCTGAGCGGTTGCCTGTCTAACAGTTGTCTGGCCGGACACGGGTCGGCGGACCCGAGTCG
>JBBSMD010000346.1:0-1173 GCA_038233355.1 Propionibacteriales bacterium
CTGGTGTCGAAGATGCGGGCGGCGGCGAAGCCGCGAGCGCCGGTGGCCGAGGGCGAGACCTGGTCGTACAACAGCCACTCGTCGGCCCGCAACGGTCGGTGGAACCAGACCGCGTGGTCGAGCGAGGCCACCTGCAGGTTCTTCGAGCCGAGCATCACCGGATGCGGAGTGAGCGACGACCCGAGCAACGTCAGGTCGGAGGCGTACGTGAGCACGCACCGGTGCAGCACCTGGTCGTCGGAGTCGATCACCCCCGCCGCGCGGAACCACAGCCGCGCCTGTGCGGGATGTTGCGACGGGTCCATTCCACCGCCCGGCGAGGTGTCGCCGACGTAGCGCACGGCCAGCGCCGACCACTCCTCGCGCCACCCGGCCGCGGCCCGGCTGCTCATCCGGCCCAGGAGCTCGGCCAGGTCGGGACAGTCCTGCGCCGGGGGCACGTCGGGCATCCGGTCCTGGTGCTCGTAGCCCGGCTCTGCCTGCTGGAACGAGGCGGTGAGGTAGTAGATGACCTGCCCGTGCTGGCGCGCAGACACGCGCCGGGTGGAGAACGACCCGCCGTCGCGGATGCGCTCCACGTCGTACACGATCGGGATCGTCGTGTCGCCGCCGCGCAGGAAGTAGGAGTGCAGCGAGTGCGGCAACCGGACTGGGTCGACGGTGTTGCCGGCCGCCATCAGCGACTGGGCCGCGACCTGGCCGCCGAAGACCCGCTGCAGCGTCGACGTGGGCGGCTGACCACCGCGGTAGAGGTCCTCCTCCAGCCGTTCCAGCGCCAGCAGCTCCACCAGCTCGGACAGCGACGACGGCACGCGCGCATCCTCGCAGGCTGTGCGGTAGCGCAATGACGCGGTTCGCCCCGCCGACGTCCCCCAGCCGGGTCGGGGGTTGGCCGCCCGTTTACCACGTTAACGTGGTAAACGGACGCTTCTCATGGCGCGTACGCCATGGGAAGCGTCCGGAAACCATGGGAAGTACCTCCGCGAAACCATGGCAAGCACCTCCACGCGCCGACGCCAGCCAGCTTCGGCGACGTACGACGCCGGCTCAGTCGCCCTGACCGTCGCCCCGGTCGATGCCGGCGAGGAACTGCTCGACCTGCTTGCCCAGCTCGTCGGCGCTGGGCAGGGAGCCGTCACCGGCCAGCAGCGTGCTCTCGGCCCCGCGAGTGAA
>JBBSMD010000347.1:0-1169 GCA_038233355.1 Propionibacteriales bacterium
CGCGAGGACAGGCACGCGGCGGCCGGCTTGTCCCACGTCGGCAGCCCCCAGCGCCGGGAGAGCGAGCGTACCTGCGCCTTGGTCATCCCGGCGTCGGCCAGCGGCGTGATCGCACCCCGCTCGGCGGCGGCCCGGATCCCCGGCCGGAACCCGGCGACCACGTCGTCGGCATTGGTGCCCGTGGCGATCGCCGCCAGACCGAGGTCGGCGGCGACAGCGGTGAGCACCTCGAGCAGCTCTGCCTTGCAGAAGAAGCACCGGTCTCCCGCGTTGGCCCGGTAGCCGGCGCGCCGCAGCTCATGTGTGCGCGGCGTGAGGAACCGGACGCCGAGCTCTTCGCAGAGGGCATGCGCACCGGTCAGCTCGGCCTCGGCGAGCGAGTCGGACACGCCGGTGGCCGCGGCGACCCGAGCGGTGCCCAACGCGCGGACACCGGCGGCGAGCACGAGGGCGGAGTCGGCGCCACCGCTGAAGGCGACCAGGACCGAGCCGGCAGTGCGCATCCGGTCGAGCAGCCTCAACGCGCGTGCGGACAGCAGGTCCTCGTCGGCGGCGTCGAGCGATGCCGCCGCGGTCCGAGTCATGACGGTCAGCCTACGAAGCAGAGCACCGGTGGAGATCAGTCGGGTGCAGTGGGCGGGTCGCTCCGTCCACGCGAGTGGCCCCGAGTGGCTGCCCACGACCACCCGCCACGACCACCCGGGGCCACTCGGCAGGTCGGCAGGTCGGCGCGCCAGCAGGTCGGCGGGTCGGGGCCACTCGGCGGGTCGGCGGGTCGGCCGGTCGGGCCCACTCGGCGGGTCGGCGGGTCGGCAGGTCGGCGGGTCGGCGTGGCTCCGAAGTCCTGTCGGTACCGCGTGGCAACGTGCCCATCGAAGCCTCGCTAGTTGAGGAGGCCCCGACCGTGGAGGTCGGTCCTGGTCCGCCGACAAGGTCGGAGGAGCCAGGAGCGACGAGCCGCGTGGTGAGAGGAGTGACGATGTCGACGATGGTGACCTCCACGGTGCTGGTCCGGCTGTACTGCTGCCACTGCCGCAGCGAGCGTGAGTTCGTGCAACCGCCGTGCCCCGACGGGCACGAGGCGGACTGCCCCGACCTGATGTGCGTCGACTGCGGCTTGATTGTCGGCTGACCCGTACGTCGGTAGGTCAGCGGAGGGCTGCGGCCGC
>JBBSMD010000348.1:0-1167 GCA_038233355.1 Propionibacteriales bacterium
AGCGGCCCGGTCGCGATCGGGGCGGTCGACGGACGCCCGGTGGCGTTCCTCGCCCGGCACGGCGCCGGCCACCGCTTCCCGGCGCACCGCATCAACTACCGGGCGAACCTGTGGGCGCTGCGCAGCCTGGGAGTACGGCGAGTGCTCGCGCCGTGTGCGGTCGGCAGCCTGCAGCCCGAGCTCGGCCCGGGCGCCCTCGTGGTACCGGACCAGCTGGTCGATCGCACGTGCACGCGGGTGCAGACGTACTTCGACAGCGGTGCCGTGCACGTCGGCTTCGCCGACCCGTACTGCACGGGCCTGCGCGCCGACGTGCTGGGGGTCGCCGCACGCGGCGGGGTCGAGGCCGTCGACGGCGGCGCGATGGTCGTCATCGAGGGTCCGCGCTTCTCCACCCGGGCGGAGTCGCAGTGGTACGCCGCGCAAGGCTGGTCGCTGGTCAACATGACCGGACATCCCGAGGCCGTGCTCGCCCGCGAGCTGGGTCTGTGCTACGCCGCGCTCGCACTCGTCACCGACCTCGACGCCGGCCTCGACGCCGACAGCGCGGTCGACCAGGCGACGGTCTTCGCGGTGTTCGCCGCCAACATCGACCGGCTCAAGGCGCTGCTCGCCGACGCGGTGCCCGGCCTGCCCGGGCAGGGCAGGGAGCCCGCCTGCACCTGCGCCTCGGTGCACGACGGCATGACCCTGCCGTTCGAGCTGCCGTGAGGGTGCTGCTGACCGGTGCCGCCGGGTTCATCGGCACCGTGGTCGGCGCGGCACTTCGCGACGTCGGGCACGAGGTCGTCGGGGTCGATGTCATGCTCGGCCTCGCCCACCCCACCGGCTCGGCGGTCCCACCCGACGTACACCAGGTCGACCTCCGCGACCGGGACTCCCTCGAACCGCTGCTGGCAGGTGTCGACGTGGTGTGCCACCAGGCCGCAATGGTCGGCAACGGGGTCGATGCCCAGGACCTGCCCGGCTATGCCGCACACAACGACCTCGCCACCGCGGTGCTGCTGGCCGCGATGGCGGCTCGAGGAGTCGATCGGCTGGTGCTGGCCAGCTCGATGGTCGTGTACGGGGAGGGTGCCTACCGTTGCGAGCGGCACGGGAGCGTCCTGCCACTGCCGCGTCGCCGCGCCGACCTCGACGCCGGTGTCTTCGACCCCCGCTGCCCGC
>JBBSMD010000349.1:0-1163 GCA_038233355.1 Propionibacteriales bacterium
CGCCGTCCACAGGCACCCGTCCGCTGCCACCAGGTAGATGCGCCCGGCTGCGGCCTGTGGACGACGGCCGACGCGACTTGGTAATTGCGAGCATGCTCGACCGGCATGACCGACGACGACATCCCCCCGCTGCGCCGACCCGAGGACATGCCGCCCGTAGGCACGCAGGCTGACCTGTGGCGGCACTGGCGCGCCCTGATGGATCCGCTCGGGTTCTCCGAGCGGCTGCTGTGGATCACCTTCTTCACCGCCGACGGGCGCGCCACTCCCGTCCTGCAGCAGGTCAGTGACCTGCCGCGCACTCCCGAGCCGGCGATGCTCGACTCCTTGATGTTCGTGCTCCGCGAGGTGTGTGACGGACTCGGCGACGGCTCGGCGGCGTTGCTGATCTCCCGGCCAGGGCGGTCCGGCATCACTGCTGCGGAGCGGACGTGGGCGCAGCGGCTGACCGAGGCCGCCACCTAGGCGGGCGTGCGGCTGTGGCCGGTGCACCGGGCCAACGACCGCGAGCTGGTGGCGGTGACGCCGGACGACCTGGCGGCCGCCGGCTGAGCGGCAAAGGCAGCCGCGCTGCGGCGCCGGCGCCGAGCGCTAGAACGGGTCTGGGTCATCGTCGCGGCCAGCGCCCAGCGCCCAGCGCAGCGTCTCGACCGTCGACTCCCAATGACGCTCCCACGGTCGCCCCGGCCGGGCTGTCGAGCCTGTGGACGCCCGTCCGCGGAGATCGATCACGCCCGGCCATGGTGGACCACGTGACCACGAGGAGGCACGATGGAGGCCGTGACGACGCTGCCGCGCAGCAGACCGCTCACCCGAGCCGACCTGGATGCGATGCCCGATGACGGGCACCGGTACGAGCTCATCGACGGTGTGCTCGTCGTGACCCCGGCGCCGGTGACGAGGCACCAGCGGGCGGTGACCCGACTGCTCGGACTGCTCGACTCGGCCTGCCCAGAGGGACTGGAGGTGCTCGTTGCCCCGTTCGACGTCGCGCTCGCCGACGACACGATCATGCAGCCCGACGTGCTCGTCGCGCGGCAGAGTGACCTGACGCAGCGCGACCTGCCGACCGCACCGGTGCTGGCGGTCGAGGTGCTCTCCCCCAGCACGCGGCGCTTCGACCTGACGCTGAAACGGTCCCGGTACGAGACGGCGGGCTGCGC
>JBBSMD010000350.1:0-1162 GCA_038233355.1 Propionibacteriales bacterium
CGCCGGGGCCAGCTTGTCGGTCAGCGTGCCGGCGAGGACCAGGACGTGGACGCCGCCGCCCGGGTCGTGGCTGCGGGGGTCGTGGCTGGGGTCGTGTGCGGGGTCGTGGCTGGTTGGGCCGTGTGCGGGGTCGTGGCGGGCTGGGTCGTGTGCGGGGTCGTGGCGGGCCCGGTCGGACTCGGAGTCACGGCAGCCGGGGTCGGCAGGCTCGGCCCCCAACGCCAGCCATTCGGGATGGCTCTGCACAGCGGCCGAGACCTCGACTCCGCAGCAGGCCAGCCCGGTGGACACGACCTGCAGCGACCACCCTGGCGCACCGTCGCCTCGGGGCAGCGCGTACCGGGTCGGCAGCACCGGCGTGCTCGAGGGCGCGGACATCGTCGTCGAGTCTACGGACCTCATGACATCGGTTGGGTGGGGTTGGTGCCTGACCCGATGAGCTCGGGGTGGCCCCGGTCCAATAGGACGGCACCGGGGCCACCCCTAACCAACCACGCCGGGGAGGCCGCCGGCGCCGGGGTGGTCACCCGGGCCTAGGGTCGGCGTGACCACGTACCCACTGGAGGCAGCCGTGCAGCAACGCAGGATCGGAGACGTCGAGGTCGGCGCGATCGGGCTGGGGGCGATGCCGCTGTCGGTGGCTGGTCACCCTGACCGCGAGCGGTCCCGGGCCACCGTGCACGCCGCCCTCGAGGCCGGTGTGACCCTGATCGACACCGCCGACGCGTACACCCCCGACGGCGAGATGGGCCACAACGAGGAGGTGGTCGCCGATGCGCTGCACTCGTACGGCGGTGACACCTCGGCGGTCCTGGTGGCGACCAAGGGCGGGCACACCCGTGACGGCGCGGAGTGGGACGTCGACGGACGGCCGGAGTACCTGCGCAAGGCGGCCGAGGAGTCGGTGCGCCGGCTCGGCGTCGAGGCCATCGGGCTCTACCAGCACCACCGGCCCGACCCGGCCGTGCCGTACGAGGAGACGATGGGCGCGCTTCGCGAGCTGCTCGACGCCGGGCTGGTGCAGCGGGTCGGCCTGTCCAACGCCGACCCCGACCAGATCCGGCTCGCCCGCGACATCATTGGCGACGGCCTGGTCAGCGTGCAGAACCAGCTGTCCCCGTCGTTTCGCTCCAGCCTGCCGGAGGTGGACGTCTGCGCCGAG
>JBBSMD010000351.1:0-1142 GCA_038233355.1 Propionibacteriales bacterium
CGTGGTGCGCGAGGGGGGAGTTGAACCCCCACGCCCTCTCGGGCACACGGACCTGAACCGTGCGCGTCTGCCTATTCCGCCACTCGCGCGCGACACCTTCGACGCCCAGCCCTTCGGGGCTCGGAGCGTGCCCGAGGCTAGCACGCAGCTACCCTCCGGCGGCGGTGGCACGAAGTGGCAGATGCCGGTCGGACCGCTGCCGCCGCGCCACCCCGCGACCGGCGAAGGAGAACCGTCCGTCGCTAGGTGACCGATACCATCGAGGGCGCTCCTCGGGCCGTCGGGCGCGCGGCTGCCACACTCTTGGTTGCGGCATCGAACCGCGGCAGCTCAGTGGCGCCCACAGCGGGAGCGAGCGGACGTGAACTGGAAGGAGGCCGACGGACGTGGGCGTGGTGCACCGCTTCGAGCAGCGGCTCGAGCATGTGGTCTCCGGTGCGTTCGCGCGCGCCTTCCGCAGCGCCGTGCAACCGGTGGAGATCGCGGCGCGACTGCAGCGCGAGGTCGACAACTCCGCTCAGATCCTCTCTCGCGACCGAATGCTGGTACCCAACGCCTTCATCGTCGAGCTGGCCCCGGCCGACCACGAGCGACTCTCCGCCTACGGGCAGACGTTGCGGGCAGAGCTAGCGCGCATGGTCGAGCAGTACGCCGCCGAGCAGCACTACATCCTCGCCGGACCGCTGTCGATCCAGCTGGAGCGGCAAGACCGGCTGACCACGGGCCGCTTCGACGTGCGCAGCAAGGCGCTCGCCAGCGTTGCCCCGGCCAGCGGCCAGGCAGCCAGCGACACCCAGGTGCGCGAGGCCCCCGTGGTGCTCGAGGTCAACGGGATGCGCCACCCGGTGACGCCCCCAGGGGTGGTGCTCGGCCGGGGCAGCGAGGCCGACCTGCGCATCAACGACCCCGGCGTATCCCGCCAGCACGTGGAGGTGCGGGTTGCCATCGCCGGTGACCGGGTCAGCGTCAGTGCAGTCGATCTCGGCTCGACCAACGGCACGACAGTCGACGGGCGTCAGGTGCCGCAGGCACTGCTGCGCGACGGCTCGCGGATCGTCATCGGCCGCACCACGATCACCGTGCGCAACCCGCACGTACAGCCTGGAGGTGCGGCGGTGGCCGCGAGCGAGAAGGGGGCCGGC
>JBBSMD010000352.1:0-1127 GCA_038233355.1 Propionibacteriales bacterium
GGCCCCCGGTCGAGCGGGCCTCGCGTGTTAGGTTTGTCGCCGCTCTGGGGCTGTGGCGCAGTTGGTAGCGCGTCTCGTTCGCAATGAGAAGGTCAGGGGTTCGAATCCCCTCAGCTCCACCACCAGATGCTCACCGTTGGTCGGTCACGTCTCGTTGCTCGGGCCGTCGGTGGTGCGCTCCACCCGATAGGCCGCCTTGCCGTCGACCTCGGTGAGCGCCTTCACCAACTCGGTGCCCTCGTAGTGCAGGCTCTCGCCGTCGTCGCTGGCGCGGGCACCGGGCCAGTCCGACAGCCGACGGCGCTCCCGACTTGTCACCGTGGCTGGGTGCTGGGGCACCTCGAGACGGCGACACGTCGGGGTGAGCGCTCTCGTCCAGACGCCGGTGCCGGGTAGGCAGCACGTCGAGCAGCTGCGCGATGTGGAAGAGCGAGGGCAGTCGGAGCACCGCGTCATGGCTGGCGGCGCGCCGGCGCCTTCATGGTGACACTGTCCTCGGAGCGCCCTCGGTCGAGGAGTCGGCGCGTGACTCGCAGGGCGCCGAGGGCCAGGAGCGTCCCGCCGAAGACCACGGCGAAACCCGCCGCCCCGACCGCGGCGGCGGTGCTGGCCAGCCACTGCTGGACGGCCGCGGCAGCCTCGACCACGGGGTCGTCGGCGGGCGCCCCGCGCAGGACGCGGATCTCCCACCAGCCGTAGTAGGCGACGTACACCCCGACCAGGAGCAGAAGCACTCCGCCTGCGGTGGGAACCGCCCGGCCCAGCCGCCGGGCGCCGCGCACCAGCGACTGCTCGGCCAGGGCCACGGCCATCGCGGCCGTACCGACCACCAGCCCCATGCCCGCGGCGTAGAGCAGGAACAGCGCGGAGCCGGCGAGCAGGGAGTCGGCCCGGAAGGCGGAGACCACCACCGCGAGGAAGGGCGCGATCGTGCAGGTCAGGCTGGCCAGCGCATAGGAGACCCCGAACCCGAACATCGACCGCGTCGAGCGGGTGAGCGGTGCGCCACCGCGGGACCTGACCCGGGGGACCGCGATGCTGCGGCCGGCGAGGAGCCACAGGCCGGCTCCCACGATGGCGAGGCCGACCACGAGGCTGAACCACGGGAGGTAGCGCTGCGCCGAGCC
>JBBSMD010000353.1:0-1126 GCA_038233355.1 Propionibacteriales bacterium
AACGGCCAGGCGCTGCCCGAGCAGATGGCGCGGGAGACCTCCTCCAGCTCCTGGCGGTAGATCGCCTCCTCCACGGTCCCGAGGATGCTGGCCGGGTCGATCGGTGCCGGTACGCGCTGGACCTCTCCGTCTCGGTGCAGCTCCACGGCACGACTGCGGCCGATCCACGGGTCGGGGAGCCGGAGCGTGCCGATGATCTCGAGCTCATCGCGGCGGGGGTGGTCGAGCCCGACGTCGAACTGGCCGAGTGCTCCGGCGGGGAGCCGTAGCGTCGCCGCCAGCCGCAGGTCGACCCCGTCGGCGTCGTGCACCGCCTCGGCGTGCACCCGCTCGGGCTCACCGCCGAACAACCGGAGGGCGCTGACGCAGTAGCAGCCCAGGTCGAGCAGTGCACCGCCGCCGAGCGCCCCGCGGCGGCGGATGTCCCCGGTGGGGATGTCGTTGCTCAGCGCAGCCCGTACCAGCTGGACGGTTCCGATGGCCCCGTCGGCGATCAACCGGCGGGCCATCGTCGTCTGTGGGTGCTGGCGCCACATCAGGCCTTCAACACAGAGGCGGCCGGCAGCGTCGGCGGCGTCGAATGCGCGTGCCGCGTCGGCGGCGGTGGGGGCGAACGGCTTCTCGCACAGCACATGCTTGCCGGCCTCTAGTGCCTTGACCGTCCACGCGGTGTGCAGGCTCACCGGCAGGGCCACGTAGACGGCGTCGACGTCGACCGCGGCCAGCAGGTCCTCGTACGTGCCGAAGGACAGGGCAAGGTCGTGACGCTGCGCGAAGTCTCGCGCCTTGGCCTCGTCGCGGCTGGCGACGGCGACGAAGTGGGCGAAGTCGGATCCGCGGGTGGCTGCGATGACAGTGGCGCCGATCGCCGCGGTGGACAGGAGCCCCAGCGGGTGCTCACAGGTCTCCTTCCAGGAACTGGGCCCGGCCGAGGCCGAAGGACCAGTCCTCGCGGGCGTTCTCGGTCACCGACACCACCAGGTCCTCTGGGCGCAGATCGATCCGGTCCTGGAGCCGGTCGGCTAGGGTCGCGTACAGTGCCCGCTTCTGCTCCTCGCTTCGCCCCTGCTGCACGACCGAGACGAGCACGACCCGGTCGCTGCGCTCGATCCCGAGGCCGGTGTCC
>JBBSMD010000354.1:0-1117 GCA_038233355.1 Propionibacteriales bacterium
GGGCTGCTCAGCTGGTGCCACGACCGTGCCTGGGCCCACCTGACGTCGACGTTCGACGACGTGGTGGAGGTCGACGTCGTCGACCGGCCACCGCTGCGCGAGATGTTCGTCGGCACCCGCTACCGCCTGCGCTTCAAAAAGCACGACGTCGAAGACCGCGTCACGACCTACCCGACGCAGACCGCGCTCGCGTTCCTCGAGCAGGACAGCGCAACCCTCGACGGGCTCGAGGAAGTACGCCTGGTGGCGGGCTACCGCTGGGACCCCGTCCTTCGTCAGGTCGGCGCCGGCGTGATCTCACTGCGCGACGGCCGCGAGAACGTCATCTGGACGCACGTCCTGGCCGAACCGACGACCGGGATCGTCGAGGCGACGCCCATCGTCGGGGCAACCGGCCCGACCGCGCCGCGCATCGACATGCCCCACCGCGACACCCAGACCGACCGACGCTCCGACGGGGCTGAGGACACATGACTGCCCTCGGCGAGGTGCTGGAGACCGCCCGCCGAGCGCAGGGCCTGACGCAGGCGCAACTGGCCGAGCAGGCCGGCGTCACGCAGGCAGCCCTGTCCCGGTACGAAAACGGGCTCCGCGAACCAGAACCGGATGTCCTGGACCGGCTCGCCCACGTCCTCGGGGTGACCCCGACCTTCCTGCGACACGCCGGTCGTGCCTACGGCGGGATGGCGATGGACGCGCACATGCGACGGCGGATGACCGCCCCACCCGGCATCTGGCGCCAGCTCGAGGCACGCCTGAACATGTACCGCTGGCACACCAGCCACCTGTTCGAAGAGGTGACGCTGCAGGCCGATCAGCACGTGCCTACCCTGGACCTGCTGGACGTGACCCCTGAGCAAGCCGCGCGGTTCGTGCGAGCGCAGTGGCGCCTGCCGGCAGGACCGGTCCGGCGTCTCGCGCAGTGGCTCGAGGCCGCGGGATGCGTTCTGATCGGTGAGGATTTCGGGACCAGCCGGGTCGATGGGCTGTCGCAGTGGGTCGGCGACCATCCGGTGATCCTGTTCAACACCAGCGCCCCAGCCGATCGGGTCCGGCTCACCCTCGCGCACGAGCTCGGGCACCTCGTCCTTCACTCAGACGCAGTCAGCGCCGACGA
>JBBSMD010000355.1:0-1111 GCA_038233355.1 Propionibacteriales bacterium
CTCATAATCCCTGGGTCGCGGGTTCGAGCCCCGCCCGCCCCACCGGGTCAAGTCCCTGGACGTGGTGTATCGGCTGATCCTCAAGTGAGGGCTGGTTAGAAGGGTTGTTCTCCGGGTCCGGGGGTGATGGGTTCTGCGGTGGCGGACCTCCATTCGTCGATGTCGTCTGGCCAGGGCGCGAGCTGGTCGTCGTCGCGGTGATCGCCGGCTCGGCGGGCGTGGTGCGCACCGAGCAACGGCTCCCCGCGCCGTACGCCGCGGTAGTCGAGGTGGCCGAGTCGCAGAGAGCCGAGCAGCTCTTCGTCGCGACACCGGATCGTCTCCCCGGCTCCAGGCGGGCGTCTCTCGCGCGGTGAGCTGCCCTGGCTGCGCGTCGTGGTCGAGGACGCCACCTCGAGCGTCCCGTTGGTGCTGGCCAAGGACCTGGCGGAGCGGCGCGTCTCCCCGCGAGCTTCCCTGGACACCTGGTGCGATCCGTCGCGCGCCGAGCCCGGTCGCTGTGACGGTGCAGACTGCCGAGCCCGAGCCGGTGGTCGACGCGCTCGACGGTGCATGCGGGAGGCACGTTTCGGTCGTCGTACGCACGGTGCAGGGCTCGGAGCCGACACCCTCGGTAGTCCTGGTCGCCACTGGCGAGCCACCCGGCTGATCGTCGGCCAGCGCCCGTCGCTCGGTCGGCGCATCGACGGTTCGGACGCGGGGCAGATGCCACCGTAACGACGCGTACGGCTTGCCACCCCACACGCCCACACCTCGGCACGACCCGGATCTACGATCTGCAGATGCCCGGACACACCCGACGAGCCGGCGTCCACGACGTCCACGAGGTAGCCCGTGCCTTGCCGCACGTCACGGTCGAGGGCTCCGATGACCGGCCGGTCTATCAGGTCGGCGGTAAGTCGTTCGTCTTCTTCCGCGGGCTGCGGTCGGACGCCTACGACGCCGAGACGGGGGAGCGCTACGGCGACGTCATCGTCTTCTGGGTCGCTGACGAGGCCGACAAGCAGGCGATGGTCGAGGATGCGCCCACGCCATACTTCACGACCGCCCACTTCGACGGGCACCTGTCGGTGCTGCTGCGCGCGTCCAGGATCGGTGAACTGTCCCGGGA
>JBBSMD010000356.1:0-1095 GCA_038233355.1 Propionibacteriales bacterium
CGAGGGGTTCGTTGCGGATCGGTCCGCTCCTCACGTGACCGCGACGGCTGCGTCGCCGTCCTGGGGGCGCTCGCCTGTCGTGGCAGGCCGGCCGCGGCGTCGGCGGGCCGCTGCGGACTGGTCTGCCGGTCCGAGGCCACGTTGACGCTCGGGTCCGAGGGCGGTCCAACCAGCGACGCGCCGATCAACCCCACGACCAAGCCGAGGGCGGCCCCCACGGCAATCAGGATGCCGAAGAACGACGACAGCACCCGCAGCCAGCTCCAGCGATCGGCTCTCGGCACGCCACGACCTCCTCGGCTCGGCTGGCAACGATCGCGCCCAGGGTGGCAAACGGCATGAACCGGACACCGACCGCCCCCTTGCCGGCGTCCGGACAATGGTTGCCTGCAGGCGCATCGCAGACCGCACCGACCGAGCCCGAGCATGCCGCTGCGCCATGAGGCGCCGACCCACAGGAGCGACGACGTGGCCGAGCCCGCCGCAGACTCCGGGCCGCGCCTCGGCTCGGCCGCCGCGACCTCACTGGTGTTCGGCTCCTCCGCCGCAGTGCTGGTGCTCGAGCTGATGTCACTGCGGCTGATCGCGCCATACCTCGGCCTGACCCTGCAGACCAACACGCTGGTCATCGGGGTCGCGCTGGCGGCGATCGCGACCGGCGCCTGGTCCGGAGGCCGTGTCGCCGACCTGGTCTCGCCCGCCCGCCTGCTGGGACCACTGCTGCTGGTGGGCGGCGCGCTGGTCACCCTTGTGCTGCCGGCGGTGCGGTGGGCCGGTGAGCTCTCGTTTGACCGAGGCGACGCGTCCGCGGTGCTGCTCGTGGCGGCGGTTGTGCTCTTCGCCCCGGCCGCGCTGCTGTCGGCGGTGCCGCCGATGGTGGTCAAGCTGCGGCTGGCATCGCTGGCCGAGACGGGCACGGTCGTGGGCCGGCTCTCCGGCATCAGCACGCTCGGCGCGATCGCCGGCACCGTCCTCACTGGCCTCGTCTTCGTGGCACTGGTGCCGACCAGCGTCATCCTGCTCGCCCTGGGTGGTCTGCTCGTGCTCGCTGGCGCCGTTGTCACGCTGCGGTTGGGCGGGGCACGCGTGGCGACG
>JBBSMD010000357.1:0-1088 GCA_038233355.1 Propionibacteriales bacterium
GACGAAGGGCGGCGCGGTCCACGCGGTCGGGGAACCGGCCGGCACCACGTCGATGTGTCCGTTGAGCAGGAGCGAGCGACCCCGCTCCGGACCGATCGATGCGACGACCTGCCGTCGCGGCTGCTGGGTCTGCGGCGGGACTCCCGCGCGCGGGTCGGCGGCGAGGTCGGGCGACAGCTCCTGCCAGCGCACCGAGCATCCGAGCCCGGTGAGCTCGTCGGCGAACACCTCCAGCGCCTCGACCTCATGGCCCACCGTGCTCGGTGCCGCCACGAGCCGCTCGAGGAAGCCGAAGGAACGCTCGGCCCCCTTCGCGATGACCGCGTCCAGGCTGACCTCGTCGAGCACCCGACCTCCAATGGCTAAAGCACTAGTCCATTGACCATAAGAGCGATCCGGTGTCGGCGCAAGAGTGTCCACGGTGAGGCCCGCCGTGCTTGCCGCTTCGCCGGCGGGGGTGCGATGGCGTGGGGCGCCAACCCAGGCCTGCCAGGGACCTCGGCGAGTCGGACGCGTGACGGCGGCCCGACTTGTCTCCGGTCGCGATACTGGCGCCGATGAGCCAGACCGCCACCCGCTCCAGCGCCGATAGGACCGGCACCGGACCTGCCGTACCGGTGGCGTCGCGGTGGGCGCTGGGGATCGCGGGGGTACTGCTGCTCGCCGCCTTCACGGTCGAGGCACTCGGCCTGTCCGGCAACGTGCATGCCTGGCTGCCGCCCCTCAGCGCGTACTTCGAACCGACGTTCGGCCACCCGGCCGCCTTGGCGGGGTGTGCCGCCGTCGTCGTCGCCGTGCTCGCGTACGGCATGCCGCGCGTGCGCACGATGCCGTGGGGCCGCCTGCTCGTGCTCACCTGGCTGACCGGCGCGGCCTGGGGCTTCGCCGTCGCGCTGCTGCGCGGATGGCAGAAGGGCATCGTCGACATCCTTGCCACCACCGACGAATACCTGATGGACGTCGACCGGGTGCAAGGAGTCCGTCAGCTGCTCGGCATCTACGTCGACAACATCCTGTTGGTACCCGACCGGTCCAACTTCGTCACCCACAACTCCGGCCATCCGCCGTTGCCGCTGCTGTCGTACGCC
>JBBSMD010000358.1:0-1078 GCA_038233355.1 Propionibacteriales bacterium
CATTCAGCCTGTCGTCTCTTGGGCTCCAGAAAGGATCGGTTACGATACCCAGAAGCCCGAGGCATTGCTCGAGCGCATCATCAAGTCCTCCTCCGACGAGGGCAGCATCGTGCTCGACTGCTTTGCGGGATCGGGTACTACGGCGGCGGTCGCCGAGCGCCTCGGGCGCCGCTGGATCGCCGCCGACATCGGCCGGTTCGCGATACACACCACCCGCAAGCGGCTCCTCGACCTGCCAGGGTGCAAGCCGTTCGAGGTGGCCAACCTGGGTCGCTACGAGCGCCAGGTGTGGCAGGCCGAGACGACGGGCGCCCAGGTGCAGGCGTACCTCGACTTCGTCGTCGAGCTCTACGGAGCGCAGCCGGCCGCGGGCTTCCAGCACGTTCACGGCTCCCTCGGTCCCCGAGCCGCCCACGTCGGGGCCGTCGACGCGCCCGTCACCCTCGCCGAGATCAAGGACACCCTCGAAGAGGCCGCTGGTGCCGGCTACCCGGCAGTGGACGTGCTCGGTTGGGAGTTCGAGATGGGTCTGCACGAGCTCGTGCAGGACGTGGCGAGGGCGGCCGGCCTGGACCTGCGGCTGCGTCGCATCCCTCGTGAGGTGATGGACCCGCGGGCGGTCGCGGCCAGGGACATCACCTTCCACGAGCTCGCATATGTCAAGGTCGACACCGGCGTGAAGCGCCGAACGGTCGAGGTGACGCTCGCCGACTTCGTGCTCCCCAACCCTGACCTCGTGCCGGCGGCGGTCCGCGACAAGGTGACGGGGTGGAGCGACTACGTCGACTACTGGGCCGTCGACTTCGGGGCGGAGGGAACCAACGACACTTTCCGCAACCAGTGGCAGTCCTACCGGACCCGCTCGTCTCGCACGCTCGAGCTGACCGCTGACCACCTCTACGAGGAGCCGGGCGAGCACACGGTGCTGGTCAAGGTGGTCGACATCTTCGGCAACGACACGACCACCGCCGTCCCCGTCACAGTGCGATGAGCTCGGGCACGGCCACCGGCGACCCGTACGCGGTACCCGATACCCGCCTGCCGACCCATGCCCCCCTGGTCGACGGCATCCGTACGG
>JBBSMD010000359.1:0-1075 GCA_038233355.1 Propionibacteriales bacterium
CCGGACTCCGACCTGTTCATGGCCGGCCTGGCCCGTGAGATCGACAAGCTGCCCTGGAGCCCCGAGCTCAGCGCCGTCGTCGGCGACGTGCTGGAGCGCGAGCTGGGGAGCTGGGACGAGGTCATGCTCGGCTGGCCCGACGGCCGCTGAGGCAGCCGCCAGGTTCGGCGTCTCGCTCCGGCGCTGCGACGATGCACGCATGGCCCTCCTGCTGCGGGTGGAGCTGCCGGACGTACCCGGCTCGCTCGGAGCGTTGGCGACCGCCCTCGGTGCGGTCGGAGCAGACATCGAGGCCATCGAGATCGTCGAGCATCGCCACGACGGCAGGGCCGTCGACGATGTCCTGTGCAACCTCCCCGCCGGCGCCCAGCCGGACGCGCTCGTCTCGGCCTGTCAACGCCAGGCCGGTGTGCGAGTGCTGTGGGTCTCCCGTTACACCGCCGGCGCCAGCCTGCAGCTCGACCTTGAGGCGGTCGAGGCCCTCACCGAGGACCCCGGTCAGGCGGTCCGCCGGCTCGCCGAGGTGGTGCCGGCCACCTTCCGCTCCGACTGGGCGTTCGTGCTTCGGCCCGGTGCCGACGGAGCAGCGCCGACGGTGGTGGGCGCATCCGGGGCAGCCCCCGAGCCGGTGCCCGAGTCGGCGCGGTGGCTGACCGGAGACCGATCCACCCGGCTGGCCGAGGTGGCCGCGTGGCCCGACACGCTGCTGGCCGGTGCACCGCTGCGCGGTACCGACGCCTGGGTCGTGCTCGGGCGCCGCGGGGGGCCCGAGCTGCTCGACTCCGAGCTCGCCCGCCTGGACCACCTGGCCTCGCTGGCCGCATCGATCGCCAACACGGGCTGAGCCGGCCCGCCCGGCAACCGGGTGCGGGAGCGTCAGGGCCTCGCGGCTACGGCCCGGGTCCGCCCGCTCAGGCCCACAGCGCCCGGAACAGGGCCCCGTATCGCGAAGCAGTGCCCGGGGGTTTGAACGTTGGCGAACAGGATCTCACCGTCGGGGGAGAAGGTCGGGCCGGTCATCTCCGAGACCTCACCGTCGTCCTCCAGATCGTTGCGGGCGAACCGGAACGACCCG
>JBBSMD010000360.1:0-1074 GCA_038233355.1 Propionibacteriales bacterium
AGGTCGGGCGGCGTGACGGGGCCAGCGGCGAGGAACCGCTCCAGTGGGGTCTGTTGCGTTTCGGTGTGCACGCGGTGGTGGTAGACGGTCTCGACCCACGCGGTGAACAGGGTGTTGAGCTCACCGATGTCTTTGACAGCGGCCAGGGCACCAGGGACGGTGAGCTCGACGAGGAACTGGTCCCGGATGGTCCGGAATACCCGCTCGATTTTGCCCCTGCCGGCAGGTTGGCCTGGCCGGCTGTGGGTCAGGCGGATCCCCAGCACGGCCAGGGTCCGTAGGAGCTGGCCGGAGATCATGGCGCTGCCGTTGTCCAAATACAGCGACGAGGGGATGCCGCGGGAGTACAGGCCGAGCCGGAGCGCTCCTTGGAGGTGGACGGTGTCCTCGCTGTGGCCCCAGCGGTAGCCGACCAGAGCGCGTGAATGGTCGTCGATGAAGGCGAACAAGTAGGTCTTGCGGCCGGTCACGACCGGACCGTGCAGCGCGTCGCCGGTCCAGCGGACGTTCGGTGCCTCAGCCTCGAACCGGCCGAAGGCCCGCGGCGCCTTCCCATCCGGGCGAGTGTTGAGCTCCAGCCGCGCGAAGTGTCGCTGCAACGTCCGCGCCGACGGGGCCGACCCTGCCGGGCCGGCGGTGGCGAGCAGGATCGCGCTGACCTGCGCGGCGGTGCGGGCGGGGACCTCCCGCTTCAACGCGGCGGCCAGCTCCAGCACCGCCGCGGCGGTCCGCGGCTCGCAGTAGCGGGCTGAGGGCAGCAACGCATCGAACCCACCCCGGCGCCACGTCAGGATCCACCGATCCAGGGTGACCCGCGAGACCCGCGTCCGCTGCCCGAACGGTCCGGTGTGCTCACACTGCGCGAGGGCCCGGACGAGCTGGCCGCGCTGCCGGGTCGTCAACTCTGGGTCGGCGGCCTCCCGGATGAGGGCGTAACGAAACAGCCCCACCTGCCGGGCACGGTCAGCACGAACCTCCGGGCCGGGCGCGCTGGCCTGGTCCAGTCGTTTCTTGGCCTTCATCGAACTGTCCTCTCCTTGGGTGATCACGGCGTGATCAGCAAGGGCTGAGACT
>JBBSMD010000361.1:0-1072 GCA_038233355.1 Propionibacteriales bacterium
GGGTCGGCGCAGCGGGGGGATGTCGTCGTCGGTCATGCCGGTCGAGCATGCTCGCAATTACCAAGTCGCGTCGGCCGTCGTCCACAGGCCGCAGCCGGGCGCATCTACCTGGTGGCAGCGGACGGGTGCCTGTGGACGGCGTTCGGCCGTCGGACCCGCCGTCGAGCGTACGCTGCGGGCATGGAGCTGGCCGCCTACCTGGGCACCGTCACCGCGACGGTCTCCCTTGCGCTCGGCTCCATGTGGATCGTCGTCTCCGTGCTGGGCCGGCGGATCGACGACCTCGGCACAGCGCTCGGGAGTCGGATCGACCGGGTGGAGTCGCAGAACGACGCGATCCTCAGGTCCACGGGCGACCTCGGCCAGCGCGTGGCGCACCTCGAAGGCCGCCAGCCGTAACACGGGGAGGCGGCGCCCCTCCCGCCGCGGCCAAAGCAGCATGTGCGAAGCGGCGCCGCTGTCGCACCGGTCCGGCAGGATGCCGGCATGCAGGTCATCGACGGCGAGCTGGTGCTCAGCCCCACCGATCTCACCAAGCATCTCGCCTGCCGGCACGTCACAACCCTCGACCTGCAGGTGACTCGCGGCCGCCTCGCCGGGCCGGCGCTGGAGTCCGACGAGCTCGACCTGATCTTCGGTCTCGGCCGGGCGCACGAGCACGACTACCTGGCGTCGCTACGCGCCGAGGGCAAGCAGGTCACCGAGATCCCCACCGCCTTCGACGGCGCGGGCCGACGCGACGCGGACCGCGAGACGGTGGTGGCGATGCGCGTCGGCGCCGACGTCGTCTATCAAGCCACCCTGTTCGACGGCGCCTGGGGCGGCCAGGCCGATTTCCTGCTCCGCGTCGAGCAGCCGTCGGCTCTGGGTGACTGGTCGTACGAGGTGGCCGACACCAAGCTAGCCCGCCGGCTGAAGGTGCCGGCACTGCTGCAGATGGCGACGTACGCCGAGCGGCTCGAGCAGCTGCAGGGCACCTCGCCGGAGCACCTGTACGTGGTGACCGGCGACGGCGTGCGGCACCCCTGGCGGCTGGTCGACGTCGCGGCGTACGCCCGGCGGGCCCGCACGA
>JBBSMD010000362.1:0-1064 GCA_038233355.1 Propionibacteriales bacterium
CGCAGGTGCCGGGCCAGGACGGCGCACCAGGGCTCGCCGGCACAGTCGTCGACCACGGCGAGCAGGGTCCACAGCAGGCGCTCGGGCGCCCACGGGTCGTCGGCCGCGTCGATGCCGCTCGCGGCCGCGACGGCGTCGGCGACCAGCCGAGTCGGCGGGGGGAAGACCACGTTGGCGCACACCCCGTCACCGGAGCGCTCGGCGCCCAGGCAGTGCGACAGCCGCTGGGTGAGCCAGCGCTCGACACCACGAGCGGGCACCGCGATGACGTCGATGGCGAAGGGGTCGGCCGGGGCGCTGCGCAGCACCGCGCCGAGCGCCTCCACCAGCGCGTCGGCACGCTCCGCGCGGTGCACGTGCAGGCCGCTCACCGCTACCGCCCGACCCTCGTGGCCGTCATGTCGCGGACAGTAACGGCCGGCCCTGACAGCCGCGGCTCAACCGGGATACAGGTGGGCGCACCAGCGCGCGTAGGCCTCCTCCAGTGCGGGTACGCGTTGCGGACCCACGCGACGGGTCGAGGCGGGTACGGGCAGCTCATGGCCCGCGGCGGCGGCGGCGAGCACCGCCGCTCCGGTCGCGGCCGCGCTGCGCAGCTCGACCCGGTGCACCACCAGCCCGAGCACGTCGGCGAGCAGCTGCTGCACCCACCGGTCACGGCCACCGCCGCCGACGAGCAGCACCCGCTCGGCCGGGGCGTCGAGCAGCTCGTACGCCCGCCGGACGACGAACGCCTGCGCCTCGGCGGCGGCCCGCACGCGCACCGTCACGTCGGTCCCACCGGCCGTGGCTGCCCCACCGTCCCGGTCAGCGCCGCTCCATCCCGGTGCCGTCGCCCACGACGCCAACCGCCCCCGTTCGGCCGAGACGTACGGCGCGAAGAGCACCCCGTCCGCCCCCGGCGCTGCCCGCTGCGCCGCCGCGGCCAGCTCGGGCCAGCGAAGGCCCAGGCGGTCGGACACCCAGTCGAGCGCGAGCCCCGCGTTCTGGACCGCGACCATCGCGTACCGCCCACCGGACGCGTCGGCGTACACGTGCCGGTCGGGGTGTTCGTCGGGCGCTGC
>JBBSMD010000363.1:0-1060 GCA_038233355.1 Propionibacteriales bacterium
GGCGGCTCATAGCTAGATCGCGGGTCACTCCACGCGCTGCCGCCGTCCTGGTCCCGGCCAGCCGGCTCGGGTGCTGCACGACGATTTCGCCTGTGCAGCAGGGCTTTCCTGTTAGCCGCCAGCTTCGGTGAGCTCGTCGAGTAGGACCGGCTCGTCACAGTGCGGGCAGCAGCCGCCCCGGCCCAGCCGCCGGGTGAACAGCTGGCAGTCCGGGCAGCGGCGCTCGAGCATCCGCTCCCCGCAGCCAGCGCACTCGTAGACCGCCGGCAGGGTGATCGGGGTGCTCATCGCCGCCCGCCCCGGGTGCTACGGGCCGGCTGCGCGTCCTCGGTCAGCGTCGCCAGCGACCAGCACCAACCGGCGAGTTCGCGGGCGACGGCGACGTTCGCGATGACGGTCCGCTTCTTGCGCCCGTTGAAGCGCACCCACCGGTCGTGCAGACGCTGGTTGCCGGCATGACCTCGGGCCCGGGCGGCCGCGGGAGCCAGGTCCCAGCGGTCGCGCATCGTCTTGGTCGGCCGGTAGGGCCGGCGGTGGTGCCAGGCGGCCTCGACCAGCAGCCGGCGGGCATGGGTGTTGCCGGTCTTGGTGATCGAACCCTGATGGCGGCCCTCACCGCTGGAGTTCTCCGTCGGGACCAGCCCGAGGAACGCCCCGATCGTGGAGCCGGTGAATCGGTGCCAGTCCCCGACCTCCACCGCGAGCCCGAACGCGGTCAGCGTCGAGACCCCGCGCAGGCACTGCAGCCGTGACACCGTCGGCCACCACTGCGGCTCGTGGGCCATCTCCACGATCGCCTTGTCGAGCCGGGCGCGCCGCGAGGTCGCCAGCAGCACCGTCTCCAGCGTCGTGTCGTAGGCGGCCTGCAACCCAGCCAGCTCGAAGCGCTGCTGACCGAGCCACTGCTCGTGCGCGCCGGTCCAGGCGGTCCCGCCCGACCACAGGATCCCCTGGCGCAGCAGCAGCTTGGACGTGCGGTGCCGGGCGCGCATCAGGTCGGCCCGGACGTCCTCCCGGACCCGGACCAGGTCACGGGCGGCCTCCTGCGCCAGCGACGGGA
>JBBSMD010000364.1:0-1054 GCA_038233355.1 Propionibacteriales bacterium
ACCGGAGCCCAAGCCTGGCTCCGCGTCCGCGGCTACATCTCCACCGTCCGCAAACACGGCGACGACGTCCTCACCGCCCTACGCGACGCCACCACCGGACAACCCTGGACACCGCCAGCATCCGCCACGTGAATGGTTACGATTCTTCCGTGTCCAAAAAAGCGGGAACACTCCAAACGCGGAAGTCGGCATAATCGTAGAACCGGACGCCGGCGATCCCAGCGGCAGCGCAGGCGTCCTTCCACTGGCGTTTGTAGAAGTTCCCGTGGCGGAAGAACTGACCCTTGTCCGCGAACAGGTACGCGTCCGGCGGAAGCCGCTTGGCCTGGACGTAGGCGACGGCTTCGGCCATGACCTCCTTCGGCACCGGCACACGCCGACCGCGACTCTTGACCGTCTTGGGGATGCCAGGCCGTAGTCCGCCGCGTACGTCCTCGACGGTTTCAGTGGTGGGCAGGGGCGGGGTCGAACCGCCGACCTTCCGCTTTTCAGGCGGACGCTCGTACCAACTGAGCTACCTGCCCCCACGCGTGGAGCGCGGCGCACACGCTACCTCACCGGCTCAGACGGTGAGGGCCACCTCGTCGGCGCCGAGCCGGGGGAGACGGTCGCGCCAGGCGTTGGGCCCAGGTCGGCCGATGTTGACCACGACCAGCGAGCGCCACGTCGTCCCGGCCAGCAGGTCCTCGTCGATCCCTTGGGCGTCGAAGCCGCCCATCGGTCCGGCGGCCAGGCCGGCGGACCGTACGCCGAGCAGGAAGTAGCCGATCTGCAGCGTGGCGTTGAAGCGGGCGGCCTGCTCGCGGGCGGTGTCGTCGGTGAACAGATCCCGGGCGCCGACGAAGTGCGGGAACGTTCGCGGCAGCGTGTCGTGGAAGGCGGTGTCAGCGGCCAGCACGGCCACCAGCGGAGCGGCAGCGGTCTTCTCGCGGTTGCCCTCGGCCATGTGCTTGAGCAGCCGCTCACGGGCGTCGGCGCTGCGCACGAGCAGGACCCGTAGCGGCTGCGTGTTCATCGCGGTGGGGCCGTACTTCACCAGGTCGAGAATCGCCCG
>JBBSMD010000365.1:0-1051 GCA_038233355.1 Propionibacteriales bacterium
TCGACGCCGTTGTCGAGCGCGGCTTCTTCGTGATCCGCTTCGACAACCGCGACGTGGGGGAGTCCACGCACCTGCACCACGCGCCACCGCCCGACCTCGACGCCGCGATGCGCCACGGCGACACCTCGTCGGCGGCCTACCGGCTCGAGGACATGGCCGACGACGCGGCCGCCCTGCTGGACCACCTCGGCCTCCCGGCCGCGCACGTGGTGGGTGTCTCGATGGGCGGCATGATCGCCCAGACGTTGGCGATCAACCACCCCGACAAGGTGCTCACCTTGACCTCGGTGATGTCGACACCTTCGCCGCGCATCGGCGCCCCGACCAAGGAGGCGTCGGCCGTGCTCGACGCCCCGCCTGCTTCGGACCGGGAGGAAGCGATCGAGCAGGGCGTCGCCGGGTCCCGGCTCATCGCATCCCCGGGTTACCCCTTCGACGAGCAGTGGCGCCGCTGGCTGGTCGGCGCGGCCCATGACCGGTCGTACGACCCGGCGGGCGTCGCTCGTCAGCTGCTGGCGATCTACGCGTCCGGCGACCGCAGCGACGCCCTGCGCTCGGTGCCGGCGCCGACGCTGGTGATCCACGGCGAGAACGACTCGCTGGTCCAGCTCGAGGGCGGGCGCGCCACCGCCGACGCGGTACCCGACGCCGAGCTGATGGTGCTCCCCGGCATGGGGCACGACCTGCCGCGCCAGCTGTGGCCGCAGGTGCTTGACGCCATCGCCGAGCACGCCCTCACGCACGTGGTCGGCGGCTGAGCTGCGGTCGAGCAGCCGTGGTGCGCTCGCCGGTGACCCCGCGAGGTGGACGGAGTCCGAGCACCGAAGCGCCCTGGATGCCGAGCTCGTCGCGCACGGTCGGCTGGACGGGGCATGGGCGGGGCCGGTGCTCGGCCGGCAAGCGCCGGTGTCGTCAGTCCCAGACAACTGTCGAGTCGTGACTCCGCAGCTGACGATCCGACGAAACCAGTGGCAGTTCGTGGGTGCGCGCCGTCGCGTAGATGATGCGGTCCGCGGGGTCGCGAGCCGGGAAGTCCCTGGGCAACGAGCCA
>JBBSMD010000366.1:0-1050 GCA_038233355.1 Propionibacteriales bacterium
ATAGAACGCCTCGACGTCGACCCCCGCCCGGGCGGTCAGTGCCTCGACCTGGCGTTTACCCAGGTGCTGACCGGTGGCGCGTTCCAGCGCGGCGGCGGCCTCTTCGAACGATCCCCTCGAGGCCTCGGTAGCCGCCAACCGGCGCAGCCCGTGGCTGTGCCGCTCCGCGGGCACCGACGACGACCCGCACTGGTCGAGCAGCGTGCGACAGGCGCTCCTCGAGGAGTCGGGCACGGTCGTGCTACGGCACGTGGACCGGTTAGGCGACAGCGTCCTTCGGTCCCTGATCGACGCCCTCTACGAGACGGCCGCCCGGGACACCGGCGCCTGGGTGGTGGTCACGTTGGGGACGGGAGCGCAGAGCCGCGCGCTCGGTGCCCTGCTGCGGGCGTTCCCCCGTACTGTCGAGATCCCGCCGTTGCGTCACCACGTGGAGGACCTTCGCCAGATCGTGCCATTCTTCCTGGCCCGGTTGGGCTACGCGGGCACGCTGACCTGCTCGACCGAGGCCATGCAGCTGCTGCTGCGGGCAGCCTGGCCGGGCAACGTCGCGCAGGTGTTGTCGATGCTTCGCCAGGTGGTCGCACACCGCCGTACGGGTGTCATCTTGGCCGGGGACCTGCCGCCCGAGACGCGCACGGTGAGTCGGCGGGTGCTGAGCCCGCTCGAAGCGCTCGAGCGTGACGCGATCGTGCGGGGTCTTGTCGACGCCGGCGGCAACAAGGCGGAGGCGGCCAGGGGGCTGGGGATGTCGCGGGCCACGATCTACCGCAAGATCCGCGAGTACGGCATCGTCGCTCCGGCCGGATGAGCGGCTCACCGCCGGGACGTGGTGGTGACATTGACCGGTGACATGGCCCTCCTCGACCTCGCAATGGCGGTCGCCTCGCACGGCGCATGGGGGTGCCAAGCCTTCGCCGCTCGCCCTCAGATCCACGCGTCGAACCACATCCGGTCCAGCCACTGCGCCCGGGGGATGAGCTGGTCGGTCCAGATCGGCCAGAAGTACGCGAACGCCGCCAGCTGCAGGCCGAGCACGACCAGCAGCAC
>JBBSMD010000367.1:0-1043 GCA_038233355.1 Propionibacteriales bacterium
CGAGTTGGCGCGGCTGCGGGGGCGGGTCGAGCACCTGGAGGGCGAGTTGGACACCGCCAACGAACTGATCGTCGCGCAGGGAAAAGTCTCGGCGCTGTTGCAGGAGATGTCCCGCAACAGCGCCGAGCAGACCACGACGACACCGTGACCGCCGCCATCGACCAGTGGGCCCCGAAAGTCGGTGTCGCCCGGGCGTGCCGGGCGTTCGGGCTGTCGGCACGGACGTGGCGTCACCGCCGTCAGGCCGCCGAAGGGCGCCTACCTGCGCGGCCGTCACGGGCCAAGGCGTCGGCGAACCGCACCGTGGCGTGGAAGATCCCCGACGACGAGCGCGCGCAGATTCGGGCGGTGCTGTGCGAGCCGCGGTTTGCCGACCTGGCCCCCGCCCAGGTCTATGCCACGCTGCTCGACGAAGGCCGCTACCTGTGTTCGGAACGGACCATGTATCGGATCCTGGCCGAAGCCGACCTGACCGGTGAACGTCGCCGAGGCCACCGCCGTCGCGGCCACACGCCCCCGCGGGTCGAGGCCACCGGGGCCAACCAGTGCTGGTCCTGGGACATCTCGCGGCTCCGTGGCCCGAGGCCACGGGCGTGGTTCTACCTCTATGTCGTCCTCGACATCTACAGCCGCAAGATCGTGGCCTGGACCGTCGACACCGTCGAGTCCGACACCGTCGCCAGGCGGCTCATCGACACCGGCTGCCGCCGGGAAGGCATCGCCGCCGACCAGCTTGTGCTGCACTCCGACCGCGGCGCCCAGATGACCTCGACCACCATCGCCGAACTGCTGGAAGACCTCGGCGTGACCCGCAGCCTGTCGAGGCCGCGCACCTCCAACGACAACCCCTACTCCGAAGCCAACTTCAAGACTGCGAAGTATCGGCCCGACTACCCGGACCGGTTCGACACCCTGCGCGAGGCACAGACCTGGATGCGTCGCTTCGTGGGCTGGTACAACCACGACCACTACCACTCCGGGATCGCCTACCTGCATCCCGTCGACGTCCACGCCGGCACCGCCGCCGCCACCGTCGCGGCCCG
>JBBSMD010000368.1:0-1036 GCA_038233355.1 Propionibacteriales bacterium
CACGCCGGGAGCGCTGCCGACCCGACGGGCCAGCTCGGCGTACTCCCCCAGGCTGCCGCCGGCGATGGACACCACCGGCCGGGCACCGTGCTTGACCAGCCAGGGCAGGTCGGTGGCCAGGAAGGAGTCGATACCGGGACCTTGGAGACCGATCGAGTTAAGCATCCCCGCCGGGGTCTCGACCATCCGTGGCGTCGCCCGCCCGGCACGGGGCTCGCGCATGATTGACTTCGTGACCACGGCGCCGACGGCGGTCAGGTCGAGGAACGGCTCGAGCTCGCGTCCAGCGGCCGCACAGCCCGAGGCGGTCAGCACCGGGTCCGGGAGGCGGACGCCGGCGACCTGCGTGGACAGGTCGACATCCCCGGGCTCGAGTGCCACCGGGCCGGCGTCGGCAGCGACCGCACCCCCCTCCGGGTCGAGGCTGCCGTCGCGGTGGTCGGCCTGCCACAGGCTCATCGGTGCACTCCGGCTCGGGGTGCGCCCAGGGTGTCTGCCGGCACGGTGCCGACCTCGGCCCAGCGCACCCGGTCGCCGCGGAACACCGGCCCCTCCACGCAGGAGCGCAGCATGCGGGTGACGCCGTCCTCGCCGACGACCGGCAGCACGCACGTCATGCAGATGCCGATACCGCAGGCCATTGACTCCTCGACCGCGCACTGGCTCCAGGCGCCGTGCCGTTCGGCCAGCGACGCCACGGCCGCCAGCATGCCCATCGGGCCGCAGGCGTACACGACGTCACTGCCGGTGCGGGCCAGCACGTCCGGCAGCACGTCGGTGACCCGGCCGCGTACCCCGACCGAGCCGTCCTCGGTGGTGACGGTGACCGACTGCGCCGCGCGGCGCGCCTCCAGCACCCCGAACAGTCGCGGCTCGCTGGCTGCGCCGAGCACCAGGTGCACGGCGCAGCCCCGTTCGCGCAGCCGGGCACCGAGGGCGAACATGGGGGCGCTGCCGTACCCGCCGGCAACGAGGGTGCACGCGACCGGCTCCTTGGGCAGGGCGAAGGGCCGCCCCAGGGGACCCACCACGTCGA
>JBBSMD010000369.1:0-1029 GCA_038233355.1 Propionibacteriales bacterium
ACGGCGACAACGAGCGGCGTGGCGGTCGCGGGCAGATCCGGCAGGTCGCCCGCCGCCAGCAGCAGCACGCCGACCACTCGGTCGCCGACCAGCTCGCGCAGCCGGGCTCCCTGCCCGGGGCCGGTGAGCACGGTCACCGGCCCGTCCGGAGCCGCCTCCCCGCAGCCGCACTGCACGATCGGCGAGTCGGTTTAACGGTGCGGTTCGCACGGCCGACCGGAGTTCACCCGTCGGCGCGCGGCCGGCAGCCAGCAAGAGAGCCGCAGAACGGTGTCGCGGCGCAGCAGGCTCGACCGGCTGGGCGGCACCATAAAGCGCATCGTGGCATCGGTGACCGCCAGGTTCTCCAGCGCCGCCGGCCGCCGCTCGGTCTCGTAGGTGTCCAGCAGTACCTCGGGTGCGCTGCCCTGCAGGACGTGCGCCAGCTTCCAGGCGAGGTTCTCCGCGTCGGCGACGCCGGAGTTGAGCCCGCGGGCGCCGAAGGGGCTCATCAGGTGGGCGCTGTCCCCGGCCAGGAAGACGCGACCGCAGCGGAACCGGTCGGCCACCCGCTGGTGGAAGCGATAGACCGTCGCCCACACCACCTCGTAACCTGCGCCCGCGGGTCGTCCGCCAGCGCGGCGGGTGTGCCCTTGCTCACCCTATTCAGCGGTGTAGTTGTCGATGAACTTGTGGATGACCTCCTTCTGGGGTCGTCCGCCGGCAGCTGTTCGGTCAGCGCCTCTAGTCTTGCTCGGTGGACATCGACATCGGCCGGGCCAAGAGTGGCCGCCGCGGGTACGCCTTCGACGACATCGCGATCGTGCCGAGCCGGCGAACCCGCGACCCCGAGGAGGTGTCGACGAGCTGGCAGATCGACGCGTACCACTTCGAGATCCCGTTGCTCGCCGCCCCCATGGACTCGGTGATGTCGCCGGAGACCGCCGTCGCGCTGGGCCGGCTCGGTGGCCTCGGCGTACTCGACCTCGAGGGACTGTGGACCCGGTACGACGACCCCGAGCCGTTGCTCGGTGAGGTGGCCACGCTGCG
>JBBSMD010000370.1:0-1017 GCA_038233355.1 Propionibacteriales bacterium
AGGTGCGAGGAAGGGACCTTCAGGTTCCTCATGGTGAAGGTCCGGGCGCTGGCGCGTCCTTGGTCTTCCGGCACCCCCGGAGGTGGGTCCATGGTTGTGCATGCTGCCCCTGTCACGTCGTCCACGGTCGTTGTGGCGGTCGATGTCGGCAAGAACGAGTTCGCGATCTCGGCCACTGACGCGGCGCGGACGAGGCTGTTGAAGCCTCGCTTGGGCTGTCCGATGACGGCACCGTCGGTGCGTGCGGTCGTGGCCATGATCGAACGGGTCCTTCCTGCTGGCGCCGCGGTCAAGGTCGGGATCGAAGCCGCGGGGCACTACCACCAGCCGCTGCTCGCTCTGCAGACCTGGCCGGCCGGCTGGGAACTGCTCGAGCTGAACCCCGCGCACGTCACCGAGCAGCGTCGGGTGATGGGAAAGCGCACGATCAAGACCGACACTGTCGACCTGGCGGCGATGACGGAGCTGCTCCTGGCCGGCCGCGGGTGGCCGGTCCGGGATTCCACGACGGTCCTGGCCGAACTGACGGCCTGGTCGGCGCACCGGATCAGTCGGGTGCAGGTTCGGACCGCCACCAAGACCCAGCTCCTCGGGCAGCTGGACCGGACCTTCCCCGGACTGACCCTGGCCGTCTCTGACGTCCTGAAGACGAAGGTCGGCAGGCTGGTCGCCGCGGAGTTCGCCGACCCGGCACGGCTGGCTGCACTCGGAGCGAGCCGCTTCATCCGCTTCGGTGCTGCTCGGGACGTGCAGATCCGCAAACCCCTTGCGCACAGGCTGATCGAGGCCGCCCGCAACGCGCTACCGATGCCCGACGCGGCCGTCGCCCGGGCAGTCCTGGCCGCCGACCTGGCGCTGCTCGCCGACCTGGACAGTCAGGTCGAGGCCGCCACCGAGCAGCTGGCCAGGCTGGTCCCGCTGAGCCCTTTCAAGACCCTCACCACCGTCCCGGGTTGGGGAGCAGTACGGGTCGGGCAGTACGGCGGTGCGCTCGGTGACCACACCCGGTTCGGCAAC